>CAZNTD010000010.1:0-25114 GCA_964575915.1 uncultured archaeon | reverse complement strand
TACCGGAAGATGGTGCAGAACCTGTTCTGGGCGACCGGGTACAACGTCGTGGCGCTGCCGCTGGCCGCCGGCGTCCTCGCACCGTGGGGCATCGGGATCTCGCCGGCGGTCGGGGCGCTGTTCATGTCCGCGAGCACGGTCATCGTGGCGCTGAACGCGCAGCTGCTGCGGCGGGTCACGCTGTGAACCGCGAGATGTAAAACGGTTGGGAGACAGGTGGGCGCATGGGATACCAGAAAGCATCGCCGGACGACGTGGAGTCTGTCGTGCCGGCGGACGTGGGACGGATGTCGTTCACAGCGTTCCGCGCATGCTGAACGCTGTTCAAGCATCCTCGCCTGCGAGGATGCGTCCTGAAGGACGCGCTGGAAACGGATGTCATCGGGTTCACCATCCTGGAGCTGGAGCCGGGCCAGGCCGGGAAGGAGCACAGCCACGACGAGCAGGAGGAGGTGTACTACGTCGAGTCCGGCGGGGTGGACGTGACGGTGGACGGCGAGACGGTGCCGCTGGAGGCGGGTGAGGCGCTCCGGGTCGATGCGGCGGAGTCGCGGCAGATCGTGAACCGGGACGCGCAGTCACGTCTCGTGCTGGTCGGGGCGCCGCGCTGACCGGCGCCCCGGCTCCACAGGAAATCCTCCTCCCGAGGCATATTTCATCTGGATTACCGCCCGGACAGTAACAACTTTTATAAATACTGAACGATAACTTATTATATCACCCAACGGTCACAACCGGCCCCGGGCAAACATTTTTAAAGATGTGCCCGGAAGGGTTGCAGGCACGTCGGGGGACGTGGGGGATTGACACACAATGGAAGCATTCGCTGAAGCTGATGTTGCGGTCGACGACGACATGAACGTCTGTACAAACTGTGGAGCATCCGATGTCGAGCAGCGGCTCGACGGGACGACGGTCTGTAACGAATGCGGGAACGAGTTCGAATCTGATGATTCCGGCACGGAGGGTCACTCCGGCAACTTCCAGAGCCGAACGACCAGCCGGCCATCGTACTCGGGTATCGAGAAATGGCAGCAGAACCGTGGTGACGACGCCACGTTCGAACTGTCCGAACTGAACCGCATCATCTCCCAGCTCGAACTGCCGCGGTCCGTCCACGAACGGGTCACGGAACTGGTCGAGCAGGCGAAGGACAAGGGCCTGATGCGCGGCAGGGACATGTCCGAGATGCTGGCCGCGCTCATCTACATCGTGGCCAGGGAGGAGGGCACGCCGCGGACGCTGGACGAGATCTCCGACGTCACGGGCGTCGGCAAGCGTCGCATCGGCAAGTCCTACCGGTACATCGGCCGGGAGATGGGCATGCGCGTGGTCCCGCCGCAGCCGGAGGACCATATCAAGCGGTTCGCCGACAAGCTGGACCTCTCCGGCCTGGTCCGGGACAACGCGAAGGGCATCATCTCCGACGCGAAGGACAAGGAGATCCTGGCGGGCAAGGCCCCGACGGGTATCGCCGCCTCCGCGCTCTACATCGCCTCGAACATCGAGGGCGAGAAGCGCACCCAGAAGGAGGTCGCGGAGATGCTGAACGTCACGGAAGTGACGGTCCGCAACCGGTCCAAGGAGCTGGTCGAGGAGCTCGGGCTCGACGACCAGTTCGAGATTGCCGCATGACAGTATGACCCGTTCCGTCTGGCGGCGGAGACGCCGCCAGTACATCCTTTCCTTCCTCTTCTTCACACTTCTCTACGGCAGCATCATCGCTGCGCATGGGACGCTTCCGGCCACGTTCATCCTCGCCGTCCTTGCTGTCGCGCTGGGGAAGGACCTGGTGGACGAGTGGCGGATGTGGCACGGAGGCGAGGCGCTCGCGTACCGGCACATCGAACACAACCCGTCGAACGTCGTGCTGCTCCTGGTGTTCGCGACCGGCCTGGTGGCGCTGCCCGGGGCGACGCTTGGCGTGCCGGACCGGCTGCTGGTCCCGGTCCTCGCCGTCCTCGACCTGATGATCGATGGGAGCCAGGACCTCCGGGCGACCGGAACGCTTTAGTAGCGGCGCATCCCAGCCCGGGCCATGGAGCGGGACGCGGCGGAGCGGTACGCCCGCACCGTGCTGCGCGACGTGTTCGACGGCGACGCGGGACGGGTCCGGGAGGACCTGGTCGCCACCTTCTCCCGGGCGTACACGCGGGCGCACGGCGAGGAGCCGTCGGACGAGGCGTTCGTGACGTTCCTCGCGGACCGGTACGACGTCGCGACCGCGCCGGACGCGGAGGGATACACGCCGGACCAACACGTGGAGGCGGAGGAGAAGCTGCGGACCGCACGGAGCCGCGGACCGGTCTGCACCGGCTGCCTCGGGCTGATGGACTACGCGACGTGGGCCGGGAGCGGGGCCAGGGTGCGGGACGCCCGGCCAGCCATGTCCCGGGACGTGACGGTGCGGCCGAACGAGATCACCGCGCCGTCGCCCCGCAGGGTCCCACCGGGGACGCGGCACACCGTCGAGGTCGACTACCGGTGTCCCACGGGGGAGCACGACACCGGCTTCACCGCGTACCGGGTTCTGACCGACAGGGGGTTCGAACGGTTCCGGCAGGATGCGTCGTCCCGGGCGGAGACGCTGCGCGACGCGCTCGACCTGGACGATTGAACGTCCGTTCAGCCACCGCCCGCATCCCAACAGTTTTATCGTTACGAACCCGTAGATACATCATGTCTGCGGAGGATCCCGTGCTGGCGGCGCTCGATGACGGGGTGGAGACACCGGCGGTGCTCTCGCTCGCGGCCGATTCGTCCAGGTACGAGGAGGTTCCGGGCGATGACGACCACCGGGTCTACCGCGGGCCGGACACGCTGCTGGTGGAGACGCCGGACGGCGGACTGTACACCGAGCCGCTCGGCGCGGAGCCGGACGGGGAGCGGTACGTCGACCACGAGGTGGACCCGGCCGACCCGCTCGACCGGGACCCGTGGCGCACCGTCCGCACCACGACGTTCACCGTGACGGACGGGGAGCGGGCGAAGGTGAAGGAGAAGATATACCGCGCCATCGACCGGGCCGGCTTCCTGTTCGATGGTCGTGGCCGGGAGGCGGAGACGTACGTCAACCGGGGCGACGTCGGTGCAGAGGTGCGGCTGTACCGGGACCGCATCGAGCTCCGGGAGTGGGGTGACGTCGCCGTGCCGGACCTCGCGGCCGTCCCGGAACTGGCGGTGGCGGACGTCCATCTCGAGGATACCGGGGACGCATAGGCGTGCGTTCGGTGCACACCGAACGGTCGCACCGGCCTTTTTAACAGGTCCTGCGGAATGTCCCGGTGTGATACCATGAAGCGGATACTCATCACGGCACTGCTCATCGCGCTGGTCCCGGCCGCGGGGGCCGTCGCGGGCTACAACGACAGCGGCAACCGGAGCGGCGACGCGCACATCATGTCCGGCTCGGGCGCGTCCGCGGGCGCCTCCACCGGGGTGACCGAGGGGGAGAACGGGAGCCGGATCCTGTGGCGGGCCGAGGTCGCCCAGACCGGGGCGTCCTGTGCGAGCGGGAACGCGTCCGGCCTGGCGGACGTGAACTGGTCCACGGCTCCTGCCGGTGACGGGTCGGACGCACAGGAGGAACGGTGGGATGTCGTCTCGTTCAGCGGGACGGTGACGACCGCGACCCCGTGCCACACCGTGGACCACGAGGTCATCGACCGGGACAACGGGACGTTCGTGCTGAACGTGACGACCGAGCGGTCCGACGGGGCGTGCGTGGAGTGCGTGGGCGCGGTGACGTACGATGCGTCGTTCGAGGCGCCGGGTGACTACCGGCTGTCGGTGATGCACGACGGCGACCTGGTCGAGGTGATGGAGAGTCCCGGGTACGACGAGGAGGAAGACGGTGACGGCCTGCTCGACGTCCTGGTGTCGCTCCTCACCGGGTGGCTGTAGCCGAAGACCGGGATAGAAGTTGGGGCGGGGCCGGGATGCCGGCCCCTGAACGGTTCTTTTCTAGTGCTTGAGGACGAGCGCGTCCTCCTCGTGCGCCGCGAGCAGCTTGCGGGCGAACTCGGATTCCTTGGTCAGCGTGATCTTCCCGCCCTTGCCGACGGTGGCGGAGAAGAGGAAGTCGTCGCCGGAGTAGATGTCGAGGTCCTTGCCCATGTGCTTCTTGTCGACGGTGACGGTGACCTTGTTGCCGGACTCCTCGAGGTGGCAGTCGATCTCCCGCTGCGTCTCGCTCGACCGGCTGCCGCCGTCGGCCTCGCTGCGCGGCTCGACGGTGATGTGGATGCCGTACCGCTCCTCGATCTTGTCGATATTCTGGCCCTGCTTGCCGATGAGCTGGCCGATGTCGGACTCGTCGACATAGAGCTTGATACGGTCCTCGCCGACCCATTCGACCTGCGGGTCGTCGACCTCCTTCTGGAGGTGGTACTCCAGCTGCTCCGCGGCCAGCTCCTCCATCCGGGAGGCGGTGTCGCCGCCGCCCTGGACCGGGATGACCACGGTCTCCTCGCCGTACGTGTAGATCTCGTACTCGGCCTGGTCGGTCTCGAAGTCCTTGATCTGGATGACCGGCCGGGCCAGGTCGGCCTCGGTCATGCCGGTCGGGACCTTGACGGTCAGCTCCAGCTTGTAGACCTTGGCGACCTCGGCGTTCTTGATGAAGACGACGGTGTCGACGATCTGCGGGATGACACCGAGTTCGACGCGGCCGATGAGCCGCTGGATGGCGTCGAGCGCGTCGGACGCGTGGACCACACCGAGCATGCCGACACCGGCAAGCCGCATGTCGGAGAAGACCTCGAAGTCCTCGGTCTTCCGCACCTCGTCGTAGACCGTGTAGTCCGGTCGGACCAGAAGAAGCAGGTCACCGGTGTTCTCCATCTCGCCCTCGAGCTTCGCGTACTGGGTGATGTCGGAGCCGACCTGCAGGTCGCGCGGGTGCTCCATCGTCTTGACGACGCGGCCGCTCTCGCTGTACCGCTCCGCGAGCGCCTGGGCGAACGTCGACTTGCCGTGGCCCGGCGCGCCGGAGATGAGGATGCCCTCCGCGTTCTCCAGCAGCCGGGTCTTCAGCTTGTCGGACAGGTCGTAGTCGTCCAGCCCCACCTTGACGATGGGCCGGACCGCGGTGATCTCCCGTGCCTCGGAGAACGGGGGCTGGGTCATGGAGATCCGGAGGTCGCCGATCTGGACGACGGTCGCACCGTCCATGTCCATCTCGACCAGCCCGGAATCGGCCGACTCGGCGGTCTCGATGACCTCCTTCATCAGCCGTTCCAGGTCGCGCTTCTCCAGCGTCTCGGTGCCGATGGCCTCGTACGTCAGGTTGCCCGGCTTGCCGCGCTTCGCCTTCGGGACGTCCCCCTGCTTGAGGTGGACGGACATGACGTCATCATCGAAGTAGTCGCGGATGGAGAACTCGACGTCCTCGTCCTTCTCGAAGTAGCGGACCTTGATATCCATCGCCTTCGCGACGCGGTGCTGGATGAAGTCCGCCGTGTACAGCGTCGCGTCGAGATCCTTCGCGACGTCACGGATGAGCGCATCGACGCTCCCCTCCTTGGCCCGCTCGATCTCGTCCCCGGTCGGGCGCCGGCCGGTCTGCCGGACCGTGATGGGGTAGTCGACGGTCAGTTCCTGGAGGTCCTCGAGTTCGTCGAGACCGGCGTACCCGATCTCCCGTCCGTTGTTCGCCTGGCTTTCCAGTTCATCGATAACGGCCTCGGGGACGACGATCTCGACGTCCTCAAGGTCGCCACGCCTGATCAGGTCCGTCAACTTGCCGTCGACGATGATCGACGTGTCCGGTACGATTGTCTCTGTCATTGTCATGTATCGGCCTTCGGGCGAAGGTTTAAGAAGCCGGTCATCGCTGCCCGGCGATCGCGGCCCGTCCTAGAACTCATCGTGCTCCATGTCCAGGTCGAACATCCGGTCGGCGGCCGTCCTGGTCGCGTCGAAGACGCCGGAGACCCCGAACAGGTCGGTGCCCTCCATGACCAGGGCGGACGCGTCCTCCGGGACGGACGGGATGGCGGACTCCTCCTCCATCTGCCGGGTGAACCGGGCGGAGCGCTGCGGGATGACCGGGGCGTCGCCGGCCCGGTCGGTCAACGTCATCCGGTACGAGCCGGTGTCCTGCACGAGGCCGAAGTACCGTTCCGAGTCCGGCACCGGGACCGGCTCCGTCGACCGGATGACGAACGCGTGGTCGTCGTACTCGATGTCGAACCCGTCGGGGAGCATCCCCCCGATCTGCCGCTCCATCAGCCCGTAGTTGGTGGTGATGGGCTCGGTATCCCTGTAGATGGCGACATCGTCGTCCCGGGTGCGGACACCGACGGTGTCGTCGTCCAGGAAGACGGTCAGCCCGTGGTCGCCGAGGTAGAGCGGGACGTCCTCCCCCGCATCGTCGTACATACTCATGTTTCACCACTTGAAGGTAACGTTTTTAAATGGGAAGATACTTGAACGTCGCGCGACCAGTATAGCGTATGGCGCGGGACCTGATATCGGTCCGGGACCTCGACCGGTCCCGCATCGCGTCCCTCCTCTCCCGCGCGGAGCGCATCGACGGGATGCCCCGGGAGGACCAGGTCGACCTCGCACCGGGCCGCGTCCTCGCCACGCTCTTCTTCGAACCGTCCACCCGCACACGGCTGTCGTTCCAGGCAGCGATGCAGCGGCTCGGCGGCTCCACCATCGCGCTGCAGGAGGAGGCGTCGTCGCTGGCGAAAGGGGAGACGGTGTACGACACCGGGACGGTGGTCGCGGAGTACGGCGACGTCGTCGTGGTGCGGAGCCCGCACGAGGGCACGGCACGCCTCCTCGCGGAGAACACGGACGTCCCGGTCATCAACGGCGGGGACGGCGCCAACCAGCACCCGACCCAGACGCTGCTCGACCTGTACACCATCCGGCAGGAGCAGGGGGGTATCGACGGCCTGTCCGTCGGGATGCTCGGCGACCTCAAGTACGGCCGGACCGTCCACTCGCTCGTGCACGCGCTCGCCCTGTTCGACGACGTGACGGTGCGGTGCATCGCGCCCGACGCCATCCGGCTCCCGGAGGAGATCCGGGACGCGGTGGACCTGGACATCGTGGAGACGGACGAGCTGGACATCGCCGACCTGGACGTGCTGTACGCCACGCGCATCCAGGAGGAGCGGTTCCCGGACCGCGAGTCGTACGAGGCGGTGAAGGACGCGTACGTGCTGGACCGGGACGCGGTGCGGTCGATGCGGGACGACGCGTCGCTGCTCCATCCGCTGCCACGGGTGGGCGAGATCGACCCGGCGGTGGACGACCTGCCGCAGGCCCGGTACTTCGCGCAGGCCGGGAACGGCGTCCCGGTCCGGATGGCGCTCGTGAGCGACCTGCTGGGGGTGGATGCCTGATGCCGTCGCTCCGCGTCTCCAAGATCGAGGAGGGAACGGTCATCGACCACGTCCCCGCGGGCGAGGGCCGCCGCCTGCTGCGGCTGCTGGACGTGCCCGACGACAGCACCATCTCCCTCCTGGTGAACGTGGACAGCGCGACACTCGGGACGAAGGACATCCTGAAGATCGAGGGGAAGGAGATCGGACCGGACGAGATGACGGCCGCCGCCATCTTCGCCCCGAGCGCGACGGTGAACGTCATCCGGGACCACGACGTGGTCCGGAAGGAGGACGTGACCCTTCCCGGGACGGTGACCGGTGTGGTGGACTGTCCCAACCCGGCGTGCGTGACGAACACGGGCGAACCCGTCGAGCCACGGTTCGACGTCGTCGCCGAGGACCCGGTCGAACTCGAGTGTGCGTACTGCGAGGACCGGTTCGACCATGACGACCTCGACCTGCCACGGTTCTAGTGCGGGACGGTTCAAGCCGTTTTAAATCTCGTGCCCGCGCTCGTTCCCATGCGCTACTCGCGGGAGGAGCTGCCGCTGGTGTCCGCCAACCTGCTGCGGCTCGTCTACATGGTGGGCATCGGCATCGTGCTCCAGTTATACCTGAAGGAGCTGGGGGCGTCGCCGTTCGTCATCAGCCTGTCCGAGGTGGCGTTCTGGGGTGCGATGCTGCTGTTCGCCCCGCTGTGGGGTGCGATGTCGGACGCGTCCGGCCGCCGGAAGATCTTCCTGGTCGGCGGGATGCTCGGTCCCGCGCTGATGCTCCCGGTCTTCGGCATCCTGACGACGACGGAGACCGTGCTGGGTTTGCGGTTCCTGTTCTCGGTGGCCGCGGTCGCGTTCCCGCCGGTCGCACTGGCCGCCCTGTCCGACGGGCGGGACGCGGCGGAGCGCGGCCGGTCGCTGTCCTCCTACCACACCTCGCGGGCCCTCGGGTTCCTGGTCGGCTGGGGCGGCGCCGGCCTGGTCGTGGACTTCCTCGGGTTCCAGGGCGCCTTCCTGGTGTTCGGGGGTGTGGCGACGCTCGGGCTGCTGGCCGCGCTCCGGGTCACCGGGGTGGACGCGCCGGAACCGGTGAGTGCACGGGAGGTCGTGGAGACGGCGAAGTCGCGGTGGGTGCCGGACCGGGACGACGGCGTGTTCCGGCAGAACGGGCTGCACTACCTGCTTGCCGGGATCTTCCTGCGGAAGGTGGCGTTCGTCGGTATCTTCGCGCTCATCGCGGTGTACGCGGTGGACGTGCTCGGGCTGACCCGCGGCCTGCTCGGCATCCTGCTGGCGGTCAACCCGCTGTCCCAGCTCGTGTTCCTCGACTTCTTCGGGCTGGTCGCGGACCGGCGCGGCCGCCGGTTCGTGCTGCTCGTCGGCTTCCTGTTCACCATCCCGGTACCGTTCCTGCTGCTCCACGCCGCCAACCCGTGGGTGTTCGCCGGGGCGTACGCCATCTTCGGCTTCGCGTTCGCCGCCATCATGCAGGGATCGACCGCGTTCATCGGGGACGTGGCGCCGGGCGGGCGGCAGGGCGAACTGATGGGCTTCCGCAAGTCGGCACAGGGCCTCGCCGGCGTCGTCGGCCCGCTGCTCGCCGGTGCCATCGCGACCGTCTACGGCTACCAGGAGATGCTGCTGGTCATGGGCGCCCTGTGCATCGCCGCGTTCGTGCTGGTATGGAAGGGGACCGCGGAGACCGTGCCTGACGTGGACGGGAACGCGTCGCTGCGGGAGGCGTTCATGGATGCCGCATGGTACCTGCACCTGCGCCGGTAGGGCGGCGGGGGGAGCGGTCAGCGGGAGAGCCGGTCGACGACCGCGTCCCGGTCCACCTGCTCCTCGTCGCCGGTGTCCATGTCCTTGACCGTGACCACGCCCTGCTCCAGGTCGCGGGTCCCGACCACGACGACGGTGTCCGCACCGATGGTGTCGGCGTAATCGAACTGTCCGGAGACGTTGCGGCCGCGGAGATCGGTCTCCACCGTGCAGCCGTTCGCGCGGAGCGCGGACGCGATGTCGAGCGCCTCGGACCGGACCTCGGCGGAGACCGGGAGGACGTAGACGTCGGTCGCGATGTCCTCCGACGGCCAGACCCCTTCCCGCCGCATGAGCTCCTCGATGACCGCGTCGCCGATTGCGAAGCCGACCGCCGGGGTGGGTTCACCATCGAACAGTTCGACGAGGTCGTCGTACCGGCCGCCGCCGCAGACCGCGCGGAGGTCGCCCTGCGTGTCGAACACCTCGAAGACGAGCCCGGTGTAATAGGCGAGGCCGCGGACGATGGACAGGTCGATGATGACCGTGTCCGCGATGCCGTACGCCGCGAGCGCGTCGAGCAGGTCGCGGATGCGGTCGACCGCGTCCCGTGCCGCGGGGTCGTCCGGAGCGATGTCCGCGATGTCGTCAATGACATCGGCGATGGGGCCGCTGATGTCGGTGAGGTCGTCCACCGCCGTGGCGTCGTCCGCGGCCAGGCCGACATCCTGCAGTTCGGCACGGAACTCCGCCCGGTCCATCTTCTCCCGGTCATCGATGACCTCCATCACCGCCTCCGGGTCGTCGATGCCATAGGCGTCGAGAACGCCCTCAAGGAGACGGCGGTCGTTGATACGGATGTCCACCGCGTCGAGCACGTCCAGGGCGTCCATGACGTCGGCGGCGACCGCGAGGATCTCCGCGTCGGCCTGGACCGAGTCCGCACCGAAGATGTCGATGTCGGTCTGGTAGAACTCGCGGAGCCTCCCCTTCTGCGGGGCCTCGTACCGCCACCGCTTGGACGTGGAGAACCACTTGACCGGCATGGTGAGGTCCTTGCGCTGGGCGAGGAGGCGTGCCCGGGTCGGGGTCTGCTCCGGGACGAGCGTGACATCGCGGTCGCCGCGGTCCGTGAACGAGTAGGTCTGCTCCACCAGCTCCTCGCCGGACTTGACGAGGAACAGGTCGAGCGGTTCCAGGGACGGCGTGTCGATCTCCCGGAAGCCGTAGGACTCGACCACCGACTCGATGCGGTCGAACACCTCGGTCCGGGCCTGCATCTCCCCGGGGAGGAAGTCACGGAACCCGCGGAGCGACTGGAACGATGGCATGGAGTGCATCGCGGCAGCCACATTGTTAAGTCTTTCCGCACCCACCCGCTCCCCGCGACTGAACGCATGTATCGCTGTGACGCGGCGACGGGGTGTAAAGTAGACAGATTTTTTGTTACCCTCCGCTTCATTTAAAAGATTTACGGTAGAAGAGTGGTCCATACACCGGCACAGGGCCGGATCACCAGTTTCTATCATGGCACGCGACACGCGAGACACACGGCAGGCGGCGGCCGAGGCCGAGAAGGAGGACGAGTCCGAGAGCGAGGAGGAGCCCGGGCTGAAGTGCCCGGAGTGCGGCGGCACCAACTTCTCCGGTAGCGCGGGCGAACTCGTCTGCAACGAGTGCGGCCTCGTCCTCGAGGAGAACCAGATCCAGGAGTCCGCAGAGTGGCGGGCGTTCTCCGAGGAGGAACGGGAGCGGAAGGCCCGCGCCGGGAAACCGTTGACCTACACGCAGCACGACATGGGCGTGTCCACCGAGATCGGGAAGGGCGGCGAACTGTTCAAGGTCGCCGGGAAGAAGCGCGGCCAGTACTACCGGATGCGGAAGTGGCACCGCCGCGCCACCAAGTCGAAGGACCGCAACCTCGGCTTCGCACTGTCCGAACTCAAGCGGCTGGTCTCCCACCTCAACCTGCCGAAGTCCGTGCACGAGGAGGTGGCGCGGCTGTACGAGAAGGCGGTGGACAAGGGTCTGGTGAAGGGTCGGCGCATCGAGAACATCATCGCCGCGCTCATCTACATCGTCGCGAGGGAGCAGGGCAACCCGCGGACCCTCGACGAACTGGCGGACGCGTCCGGCATCGAGAAGCGGGAGATCGGGAAGGCGTACCGGTACGTGGCACGCGAACTCGACCTGCGCATCCTGCCGGCGCGGCCGGAGGACTACATCGCCAAGTTCGCCGGCGACCTCAAGCTGACCGGCGAGGTGCAGGCACGGGCGCGGAAGATCATCGAGCAGGCCCGGGCGGAGGACCTCCTGTCCGGCAAGGGACCGACCGGCGTCGCCGCGGCCGCGCTCTACCTCGCGACCGTGCTGGAAGGGGAGAAGGTGACGCAGCGCGAGGTGGCCGAGACCGTCGGGGTCACCGAGGTCACCATCCGCAACCGGTACAAGGAGTTCGCCGAGGAGCTCGGGCTGACGGAAGAGATCGAGGGGGACTGACGCGCGTCCCGCGCACCGTTCCGGCACGGATTTTTATACGAGCGCGACGAAGCAACGGGCAGGACGATGCCCGCCATCACGACCGACAACCTGCACAAGAGCTTCGACGGGGTGACTGCGCTGGAGAACCTGTCGCTGACCGTCGCGGAGGGCGAACTGTTCGGGTTCATCGGGCCGAACGGCGCCGGGAAGACGACCACCGTCAACCTGCTGACCGGCCAGTTATCCCCGGACAGCGGGTCGATGGAGGTGCTCGGCATCGATCCGGTGGCGCAGCCGGTTGAGGTGCGGCGGCGCGTCGGCATCCTGCCGGAGCGGGAGAGCCCACCGAGCTTCATGACGCCGCGGGAGTACTTCCGGTTCGTCGCGGACATCCGGGACATCCCGGACGTCGCGGACAGGATCATCGAGTGGTCCGACCGGCTGAAGTTCACGAACCAGCTGGACACGCTATGCATGGATCTGTCGAAAGGGGAGAAGCAGAAGGTGATGATAACGCAGGCGTTCCTGCACGACCCTGCCCTCGTCTTCATCGACGAGCCGCTCATCAACCTCGACCCCATCATCCAGGAACGGGTCAAGCGGTTCCTCCAGGAGTACAACGACGAGGGGAACACGGTGTTCCTGTCGACCCACGTCATGCACCTCGCCGAGGAGCTGTGCGACCGGGTCGGCATCCTGAACCAGGGACTGCTCATCGCGGACCGGGAGATGGATGCGGTCCGGTCGGAGGGGACGCTCGCCGAGGTGTTCATCCGGGAGGTGGAACGAAGTGGCCCTGCTGGCACGGATGATTAGGGAGGAGTGGCGGATGCACGCCCGCCTCTTCGGGGAGTGGGGGTTCGCCGCGTTCCCGTTCGTCATCCTGGTGCTGACCGCGGCCACGTACCACGGGTTGCTGTCGCTCGGCTTCACCGCCGCGACCGTCGCGGTCGGCCTGCACTACATCGTGTTCTTCTTCGGGCTGAACGTCGGCACCATCGGCTTCGCCAGCCAGGAGGCGTTGCAGAACATCCTCGGCGAGGCGAACATGCTCATCTTCTCGTCCCACACCCTGCCCATCGGCCGGCGGCGCGTCCTCGCCACGTTCCTGGTGAAGGATCTGCTCTACTACGCCGGGCTGTTCCTCGTCCCCATCGTCCTCGGCATCGCCGGGGTGGACGCGGTCCGGGGGATCGGTGCGGCCGCGCCGTGGCTCCTCGTCCTGTCGACGACAGGCGCGTTCATGCTCGGTGTGGCGGTGAGTTTCGCCGGTGCCACGCTCTACCTGCGGGGGACGTGGGCGGTCATCGCCGGGACGGTCGTGGCCGCCGCCACGGTCGCGGTGCTCCGCACCGACATCCTCGCGTACACCCCGCTGGCCCTGTACCGGGAGCCATCGGTAGCGACGATGCTGCAGGCGTTCGTCCCGGTCGTGGCCATCGCCTACCTGGCGCTCTACTTCTTCCGCCCGGAGAACCGGGTGCGGGCACGGACCACGACCGACCTGTTCAGCCCGGTGAAGTCGATGCTCTGGTTCGACCAGGACGGTCTCGTGACCAAGTCGCTGCTCGACATGGGGCGGAGCAGCGGCGGGCCGTGGAAGCTGCTCGTGTCCGAGGGCATCATCGTCGGCGTGTTCGTCTTCCTCATCCGGAACGTCCCGGCGCTGGACACGTTCCTCGCCGCTCCGGGACTCGGGTTCGCCATCATCCTGTCGATGGCGTCGCTCGCGGTGTACAGCTGGATGAACCGGTTCGACACCACCGCCCACTACCTCCGGTTCCCGCTGTCGTACGGGGACGTGCTGCGCGGCAAGTTCATCGCGTTCATGGTCCTGTCCCTCCCCATCTCCACCCTCTACCTGCTCGGTATCGCGGCGTGGTTCGGGACGACCGGGCTTGCGGCAGGCGTCCTGCTGCTCCCGCTGCTCTCCATCTACCTGTTCGGGGTGACCGCGTACCTGACCGGGACGCAGACCGACCGGCTGCTGTTCGACACCGGGACGTTCCTGCTGTTCGGGGCCGCGGTGAGCCTCGTCATCATCCCGCTGTTCATCACCGCGCTGCTCTACCCGCAGATCCCGGAGATCGCACCGTCGTTCGCCGTGCTGTTCGCGGGACTGGCAGGCTACGTCGGCTTCCTGCTCTACCGGCGTGCCGGGCCGAAATGGGCTGCCACCCTGCAGGAGGGCTAGGCGAGGAGAAGTGCGATGGCGGTGACCAGCAGGCTGGAGCCGATGGACATCGCCACAAGGGTCGCCGCGGCGCGGCGGTCCGCCGCCCGGTCGTCCGGGTCCGTGACGGAGGCGCGGGAATCCCCGCCGTCCGACACGTCGTAGACCCCGGCGGCCGCGAACCCGGCGCAGAACGCGAACCGGTACTGGTAGATACCGAGGAAGCCGAGCGCGAGCAGCGTCGCGAACGACAGGACGACGGCCGGGGCGGTCAGCGGCGACCCGGCGACGACCATCCCCGCCGCCAGGAAGGCCGCGGAGCCGTACAGCAGCCGCTTCCGGCGCTCCGCGTGACCGATGTTGCACGTGCCCGGCCGGTAGTCCGCCATGCCTCCCCCATCGTATCCGAGGTTTAAACCGGTGCGGGTCAGCCGGGCAGCCGCACCGTGTCCCCGTCCACCGCGACCATCCCCTCGTCCGCCAGTTCGGCGATGAGTTCGTCGAGGTCGTGGTCGTCCGGCAGGTCCAGGTCGTCCCGGAGCGCGTCCCGGCCGCGCGGCCCGTCCATCAACAGTTTGAGGAGTTTCGCGCGGTACTGCCGCCACGACCCCTCGAACGTGGACTGTTCCTGGATGTCCGGCGTGGCGAAGTCCGTCCGCTTCCACGCGGTGCAGTCCTCGCGCCACGGGCACTCGCGGCACCGCGGCGTCCCGTCGGTGCAGACCTCGCTGCCCAGCTCCATCAGCGCGTTGTTCCACAGCCGCGGCTCGTCCTCCGGGAAGATGGTAGCGAGGAACGCCTGCAGCTCGTCGTCGCCCGCCTTCCCGTGGAACCGGTAGAGCACCCGGCGCACGTTGGTGTCGAACACCGGGCCGCCGCTGTCGAACGCGAACGACGCGACCGCGTTGGCCGTGTACGGCCCGACACCCATCAGCTCCTGCAGCTCGTCGGGATCGCGGGGGAACTCGCCGTCGTACTCCGCGACCACCTGCTCGGCCGCCTCCTTCAGGTAGCGGGCGCGGTTGTTGTATCCGAGCCCGTCCCACAGCGCGATGACGTCCTTCAGCGGGGCGTCCGCGAGGTCCTGCACGGTCGGGAACTCGTCGAGGAACGCCTCGTACTTGGGGATGACGCGGGAGACCTGGGTCTGCTGCAGCATGATCTCGGAGACGAGGATGCGGTACGGGTCGGTCGTGTTGCGCCACGGCAGGTCCCGCGCGTTCTCCTCGTACCAGTCGAACAGCCGCTGCTGCAGCGCGGACGCGTCCATGCCGGGAGATGCGGAGGGGAGATTTATACCGTCATGGGCGGACGGCCAGGAGCGTGGGGCTCCGGGTGCGGGCGACGCTGCCGGTCACGGACTCGCCGACGGCCACCCGGTTGAACGTCTCCCGGTCGACCGTGTACGTGAGCGAGCCGCCGCGCGGCACACCGTTGACCGGGTCGCCGTCCGGCAGCCGGAGCGTCAGGACGTACGACACGACGCGGTAGTCCCGGCCCAGCCGGTCCGCCACGGTCCCGTTGATCACGGCCGCACCGGCGAGCATCGCCTGGTATGATACATCATCGACCGTCGTCCCGTTCGCCGTGACGGTGAGCACGGTGCGGCTGGTGTCCCCGACCGTGCCGGTGACCGTCTTCATCTCCACCGTCCCGGTGACCGGGAGGGGCGCCAGGAAGAACTGGTAGACGAGGAGCGCCGGGACGATGAGGAGGAGTCCGATGACCGCGATGGCGAGCGGAAGGTTGCCGTCGGTGTGCACGGCCCAGTGTTGGCCAGCGGGATTTATACACGTTCGGCCTGTCCACGTTCGAACCGGTCGACGACCGCCTGGACCGTGTCCGTGAGGTAGACGGTTCCCCAGACCGCGACGATGACCGCGCCCACCGCGTCGAACGTCAGGTCGAGCATGGTGTCCCCGATACCGTGCTGGGTGAGGAGCGGCGCCGAGCCGAGCGCCCGGGTCAGGTCGAACAGGACGTACTCGAGCACCTCCCAGAACACGCCGGCCGCCATCGTCGCCAGGAAGACGAAGACGAACAGGAGGCGGGGTGGAACGGAGATGTCATCGCTGTGCCGGTCGAGGGCGCGGATGACGATGTACCCTGCCGCGGCGATGGTCGACGCCGACATGGTATGGGTCAGGTGGTCCCACCACCACACCGTGGTGTACAGCGCGAACCGGGTGCCGATGGTGTGGAGGAAGACGGCGCCGGTCAGCCACGCGGTCAGCCCGGCATCGAGCGGCACCGCGTAGTCCCGCTCCAGGATGGCCGGGAGAAGGGTGAGCATGACGGCGACGCCGGCCCCGAGCGCGCTCGTGATGTCACGCTGCCAGACCGCGAGGACGAGGAGGATGACGAGGACCGCCTGCATCGCCCGGGTAAGCCGGATCTGCATCCGATCCGAGAGGAACCGGTCACGGATGCGCACCAGGGGCACCTCCCCGCCGGGCGAGCCGGCGGAAGTACGCGCGGTAGAGGACGCCGGCGAAGATGCCGGCGCCGGTCGCGGCGGTGAACCCCTGCATCAGGGCGTCATGGGAGGTGAGGAACGCGGTGCCGAGCAGCACGTCGGAGTACCACTGGCCGAGCGCGAGCAGTCCGGCGCCGGCGATGGTGGTGAGGACGACGAGAGCGACCGCGAACCGGTCGGTCATCCGGACGCGAGTGAACGCGTCGAGTTCGACGGTGACGATGAGCGCGGCCGCCCCGACAGCGAGATGCATGAACGCCGGGGCCGTGACGACCGGGGCGTCCCACGCCCAGCCGAAGACGGGGAGGACGCCGACGAGAAGGACCTCCCACGGCACCATGACCCTGGCGCGGCGGAACCGGAGCGGCGGGAGGAGGGCGAGACCGAGGATGACCGTCGACACGCCGGCCCAGAGCAGGTCGGCATCCAGCCAGCTCTCGACCGCGATACCGGCGAGGACGGCGATGAGCAGCCATGCGGCCGCGGCGTTGGCCCGTCCCTGCTCCAGGACGTGCCGCGGCGTCCGGTCCATGGCCCGTGCTGGGATGCGGCCGGCTAAAAAGGTGTCGGACGGTGGGAAACAGATAAAAGCCGCCGGGAAGCAGGGATGACCGTGTCATCCGACGCGCATACCTGCCCGTTCTGCGACGCCTCGTTCGACTCGGAGGCGGCGCTGCACGTCCACGAGGGCGAGGAGCATCCGGACCGGCGGGTCGCGGAACTGGCCGACCTCGTGGAACGGTTCGACGGCCAGGTGGACCGGGTCGCGGACATCCGGCGGGAGCGCGACCGGCTGAAGGACCGGGTGCAGGAGTTGCGGCGGGAGCGGGAGGACCTGAAACGGCTCGTGGACAACCTGCGGGACGCCCGGAACGCGCTGCGGAGCCAGGTGGACGAGAAGCAGCAGGCCATCGACGACCTGGAGGCGCGGCTGGACGCGGTGGAGGACGAGAAGGAGTCCGCGACGCACGAGAAGCGCGAGCTGAAGCGGGAACTGGAAGACGTGCGGGAGGAGAACGAGGAGCTGGAGTCGTCGCTCCGGCAGACCGACCGGATGTTCCGCAAGCTGCGGAACCAGGTGCGGGAGCTCGACGACGAGGTCTAGGGTTCTAGCGGTCGCCGGTGACCGCGGCGTACGATGCCAGTGGCGCGTAGAGATCGGTGATATCGTCCGTGACCCGGGTGTCCGGTTCCTCGCGGACGAGCAGGTCGGCCATGAACGTGGCGTCCGGCGCGGCGACGCGGTCCAGTTCACGGAGCACCGCGAACCGGTCGTCGACGGAGATGAACGGGAGGAGCCGGTGGCAGACCGCGAGGTCGAACGTGTCGTCGCGGTACGGCAGGGCCTGGCCCGCCGCCCGGACCGTGCCGTCGATGCCGTCCCGGTCGGCGCAGCGTTCCACCGACGTCTCCGCCGGGTCGGCGACGTGGACGCGGTAGTCGCGGCCGGTCTCGGCGGCGAGCGTCTCCACGGTGTCCGTGATGGCGGCACCGGAGGACGGGCCGACATCCAGCACCATGACCGGGTCGTCACCGGCCATGAACCGGGAGGCGAGATCGTCCACGTGGCCGCGGTACCGGTTGACCGCGGTGGTGCGGCGGCCGTACAGCCCGTCCCTTGTCGGCGCCGGGAAGTCCGGGGTGTCGTACATGCTGAACGTCCCGGGGCGCGAAGCTTAAATCAGCGGGCGTAGAAGTGCTGGTTCTCCAGTTCGAACTCGGAGCCGGACTGCTGTTCGCAGCCGTTGTCGAACGTGGAGTAGAGGTTCTGGTTGTTGTCGACCTTGCCGCCGAAGAACATCGGGACGCCCATGGTGTTGACCGGCTTCCAGGAGACGTGGTAGTTGGGGTTGCCCTCGGTGCTGTCGTAGTCGGAGCCGAGCGCGTGGGTCGTCCCCGCATCCATATCCGGTGTGGTGGAGAACCAGAGGACGATGGGGCCGCCGCCGGTCGGGGAGTGGGTGGCGGACGGGTCGATTGCGATGCTGAAGCTGTTGGTGCCGCCGTCGCCGTCCGGCCCGTCCGGGAACGGGCCGTCGATGTCGTCGAGGGAGACGTTGCCTGTGTAGTAGGTGCCGTCGACCACGGTCGTGTTCAACGCCCGCACCTGTCCAGGCGGGATGGGGTTCCCGTCCGCATCGTAGTAGTCCCAGCCGGTCGAGACTCCCAGGTACGTGTCCCCGGTGGCGTTGCCGATGGCGTACCGGGTGCAGCGCATGTTGGAGTCGCGCTGGAAGAACGCGGCGTCGGAGGTGACGGGGTCGTGCCGCGAGTCCACCAGCCCGAGGTTGCCCTGGCTGCGGTCGGTGCTGCCGAAGCTCGGGGAGCGGTCGCTGTCACCGAACGGCGCCCCCTTCGCCCCCGTGTGCGAGTCCGGGAGGAAGTTGAGCCGGGTCCAGCCACCGCCGTTCGCGTCCATCTCGCACCGCACCGGGAACGCGGCCGCGCCGCCCACCCCGTCCGGGTCGATGTCGTACGTCCCGTCGCTGGAGACGAGTCCGGACTGCAACAGGTGGTTGCAGGTGGGTGCGGCAACGCTCTCGCAGGAGGTGGACGCCTCCAGGGACGGACTGGGGATGGAGAGTTCCACACGGTAATGCTCGTTCACGGCGAGCAGGCCGGAGAGGTTGCCGCCGACCGTCCCGAAGCCGCCCGCCGTGGCGACCCCGGTTCCGGTGAGGGATGCCTCGGTCGTGTTGACCAGGGAGCCGTCCTGGTAGACGCGGATATCCGCCGTATCGCTCACGATGTCGCGGTCACCACCGTTCTTGACGGCCAGTTCGATGCGGTGGTTGCGGCAGGTGGCGTCCTTGATATCGATGGACGCCGCAAGCGCGGTATCCGCGTCCTGCTGCGCCTCGCTCTGCACCTGCTGCATCCAGGCGTACGCACTCCCGGCCGCGGCCACCGTCATCATCAGGAGCAGGATGATAGCGATGACCGGCGTGATCCCGCGGCGCATACCGGAGATATTGGGAACGTTCCGGTTTAAATCTACGCGGCCCCGTCCGCCCGGCCCCGGTGGAGATGGAGTGCGACGGCCGCGAGCAGCGCGGTGAGCCCGAGGAACGCGAGGACACCGGCGAGCACCAGCGGATCGTCGGACGCGTACGGGGTGTCCGCGATGCCGGTGTCGTTGCCGGAGGTGTTCGGATGGTCGGACAGGTTGGCATGCTCCCCGCCGGTGTGCGCGAGGCCGGGGACGGCCAGGAGCAGCAGGAACGCGACGACCATGACGTGACGCATGGACGGTGGTTGGCGATGCGGGTTAAAGGATGTTACGGGAGAACCGCCGACGGGTCAGTGCCCCAGCCGGGATTTGAACCCGGGTCTTCGCCTCGAGAGGGCGAGATGATTGGCCGGACTACACCACCGGGGCGTGGATTGACCACGGACATGAGAATTTTTTAAACCCTTCTCGCCGGCAGGGTCGCGGTCACAGCACCGCTGCGATGTCGGCGAGCGAGTCCAGAACGTGGTCCGGCTGTCGCTCGGCCGCCGCGAGGGCGTCACGGTCCGTGGAACCGGTGAGGACGAGGACGGTGGTCATGCCGGCGTCCATCCCCATCGCCATGTCGGTGTTGAGCCGGTCTCCGACCATCATGGCGTCGGACGGGTCGACACCGGTGCGGGCGAGGACGGTGTCGGTGGTGATGGACGAGGGCTTGCCGACGACGGTCGCCTCGCGGCCAGCCATCGCCTCCAGCGCGGCGACGATGCCGCCGGCGCCCGGGTCGGGTCCCTCGTCACCCGGCACGGTCTCATCCGGGTTGGTGGCCACGAAGACGGTGTCCGGCCGGGCGAGGATGCGGACCGCGTCCCGCAGCGCGTCGTACGTCAGGTCGCGGTCGATCGAGGCAACGACACCGTCCGCCTCGCGGGGATCGTCGGTCACCGCGACATCCGCGGCGGTGAGCTCGTCGACCAGCGCCTGCTCCCCGACCACGTAGAACGTGCGGTCCGGGTGGGTGTCGGCCAGGTAGGCGGCGGTGAGGCTGCCGGAGGTGAGGATGTCGTCCGTCGCGGCGTCGATGCCCATCTCCTGGAGGTCGGCCGCGATGGCGTCGCGCGTGTGGACCGCCCGGTTGGTGAGGAACAGCGTCTCGTGGCCGGCGGCGCGGAGTGCGGCGATGCCGTCCGCCGCCCCCGGGATGGCGGCGCCGGCGCGGTAGACGGTTCCATCCAGGTCGATGATGGCGAGCATCGGGTCACCCGATGTAGCCGTGGGCGTCCTCGGGCTGCTCGTCGCCGCCGTCCTCCTGCTCGGGAAGTTCGATCTCCCCGAACTGCTCCTCGTAGTCCTCGATGTTGTCCTGGAGGAGCTTGAGCAGCATCTTGGCGGTGCGCGGCTCCATCGTCACCGCGTCGTGCTCGGTGATGAGGGTGTGCTGGGAGTCGCCCTCGAACTGGTCGAACCGGGGCGTGGTGTTCTTGAAGTCCAGCACGATCTTGCCCTCGCCGTGCATGATGGTGATCGACTCGGCGCGGAACGCGTCGCCGTGGTCGGCCTGGAACTGCTTGTTGTTCGACATGCACGGGGGAACGCGTCCAACTTTTAAATCGGTCGTGGCGGGTCACCGATTTAAACCGGGAGACGAAGGGGATGTGCATGGTCAGCGGCGCGGTGATGGCGGTGGTGTTCGGCGTGGTGCTCGCGGCGACGCACTACATCGGTGAGCACCTGGACTCCCGGGACTGGACGGACCGGGCAGCGCTGGCATCGTTCGCGGCCGGCGTGACCGGTGCGTACGCGTTCATCCAGCTGCTGCCGGAGCATGCGCGGAGCCTCCAGCATCTGGGCGAGTTCGGGTTCTTCTTCTCGCTGTTCGGCTTCCTGCTGGTGCACGTGACGGAGCAGTTCATCTACCGGTACGAGCGGGAGCCGGAGGATATCAAGATGGATTTCAAGGAGCTGCACTCGATGTTCCTGTTCAGCTACTACCTCGCCATCGGCATCGTCATCACGGACCTGACGCGGGCGAGCGTGCTGCAGGGCGCGCTGTTCTTCCTGCCGGTCGCGCTGCACACGGCCATCTCGAGCATGGCGCTGACCGAGCTGCACGAGGAGGTGCTGGACGTGACCTGGATCAAGCTGCTGGTGTCCGGCGCGGTGCTCATCGGTGTCGGCATCGCGCTGGCCGTGTCCATCCCGCCGATGGTGTTCCATGCCGTCCTCGGACTGGTCACGGGTATGTTCCTCTACGTGGTCATCCACGACTCGCTGCCGACGCCGGAGGAGAGCGCACCGTTCAGCTTCCTGGCCGGCATCGCGTTCTACAGCCTGGTCATCGTGGCGACGCTGCTGGTATGACGTCACCATGCATCGGTCTCGACCGTCGTCTCCCCGTCTTCACGGGTGAACCGGAGGCTGTGGTCGAACGCCGCACGTTTCTCCGGGGGGAGGACGTGGCGGTAGACGGCGGGCCGGTCGTAGCCGCCGCGGGCGACCCGGGTTCCTGGTTCGGGCTGCGGGGCGATGCCGGCGTAGCCGGGGATGAGGTCGTACAGTTCCCGGAGTTCCACCTGCCTGTCGATGCGTGTCCCGGCCATGTCGGGGTGGCGGACGAGGAGCGGGACGGAGATGAGCGGGTCGGCGACCGAGAAGTGGTGGCCCATCATGCCGTCCTCCCCGAGGTGTTCGCCGTGGTCGCCGGCGATGATGAACACGGTGTCGTCCATCCGGCCGGTCTCACGGTAAAACGTGAACAGGGCGTCGAGCTGGTCGTCCATGTGGTCGACCGACGCGTCGTACAGCGCGTTCACCGCGTCCATCTCCCTGGGGTCGACCGGGCCGCCGTACTCCCACGGCCGGGAGGCGATGTCGTCGAGGGCCAGGCCGGGTGCGTGCCGGTCGAGGACGTCGCGCGGCGGGGTGTACGGGTAGTGCGCGTCCATCATGTTGAGGAAGAGGAACGTGTCCTCCCCGCGGTGTTGTTCCGCGAACCGGGTGAGGGCGGCGATGAGATCGGTGCTGTCGGTGCCGGGGCGGCGGTCCCGCCGGAGGTTGAGCGTGGAGACGGCGAGGAGCAGCCGGCGCTGCACCGGGTCGAGATGGGCGGTACCGAGGAGCCGCCACAGCGCGGGGGCGGCCGCCCGGCCGGCGTGCCGGTCCATGATGGGATGGTCCTGGTGGAGGTGGTCGATACCGCGCATCATCCCAAGGACCGGGGAGAGCCAGCCGTTCCGGTGGAACGCGGCGGTGCGGTAGCCGGCGGCGGCGAACCGCTCCGCGAGCAGCGGCCGGTCGACGGAGAGGCGGAGGGAGGCCTGGGTCGCCCTGTGCTCCCACGGGTAGAGGCCGGTGAACATGGAGGCGTGGGACGGGAAGCTCCACGGGGCCTGCGCGACCGCGTCATCGAACACGACCGCGTCCCGCGCGATCCTGTCGAGCGTCCCGGTGAACCCGACATCGTCGTCGTATATTGAGAGGTGGTCGCGGCGGAGCGTGTCCAGCACGATGAAGACGACGTCCATACCCGTCCATCCGCACCGCGTGTTTTTACCACTGTCCCGCGGGAGTGATTTAAGCGAGGGGTCCCCATCGGCGTGTATGGGACGGATGGCGGCGGTGCGGCGGCGGGCGGACGAGCACCGGATGCTGCTGGCCGCGACGGTGGTGCTGGCCGGGCTGGTCGTCCTGTTCTACCCCTACCTGGAGCCGTACACGTTCCTGTTCCACGATGCCGAGGCGGTGCGGGACTTCATCCAGGGCTTCGGGGTCTTCGCGCCGCTGGCACTCATCTCGCTCCAGGTGCTGCAGGTGCTGGTCGCGCCCATCCCCGGGCAGGTGCTGGGCATCGCGGCCGGCTACGCGTTCGGCCCGTTCTGGGGGACGGTGTACGCGACCATCGGGGTCGCCCTGGGCAGCCTGTTCGCCATCGCGCTGGCGGCCCGGTACGGCCGGCCGCTGGTGGAGCGGCTCGTCAGCGAGAAGCAGCTGGACCGGTTCGACGGCCTGACGGTGACGTACGGGTTCACCCCGTTCTTCCTCCTGTTCCTCCTGCCCGGGTTCCCGGACGACACGGTCTGCCTCCTCGCCGGGCTCACCCCGCTGGACAAGAAGCGGATGGTCATCTACGCGACCGTCGGCCGCATCCCGGGGATCATCGCGCTGACCATCACCGGGAACAGCCTGGCCATCGCGGACGTGGAGACGTTCCTCCTGCTCGTCGCCGTGGTCGCCATCGTGAGCGCCGTCTCCGTGATGGAGCGGGACCGTATCCTGGCGTACGCGAAGCGGCGGCGGGAGCGCAGGGAGGAGGGGTAACACACTTAATGGCTGCGCCGTGAGTGGGACACATGACAGATCGAGAGCTCATCATCGTCGGCGGCGGACCTGCCGGGGCGTCCGCGGCCGTGTACGCTGCCCGGAGCCGCATCGACACCATGCTGGTCACCGAGGATTTCGGCGGCCAGCTGCTGCTGACCGACTCCGTGGAGAACTACCTCGGCTTCCCGCACGAGTCCGGCCAGGGCCTCTCCCAGCGGTACGAGGAGCACGTGAAGGATTACGAGGACCACGTGGACATCGAGCGGGGCCGGGTGAAGGCCATCGAGGAGACGGACGGCGGCTTCGCGGTGCGCACCGGTGAGGACGAGTTCACCGCGACGGCCGTCATCGTCGCGACCGGGACGAAGGCACGCCGGCTGGACGTGCCGGGGGAGGAGGAGTACCGGAACCGCGGCATCTCCTACTGCTCGGTGTGCGACGGGCCGCTGTACGCGGACGAGCGGGTGGTCATCGTCGGCGGCGGCTACTCCGGCACCGAGGGGGCACTGTTCCTCTCCGACATCGCCGAGGAGGTCATCCTCCTCAACTACGGCGAGGAGCTGAGCGGGGAGCCCATCACGCTGGAGGAGATCCCGAACCAGGACAACATCACCGTCATCAACAACGCCGACACGCAGGCGTTCGAGGGCGACGAGATGCTGGAAACGGTCCGGTACGTGGACCGGGAGACCGGTGAGGAGCACGAGCTCGACGTGACCGGGGCGTTCATCGAGATCGGCCGCATCCCGAACAACGACTTCATCCCGGATGCGGTGGAGACGGACGAGGAAGGACACATCCTGACGGACGACCACAGCCGGACGAACGTGGACGGGTTCTTCGCGGCCGGTGACGTGTCCGACATCGCGGAGGAACAGGCCATCCTCGCCGCGGGCGAGGGATGTGCGGCCGCGCTGCAGGTCGGAAGATACTTGAAGGAGCAGGGCGCGTCCTCCTGACATGGACCGGACCGCGTTCATGGAGGGAGAACGCGTCTCGCTCTACCCCGTCGAGGAGGACGACCTCGAGCAGCTGCGTGATATCATCAACCACCCCGACGTCTGGCGGTGGGTCTCCGTGGTGGAGCCGAAGTCGCTGGCCGATGAGCATGCGTTCCTCGAGCACGTCAGGGAGAGCGACCAGTCCACGTTCCTCGTGGCGGACGGGATGTCGGTGGTCGGGACCGTCGAGCTTCGGCCGGGCGCGGACCAAGATCAGAACGCCGAGCTCGGCATCATGCTCGACCCGGACATGCACGGCGACGGGCTCGGTACGGAGACGGTCGGACTGATGGTGGCGTACGGGTTCGAGACGCTGGGGCTGCACCGCATCTGGGCCCGGACCGAGGAGCGGAACGAGGCGATGCAGCGCGTGTTCGAGAAGTGCGGGTTCACACACGAGGGCGCGCAGCGGGAGCACCGGTACGCGGACGGGACATACCACGATATGGAGATGTACGGCCTGCTCCGGGACGAGTGGGAAGACAGGTAAGAAAAAGGAAGAACGGTGCGGCGGCCGCGCCGCCGCTTTGGGCTCCTAAGCCTTTTCTAAAGGCTTAGCGTCTAGTGCTCCATCCCCTGGTGGATCTTGAGGCCGCGCTCGGACTCGAACGTCTTG
>CAZNTD010000009.1:3233-26577 GCA_964575915.1 uncultured archaeon | reverse complement strand
TTAGATGAAAAGCGGCTCAAAGAAGAATTCTCTGATGATTACTATAGTGGAGGAGAAATCGGCGATATTATTGATGATTTGGAAAAGAGTGACGTAATCGAGAGGCAAAGGATTCGACCGAAGATTCTAATTCCTCGGAAGTATAAGGACGAGCTAGAGAGGAGTATTGAAGATTATCTATCCGTTTCGTCTTTCAAGAAATTCCTTTTAGGATTCCTTGTACTGACTATCCTCGTTGAACATGACTTTGTCTACAGCATCCTTGTCGAGCCGAATTATAGTCCGCCTATTGAGGAATTAAGGGGGACCCTTATGCTAGGAGTAATCCTTTCATACGTCTTGGGAGGGATTTCTATATGGAGTTATTCCATTTTTGAAGATAATTTTAGTATCGTGAAAGAAAACTCCAGAATAGTGGGGCCTTCTATAGGAGTACCGCTATTTTTTACCGCTATCTTACTCTCAGTTAGGTCGTTATATCCTAATGAGATAACCACACTAGTGATGGCGTCGATAATTGGATCATCTATAGTGGCAGGGTTTTACCTAGGCGTGCATCTTGATCGACGAAAAGACTAGTGCGACGCCGTATGAAAATCCTATTAAGTAACTAGGGAAATTATGTGGACATGTCGGAGGAACCGACGCACTACGTCGTGGGCCACAAACAGCCGGACACCGACACCGTCTGCTCGGCCATCGCGTACGCGCGGCTGCAGCAGCGCTCCGGGCGGGACGCCCGGCCGATGCGCGCCGGCGCGCTCAACCCGGAAACGGAGTTCGTGCTCGAGACGTTCGACGTGGACGAGCCCGCCCTGCTGGAGGACGCGGCCGGGAAGACCATCGTCCTGGTGGACCACAACGCGTACAGCCAGGCGGTGGACGGGATGGAGGATGCCGATGTCCGGCAGATCATCGACCACCACCGGCTCGGCGGCATGGAGACGTCCGGCCCCATCTTCGCCCGCATCGAGCCGGTCGGCTCCACCGCGACCATCATCACCGACATGTTCCACGAGGCCGGCGTCGAACTGACCCGGTCCACGGCCGGCCTCCTGCTCTCCGGCCTCCTCTCGGACACGGTCGTCCTCAGGTCCCCGACCACGACCCCGGTCGACGAGCGCGTCGCCCAGGAACTGGCCGGCATCGCCGGCGTCGACATCGAATCCTACGGCAAGGAACTCTTGGCGAAGAAGTCCCAGCTCGGTGAGAAGGAACCGAAGGAGATGGTGCTCGGCGACTTCAAGGAGTTCACGTTCGGCAGCCACCACGTCGGCATCGGCCAGGTCGAGACCGTCGAACCGGAAACGGTGCTGGCGCAGAAGGAGGATATCCTCGCGGCCATGGAGGACGTGGTCGATGAACGCGACTACACGTTCCTCGTCCTCCTGGTCACCGACCTCCTGGAGGAGCACACCGAGATGCTGGTCGTCGGCGACGAACTCGACGCGGTGGCTGCCGCGCTCGACACCACCATCACGGATTCCCAGGCCGCGCTGCCCGGGGTGATGTCCCGGAAGAAGCAGGTCGTGCCGCCGCTCGAGGACGCGTTCGGCTCCTAGGATGCGTACGCGGCACGGTCCGCCGCCGCCCTGACGTCCCGCGCGGCATCCGCGCTGAACCCGTCCATGTACGCCCGGACACCGTCCCCGTCCACGGCAACGTCCGTCACCGGGCCATCGTCGTAGCCCATGACGGTCGTGTCGCCGACCGTCACGGCGTCGTCGGCGTCACCCAGGATCTCCTGCACCGCGTCCCGCGCAGCACCCGCATCGGTCTCCTGCGCCACCGCGTACCGGGTCTCGTCCGCGACCGGGCCGCCGTACGCCGTCTCCGCGACCTGCTCGGAGCCGTCCGCGCGGTCGACGGCAGCGGTGCGGATGTCCGCACCGTCCGCGACACCGTCATCCGTGCGGATGTGGTGCCCGGTCCCGAACATCCCGGTCTTTATTGAGGACATCATCGTAGTAACATATTGGGACTCCCCGTATATAAGTGTTCCGCCGGAGAACGGCGCGTAGAGGACCTGTGAGACTGTTTTCCGGGTGTTTCTCCGGCCGGTTCCTGCCCGTCACGAACCCGCTCCGCCCGCTACTCGGGCAGCTCCCCGCCGTACCCGGTCGCCATCGCGTCCAGCAGCGCGGTGATGGTCTCGGCCGGGTCGGCGCCGCGCGTCGCCCGGAGGTACATCCCGACGTGGTCCGCGATCTCCCCGTCCGGCTGCAGGTCGTCCCGCGCCGGGTTGAGCGTCATCCCGATCTCGTGCGCACCGCGGTCGTCCACCTCGTTGTCCGTGTCCCAGGACACGAGGTACCGCTCCGGCGGGTCGCCGTTGACCAGTTCGACCGCGTCAGGCGCCGCCGGCATCGCGACCGGGTCGTGGAAGTGGCGGTAGTCGGTCCACGTCGTCTCCACCCGGTCCAGCGTCCCCGGCCGCTCCGTGTACAGGCGCACGTCCGGGTTGCCGCCGAGCCAGTGGTCGCCCGCCGCCACCGCCAGGAACAGGTCCTCGTCCAGGTCCGTCCCCCACGCCAGGTGGTAGCCGCGCACCATCTCCGGGCCGCGGCCGCGCTCGTACACCTGGCAGTCGAGGCCGCCCGCCATGTCCTCCACGCGCCACTCCGTGTACCGGCCCGGTCCGTCCGGGGTCACGTACGAGCCGTGCGCGGTCAGCTCGGCATCAGCCATGCCCAGCCAATTGCCATCCCACGTTCATATATTTTCCTACCGAAAAGTGAACACACGTTCGGCGGGACAGGCTTTTATCCGCTCGCACCAATCTCCATCCATGGACCTGTCCGGCATCCGGGACCGCATCTGCCTCCGCTGCACCGCCGTGGCCGTCCTCGCACTGCTCGGCCTCATGTTCACCGTCCCGATGCTCGACAACGGCCTCCCGGCCACGGAGCCCGTACCGGATATCACCGCCACGAACGGCTCGGCGAACTGCACCGTGACCGCGACCGGCTGGCGGTGCTCGTTCGACGTTCCCGGCACGAACCCGACACGGGATGCGGCCATCGTGGACGACCACCGAACGGCCTGCCAGGACCAGGGCGGCACCTGGTCGTGCTACGGGTTCTGCCTACCGGAGTACCCGCACTACTGCGACTTCTCCTTCCCGGACGCCGGAGAGCCGTGCATCGGCTCGTTCCAGTGCAGCGGCGCCTGCATCGCGGACGACTCCCTTCCCGGCACCGGCAGCTGCTCCGCGACGCCGTACCGCGAGTGCGACCAGCGCACCCGCATCGAGTTCGGACTGGCCGTCCCGCAGACCGTCATCTGCGACTAGACCCCGCAGGATGCCGGTGGTGGCCGCGCTCCACCTCGAACCCGGCCATCTCGTCGCCCTCGCTATCGAACCGGAACGTGGCGTGGAACCGGGCGCCGTCCAGCATGAGCGGCATCCAGTACCGGTCGTCCTCCCACATCTCGTCGTACGGCAGGTCCCGCGCGTCCATCCACACCGGGTCCGCCTCATCCGACTCCCGCGGCTCCCCCTCGTGGTCATCGGCGACGAAGACGTGGACGTGCATGAACGGCTCGTCCCCGAACACGAACCGCAACTCGCCGACCTTCTCCTGGCCGACCGGCTCCACCCCGACCTCCTCCCGGGTCTCCCGCCGCGACGCCGCGTGCGGCCCCTCACCGTCCTCCAGCTTCCCGCCCGGTGCGTTGACCAGGCCGGCGCCGTGCCCGGTCTTCTTCTGGATGAGCAGCACCTCGTCGCCGTCGAAGACGTAGGTCAGGGTGGCGTGGTGCACACCGTGCACCGTGCCGCGAGCTTCTTACCGGTTCCGCCTCAGAAATCAGACAGGCCGGACTGCTCGCTCTCCGCGATGATGCGCTGCGCTGTGCTCCAGGACATGCGTGTCTCCGGCGGCAGCTCCCCGTGCTCGGCGAGGTAGTCCTTCAGGAAATCGATGGTGTCCGCGTCGTGCGGGTAGCCGGTGCGGAAGTCCACGCCGTACGTCTCCTTCAGGTCGGCGGTGTGGTGCTCCCGCGCGGACTTGGCGAGGATGGAGGCGGCGGAGACGATAGGGTAGTTCTCGTCCGCCTTGTGCTCCGCGACGATGTCCAGGTCCTGGCCCTCCGGCAGTTCGGCCCGGATCTTGTTCCCGAACCGCTCCCCGTCCGGCTCCGGCAGGTCGATGATGGCCTTCTCCGGCTCGAACTCCGCGATGATCTGGGCGAACGCCTTCAGTTCGATGACGTTGAGCGACATGATCTCCCGCATCTCGTCGATCTGGGTCGCGGTCACCTCCGTCACCGTGGTCGCCGCGGCCACCTCCTCGATCTGCGGCACGAAGTCCTCCCGCTGCCGGTCGCTGAGATCCTTCGAGTCCTTCAGCCCGAGCGCCGCGAGGTCGTCCATATCCTCCTCCCGGACCAGGACGCCGCCGATGAACATCGATCCCAGGACGGCGCCGCGCCCGGCCTCGTCGATGCCGCAGATACGCATACCGGGGGGCTGCGCGCCGCAACCATAAAAACCAATCGCCCGTCTCAGTCGTCCTGTCTCGCCGCGCCCACGGTCTCGCCGCCGAGCATCCGCAACATGACGAACAGCCGGCCCAGCCCGCGCTGCACCTCGGGATCCCGCATCCGCACCAGGCTGCCGAGGATCCCCACCCGGTCCGGCGCGTCCCACTCCTCCGCCGGGAAGTCCGCGTCCGGCAGGTGCTCGCCCAGCTCCGCCACCATGTTCGCGTCGACGCGGGACAGCGCCACGAGCAGCGTATGCATCTCCTGCACGCTCCGCGACGCGTCCGCCGGGTCGTACTCGTCGATCTCGTCCTGCGCCATCGCCGCGATCATGTCGAGCATCCCGCTCTCCTCCACCGCGACGAGGGTCTCGACCGCGTGCGTGATGGCCTCGCTGTTCTCCGACACCGTGTCCAGCACGTCCACCAGCTGCTCCGGCCGCGACACCTGCTGGAGGAGGTCGCGCTGGCTGGAGAACCGTTTCAGCACCTTCCGCACGTCGTCATCGATGCTGCTCCGGCCCTCGCGTTCCTCTGCCATGCCCACTCCTTCCCGCGCCCCCGGTTTATAGCTGTCGGTGGCACGAACCTTTTTCAGCCGTGGATGCGCTCCACGCTTCATGGCGAAGGAACTGACCGTCGGCATCCTCAACGACATCCACTGGGGGTTCCCGGAGTCCCGGGACATGGACGACTACCTCGCCCCGCCCCTCGCGGAGGCCGTCACATACCTCAACGACGAGGTGGAGCCGGACGTGGTGCTCGGGCTCGGCGACTACATCCAGCACGCCGCCACCGCAAACGGCGACGTCTCCCGGCTCGAGGCCGTCTGGGACGTCCTCTCCGACCTGAACGCGCCGTTCCACGCCACGCTCGGCAACCACGACATCGTCTCCCTGGAGAAGGAGGCGGTGATGGACGCGCTCGGCCCGGACAACGACCGGCCGTTCGGGAGCGTGGACATGCACGGGAAGCGCCTCGTCTCCCTCGACACGACCCAGCGCGTGGACGAACTGTCCCGCGTCCCTGGGCTCGTCGGGGAACGGCAGCGCGACTGGCTCGAGCAGGAACTGGACACGGATCGGGACGTCTACATCTTTTCCCACCATCTCCTGCACTACCGGTCCATGGAGGACACGTACTGGAACGCGGAGACCCCGGAACTCGCGTTCGCCATCGACAAGCGCGACGTCACCGACATCCTCGACTCCGCCACGGCACCGGTGCGGGCGCAGGTCGCGGCGCACATCCACAGGCCGACCCGGGTCGCGTTCCACGACCGCCCGTGCTTCACCCTCCACGCGTTCAACAAGCTGACGCGGCAGCCGGGCGTATCCGACAACGTCGGCGTCATGACCCTCCAGGACGACGGCTTCACGCTCGAAACAGGGTTCCAGGAGCGGACGGTCATGTTCTGATACCGGGAGAAGGAAAGAGGAACGGGATGGCGCGGGACATCTCCCGCGCCGCGGAATTCTACTCGAACGCGTCCACGTCGTCCGTGCCGGTCGCCTCGCCTTTCTCGTCGTCCACGTCCTGCCACCGGTCGGACAGCTGCTCCATGATCTCCGGCAGCGTCGTGTACTCCAGCTCCTCGAGCGGGAGGCGGTGCGGCTCGAACGGGCCGTGCTGCCGCATGTAGTCCGCCTGCTCGCCGGCCTTCTTCCGCGCCCGGTCGTACGCCGGGTCGTCGAACAGGTCGCGCGGCCCGATGAGTTCGCCGTCGCTGACCTGGAAGCCGGCGGCGATGCACCGGGGCGGCCCGTCGAACCGGGCGGTCTGGGAGTGCTTCATGGAGACGGGCATGACCGGGCCCATGTGGCTGCCGCGCATCCAGCCCGAGACGAGATGCGGGAACGTGAACGGCTCCGTGACCTCGCCCAGCGCGGGCAGACCGGACTGGGACCGGACCACGGCGACGGGGTCGTCCTTGCCCACGTACTCGCCCGCCACGTCCACGAGCTTCTCCGTGGAGACAGCGGCCACCGCCTCGGACGGGTCGTTCTTGTTGCCCTCGCGCGGGAAGACGCGCTTGATGACGTACCGGGACTGCGCCCCGATGAGCGCCAGCAGCTCGTGCATATCCTCCGGCAGGTCGAGGAACACCTTCTTGTTCTCCTGGACGTCCCACACCTCGAACCGGAAGCCCTCGTTCATGGACGGGTCGATGACGAGGCCGGCGGTGTTGAACGGGTCGCCGAAGATCTTGTAGATGGGCATGTTGAACGCGCCCGGCTCGGTCTTGTCCATCGCGAACACGACCAGCGGGTCGCTCGGCCGCTCCGTGAACTCCAGTTCGGCCGCGCCGGGCCCCAGTCCCCGCACGTTGCCGGAGAACGCGTCCGACAGCAGGTCCTGGCCCGCTCCGTACAGCTTGAGGTCCTCCGCGTGGTCGGTCCCGTGGCTGAACGCGTCCCACGCCAGCTCGTGGATCTCCTCGCTGTCGGTCCCCTCCCGGTGGGTCATGATGAGCTGGAGGTCGTCGCCCGCGTTGGTCACGTGGACGTCCTCCAGGACGTCGCCGTGCTCCTCGAGGTACGCCTCGACCTGCTCGTCGACGTGCGGATGGGTGTTTGAGTGCCCGACGTAGCCGCCGATGTCGGCCTTGATGACCGAAACGGTTATCTTCGACATCTATGCACACCTGGGTAATACGATGTAATACGATTCCGGGGAGGTTTTATATACGTTGGCCCGGTCGCGGCGAAAGGGTTTTAACCCCTCGCCGCCAACCCCGTGCCGTGATACAATGGCACAGATCGTCGTGAACGGGGTCGGCACCATCGGGAAGCGGGTCGCGGCAGCGGTCCGGAAACAGGATGACATGACGCTGGTCGGGGTGGCGGACGTCGCCGCGTCCGGCGAGCTCCGCACCGTACTCTCCGCGGAGGGCTCGCTGCACGGCGTCGACCTGTACGGCTCCACACCGGACGGCGCAGCGGCACTGGCGGACGCCGGCTTCGACGTGGCCGGCGAACTCGCCGACATCCTTGACGACGTCGACCTCGTCGTCGACGCCACCCCGTCCGGCATCGACGAGAAGAACAAGGAGCACCTGTACGCGACGCATGACTGCAAGGCCATCTTCCAGGGCGGTGCGTCCGACGACATCGCCCCGGTCAAGTTCAACGCCAACGCGAACTACGACGAGGCGCGAGACGCGCAGTACGTCAAGGTCGTCTCCTGCAACACCACCTCGCTGTGCCGCACCCTCGACGCCATCGACGACGCCTACGGCGTGGACCACGCCCAGGCCGACCTCGTGCGGCGCGGCGGCGACCCGAAGCAGGACAAGCGCGGCCCCATCAACTCCATCATCCCGGTGACCCACGTCCCGTCCCACCACGGGCCGGACGTCCAGGCGGTCATGCCCGATCTCGACATCCAGACGCTCGCGGTCAAGGTGCCAACCACCCTGGCGCACGTCCACATGGTCACGGTCGACCTCGAGGAGGAGACCTCCGCGGAGGAGGTCCGCGCCCTCTTCACCGACACGCCTCGCGTATCCCTGTTCTCTGCCGACGAGGGATACGACTCGACCGCGACCATCATGGAGAAGATGCGGGACCTGGAGCGGCCGCGGAACGACATGCACGAGGCCGCGGTCTGGGAGGAGACCGTCACGGTCGACGGCGACACGCTCTACTGGATGCACATGGTCCACCAGGAGTCGATCGTCGTCCCGGACAACATCGATGCCATCCGGGCGATGCTTGACATGGCGGACCAGTCCGAGTCGATGGACCGGACGGACACCGCCCTCATGTAGGGCGGTCGTCCGGTCTACTCTCCTTTCACTATCCTCTCGACCGCTTCCTTCCTATCCGCGTCCAGCACCCGTTCCGCCACGTCAGACGCCTCCGGGAACGACATATCGCGGATGTTCGCCTTGACGCGGGGTGCGGTGTACGGAGACATGCTTAGTTCGTCGAGACCGAGGCCGACGAGCAGGTCCGTCAGGGTGGGGTCGCCCGCCATCTCCCCGCACATCCCCACCCAGACGTCCTCCGCGTGGCCCGCCGTGACCACCTCGTGGATGGCACGGAGCACCGCCGGCTCCAGCGGGTCGTGCAGATCCGCGACCGTCTCGTTCCCCCGCGACGCGGCCATGATGTACTGGATGAGGTCGTTCGTCCCGACGCTGAGGAAGTCCACCGCCCGCGCCAGCTCCCTGGCCGTGAACACCGCCGCCGGCGTCTCCACCATCACACCCAGCGCCGGCACCGCGTGGTCCACCCCCTCGTCGGCAAGGTCCGCCGCCACCTCGTCCACGACCGCCCGCGCCCGCTCCACCTCGTCCACGGTCGCGACCAGCGGGAACATGACGTGCAGGTTGTCCCCGTGCGCCGTCGCGGCCGCCCGCAGCAGCGCCCGGAGCTGGGTGCGGAACAGCTCCGCGCCATCCCCCAGCGCGAACCGGATGCCGCGGTTCCCGAGGAACGGGTTCTCCTCCCGCGGCAGGTCGAGGTACGGGATGGGCTTGTCCCCGCCGATATCGATGGTCCGCACCACGACCCGGTCGTCCGGGAACGCCTCCAGCGCCTCCACGAACACGTCGTACTGCTCCTCCTCGTCCGGCGGCGCCGCCCGGTCCAGGTAGAGGAACTCGGTGCGGAACAGGCCGATGCCGTCCGCCCCCTGCTCCACCGCCGTCTTCACCTCGGCCGCCCCGCCGACGTTCGCGGCCACCTCGACATCGTGGCCGTCCCGCGTCGCCACCCGTTCCGTGATGGGCTCCACCGCATCCGCCTCCTGCGCGGACGCCACCTGCTCCGCCGACGGGTCGACGATGACATGGCCGTGCGCCCCGTCGACCACGACCTCCGCCCCGTCCGCGACCGCGGTCAGTTCCTCGCCCGCCCCGACGACCGCCGGGATGCCGAGCGACCGCGCCAGGATGGCGGCATGCGAGGTCTTCCCACCCGTCACGGTGACGAAGCCGGCGACGTGGTCCGCGTCCAGCTGCGCCGTGTCGCTCGGGGTGAGCCGCTCCGCGAAGATGACCGCGCCGTCCGGCAGGTCGGACAGGTCCGGATGCGCCGTCCCGGTCAGGATGCGGATGAGCCGGTCACGGATGTCCCGCAGGTCGTCGCCCCGCTCCGCCATGATCCCCTCCGTGTGCTCCAGCCGGTCGATGGGCTCCGCGAACCCGTCGCGGACCGCGACCGGGGCCGCATCACCGTCCGCGATGCGCCCGGTCACGCTGTCCACGATCTGCGGGTCGTTCAGGAACTGGATGTGGGCATCGAATATCTCGGCCTCCGACTCGCCGATGGTCTCGGCGGCCCGCTCCCGCTCCGCCCGCAACTCCTGCTCCGCCGTCTCCCGTGCCTCCTCGAACCGGGCCATCTCCTCGTCCACCGTCCCGGACCCCTCCGAGAGGTCGTGTTCATCGCCGCGGTCCGGCCGGTACCAGTGGACCGTGCCGTGCCCTGTCCGTGGCGTCACCCCGATGCCATCAATCGTCCGTGTCATCGGTATCGTGCTCCGGCGTCGACAGGACCGTTTCAAGCGCGTCCAGCGCCTCGGCCGCATCGTCGCCCTCGGCCCGGATGACCACGTCGTCACCCTGGCCCACCCCGAGGCTCGTCACGGCGAGCATGCTCCGGGCGTCCACGAACTCGTCGCCGCCCGCTGCCGCCACCGACAGGTCGCAGTCGTACCGGTTCGCGGCCTCCACGAACTTCGCGGCGGGCCGGGCGTGCAGCCCCTCCTCGGGGACGACCGTCACGGTCCGGTCCATCACGCGACCGCCTCCCGCAGCACGTCGATGACCTCGCCGGGACTCCCGGCAGCGTGCAGGGCATCCCGCGTCTCCTCGTGCACCAGCGCCCGGGACAGCGTCGACAGGGTCTTCAGGTAGCCCTTGGACGAGTCGGCGGGGAACAGCAGCAGGAAGAGCAGATCCGCCGTGCTCCCGTCCATCGCATCGAAATCCACCCCGTCGCGGGACCGGATGAACGCCACGACCGGTTCGTCCACCGCGTCCGTCTTGGCATGGGGGATGGCGATACCCATCCCCACCCCGGTCGTCGCCTCCGCCTCCCGCGCCAGCACGTCCGCCATCGCCTGCTCCCGGTCGGCGACCCGGCCCGCGTCCGCGACCAGGCCGAGCAGACGGTCGATGGCGTCCGCCTTGTCCGCCACGTCGACATCGAGCGCGACAAGGTCCGGCCCGATGATATCGTCGAAATCAGCGTGCTCCATACCTCATACACGTATCGTTCGTGGTATAAAATGGTGTCCCCGTGGGTCGAGCTGGAAGAGGGGAAGAAAAAGGGGAAGGGGAGAGGGGGAGACCCCTCTCGTTTTTCGTGGTGTTCGTTACAGCCACTGCCAGATGCCCTCGTCTCCCGCGGATTCACGCTGATCGGGCTTGAGCACGGTCACCATGGCTGCGGTGACGAGTGCGCCGAGCGCGTATGCACCGAGGAAAGCGAGCGGGTTGTTGGACAGGGGCACGACGAAGATACCGCCGTGCGGGGCGGGCATCGTGATGCCCATCGCCATCGACGTGGCTACCGCGACCGCCGAGCCGACCATGAGGCTCGGGATGACCCTGAGCGGGTCTGCCGCGGCGTACGGGATCGCACCTTCGGTGATGAACGAGAGGGACAGCACCACGGCCGACTTGCCGTGCTGGTACATGTCCTCCGCGTACTTCTGCGGTGCGATGAAGTTGGAGATCGCCATGCCGAGCGGCGGGGTCATGCCCGCGATCATCACGGCTGCCATCGGTTCGGTGATGCCCTCAGCGATGAGGCCGACACCGAAGAAGTAGGCAACCTTGTTCACCGGGCCGCCCATGTCGAATGCCATGAACAGGCCGATGACCGATCCGAGGACGATCGCCTGCGCCGTCCCGATGCTCTGGAGGTAGGCGTTCAGTGCCGCGTTCGCCCACGCCACGGGGACGCCGACGAACACCAGAGCGATCGGTGCGAGGATAGCCGTCGTGACGATCGGGATGATCAGGACCGGCATCATGGGTTTCAGGTAGGAGGGGATGCTCCAGTTCTTCACCCACTTCGCCGTGTACCCTGCCAGCAGTCCGATGACCAGCGCACCGAGGTATCCTGCCTGGACGGTCGTTTCGGGCGTGAACCCGACGACCGCACCTGCTTCAGCCATCACAGCGTCCTGCTGGATGATCCAGGTGAGGATGAATCCCGGTGCGATGCCCGGTCGGTCCGCGATGGCGTACGCGATGTACGCGCCGAGCGCGGGAACCATGAGCGTCAGACCGGCACTTCCGATCTGGGCCATGAACCACCCGAGGGTACCTGTCTGTTCGAACACCTGTTGGGTGTCGCCGACCGCGAACGCCAGGGCGAGGAAGATCCCGCCGATCGTAACGAACGGGATCATGTAGGACACACCTGTCAGCAGGTGTTCCTTCTCGGACTGGAGCCGTGCTCGCCACGCGCTCCCGGACGGCTCGTCCATGGAATCCATGGACTCAGTGTCTTCCGCCATTTTTTACACCTGTAGAGCCATTCCCGCGGCCGGTTTATAAACTTTTTCTTCAGACGTGGTGCGTAACCCCTTTAACGCGCCGGTGCGCATCCCGGGTCATGATCGCCACCGTCACGTTCAACCCGGCGGTCGACCAGACCGTGCGGCTGGACGGCGACCTCGAACCCGGCACCGTCATGCGGACGGACGACCAGCGGTTCGACGCCGCCGGGAAGGGGATGAACGTCTCGAAGTACCTCGTGGCGCTCGACGCACCGACCGTCGCCACCGGGCCGGTCGGCGGGTTCACCGGTGCGCTCTTCCCGGAGCAGCTCGAGGCGGCCGGGGTGGACCATGATCTCGTCCCCGTCGACGGGACGACCCGGCTGAACACGAACCTCACGACGCCGGGAGCGGAGTACAAGATCAACCAGGCCGGGCCGGAGATGGACGATACGGTCGTCGACGCGGTCACCGACCGGCTCACCGCCCACGACCCCCGAACCGTCGTGGTCGGGGGCAGCCTCCCGCCCGGCCTCGACCCGACCCACATCGACCGGCTCGCCGACGGGCCGTGGGACACCGTGGTCGACGTGGAGGGGAACATCCTGGCCGCCCTCCAGGGATCCTACCGACTGTGCAAGCCGAACCGCGACGAGCTCGCCGCCGCGACCGGGATGCCGGTCGGATCCCGGGAGGAGGTCGTCGCTGCCGCCCGCGCACTCCGTGATGACGGGTTCGACACCGTGATCGCCTCCCTGGGTGCGGACGGTGCCGTCCTCGTCACCGGGACCGTGGCGCTGCACGCCGCCGCGCTCGACGTGCCGGTCACCGACACGGTCGGGGCGGGGGATGCCGTCCTCGCTGGCTTCATCGCCGCCCGGCATGCAGGTGACCCCGTGGATGCGGCGCTGCGGCAGGCGATGGCGATGGCCGCGCGTGTCGTCGCAACGTCAGGGACACGGACACCGGAGATGAACGGATTCGCGGATGATGCCGCGGCCGTGGAACTCACGGAGATATGACTACTCGCCGCCCGCGGCCTCGATCGCCTTCTGAAGGACGTCCTTCGTCGCGGTCATGGCGCGCTGCACCGGGACCTTGACCTTCGGCATCCCCTCGAACCGCTCCTCCGGGACGTGGATGTCGGCCGCGATGATGACGGCGTCCGCCTCCGCGATGTCCTCGTCGGACAGTTCGTCCTCGGTCCCGAGCGACCCGCGGATCTCGACCTTCATCTCGTGGCCCTGCTCCTTCGCCTCCTTCTTCAGGCTTTCCGCGGCCATCTCGCTGTGCGCGATGCCGGTCGGACAGGACGTGACGGCGATGAACTTCATGGTATGGATGGGTGGACGGCGCTGCCATAAAAACCTACCGTTCGAACCGGGCCGCGAACCCGATATCCTTGCTGTGCTCCACGTCCGGCTGCGTGTACGGGTCGACCCCCCGGAGCACCGCGCTCTCCACCGCGACCCGTTGCATGAACGCGACCAGTTCCCCCATCGTCGCCGCTGCGACGCGTGGCACGGTCACGGTCACGTACGGCCGGTCCGCCGCATCCAGCGCTCCTGTCACGCCGCGCATCTCCGCGTCCAGCGCTGCCCCGAGCGACTCGCCGTCGAGGTCGCCGAGCGTCCGCTCCCGCAGCGGCACGTCCCGCATGTCTCCCGGGATGGAGAGATCTGCCTTGCGGTGCTCCGCCACCCGCACGAGTAACGGGAGGACGTCGTCCCGCCCCCCGAAGATGCGCTGGTTCGTGTGGTGCTGGAACTCGGGACCGACATCACCGTACACGGTCTGTCCCTCGCCCTGTTTACACACGGTCTCGTGCATCAGCTGGACCCACAGCGGCAGGACGCCTGCCAGCCGCGACGCGTACACCCCGGTGAACACCTCGTCGTACCCGTCCTGCTCGGCGGCGTGCAGCGCCGCGGCGAGGGATCTGGCGGGTCCGGGCTCGCTGTAGCCCCGCCGTGCACCCGTCCGGATACCACCGATGTCGATGCCGGCCATCGCCGCCGGCGCCAGCGCGGTCTCCGCGGTCCCGGAGAACCGGCCGCCCAGCGGCGGATGCTCGACCCATTCGAGGTCGTCCCGGCGCACCAGCTCCCGCAGCGCCCCGTCGTTGTCCGATGTGACCGGGAGCAGCGGGAAGCCGCGGTCCCGGAGGAACAGCGTCGCCTCCAGGACGCCCGTGGTCGTCCCGGACTTGCTGATGGGCATGACGACCGTTTCCTCCTGCGGGTACCGCTCGGCGACCGCGTGCAGCCGGTCCGGGTCCATCGTCGTCACGATGTCCACGTCCCGGCCGGCCAGCGCGGCGCTGTACGCCCGGAACGAGGTGACGGAGCCGCCGTTCCCGACGACGATGACGTGCTCCGCCTCGTGCGCCGCAACCGTGTCCCGAACCAGGTCCATGTCCGGCGTGTACGTCGCGAACGCGGGTTCGTCGATGTCCGTCTCCGTCTCCGGCACATCAAGGTTGTGCGCGTCCACCTGCAGCGTCATACCGCGTTGATGCGGCCGCGCCGGTTAAATAAGATGCGCCGGCTCAGGCGTACCGCCGCAGCGCCTCGACCGCAGGGAGGGACTCGCCGCCCATGAACCGGACGAACGCGCCGCCGGCGATGGAAACGTGGGAGAACTCGTCCACGTCGTGGTGGAACAGGGAGACGAGCGACGAGGTGTGGCCGCCGCCGAGGACGGTGAACCCGTCGCACGTCGCGATGGCGTCGATGACCGTCTTGGTCCCCTCGTCGAACCCCTGCTCGAACGCGCCCATCGGCCCCTTCATCACGACCGCGTCCGCGTCCTCGATGATGCCGCGGTACGTGTGCTGCGTCTCCTTCCCGATGTCCCACGGCTGCTCCCCTGCCGGGATGTTATCGACCGAGTGGTTGCCGGAATCGGTGCGGACATCGGTCGGCAACACGAACGTGTCCGGGTGCCGCTCGATGAGGTCAACGAGATGGGACGCGCCGGCATCCATGCTCCGCTCCCGGATCCACCGCCGCTTCTTCTCCCCGATATCGTGCCCGGTCCGGTCCAGCGCCAGTTCGCCGGGGATGCCGCCCAGCAGCACCTTCTCCGCCCTGTCGACCATCCGGTCGAGCATCGCTACGATGTCCGCCGGTTTCTCCCCGCCTAGCACCAGCACCGGGCTGTCGATCTCGTCCCGGATCTCGGTGCAGTTCGCCAGTTCGTCCACCATCAGGCTGCCCGCGTACGACGGCAGCACCGGGGTGAAGCCGACGAGCGAGGCGTGGGACCGGTGCGCGGCGGAGAACGCGTCGTTGACGTACGCGTCGAACGCGTCGGCTGTCCGCCGCACGAAGATGTCGTTCGCGTGGGCCGCCGGGTCGAGGCTCTGCAGCTCCTCCGACAGCAGCCGGACGTTGTCCATCATCGCCACGTCCCCCGGCTCCATCCCGTCCAGCGCCTGCCGGGCGCCCGTCCCGAGCAGCCCGTCCACGAACGTGACGTCGGTCCCGAGGTGCTCCGCGACGAGGTCCGCGTGGCCGTCGAGCGCGGTGAAGTCGTCCTGCGCCGGCCGGCCCTGGTGCGCCATGATGACCGTCCGCGCATCCATCTCCACGAGGTCCTGCACCGTCTCCATGTACCGCTCGAACCGGAGGTCGGGCTGCGGCGTGCCGTCGGCCAGGGTCAGGTTAAGATCGCTGCGCAGCAGCACCGCCTTCCCGGACAGGTCCGCGTCCGCCATCCGCGGGAGGTCATCCATCGATACCAGCCCGCTCCATCGCCTCGTCCGGCCCGGCACGCCCATAGACAACGTCACCGAGCGCATCGAGGTACCGTTCGGCGTCCTCCCGCTGGAACACGTTCCGCCCAACCGCCAGCCCGGCGAACCCGCCCTCCATGACGGTGTGCACGTCCTCGAGGAACTCCCGGGCACCGCCCTTCGCCCCGCCGGACAGCGTCACAAGCGTCTCCCCGGCAAGGTCGGCGGCGTCACGCGCGTCCTCCACCGACCCGGGATGCTTCACCTTGGCGATGTCCGCACCCAGTTCCAGCGCGACCCGCGCAGCGTACTTGACGATGCCAGGAGCGGTGTCGTCCTCGACCGTCCCGCCACGCGGGTAGCTCCAGGCGACGACCGGGATGCCGTAGTCCCGCGCCACCTCCTGCACGACCCGGAACGTCTCGAACATCTCCCCCTCACGGTCCGAGCCGGGATAGAGCGTGTAACCGACCGCGTCCGCCCCGAGTTCCACGGCGCGCTCCACGGTGCAGTTCAGCGCGGAGTACGGCGCGCCCGTGCCGAGCGCGGTCTTCCCGTTCAGCTTCACCAGCAGCGGCACGTCGTAGGACGGGGCGTACCGCTCCGCCAGCCCCTTCTGCACCGCCATCGCGGTCACATCTTCGTGCTCCCCGAGTTCGAAGACGTGCTCGGGATCGGCGCTCGGCCGGTGCGCCAGCAGGTCGTCCGGTCCGTGTTCCAGTCCGTGGTCGTACGCCAGGATGAGGACGTTCCCGTCCCGCACGATCGCGTGCTCGTCTGTCATACCGCGGGATGGGCGCCGCTGGCTTTAAAGTCTTCGCGCCGCGCCAGCAGGCCTGCCGCCGCCGCACCAAGGATGGCGATGACCAGCAGCTGGGAGCCCATGATGCCCGGTGCGGAGACGGTCACGGGAGCGAAGTTCGGTTCCACCCGGACCGCGATCTCGTCCTCGCTCGACAGCTGGGTCGTCGACGAGTTCACGGTCGCGACCAGCAGGCCCTGGCCGATGGCCGTCCCCTCCATCACGACGCTCATGTTGAACTCCGCGTTCGGACCCATGTCGACGGATATCTTTCCGCCACCGCTCTCCGTGATGTTCCCGCCCACCGGCGGGTACTCCGGCTGCACAAGGAGGAACCCGTCCCCCGAGAACGTCACCGTGTACCGGTCGTTGACCGGAAGCGGGTTCTCGAGCGTGATGTTGACAGGGGCGGTCCCGTTGATCTGCAGCGCCTTCAGGTCGCCCTCGACCGAGCCCTGCGCCGCTCCGGCGCCGGCGAGAAGCAGCATGATGACCGCCAGGGTGGCGGCGCGACGCGGTACCATGCACCAACCTTCCCGCGGTGCGGTTATTAATTTTTGCCCGTATCTCCCGCTGCTTGCCCGTCCATTTATAATGATTTGAGGCGACGACGTTGTACGCGGCGTGGAGCGGGGTGGAGCAGCCAGGAGTGCTCGTCGGGCTCATAACCCGGAGGTCGGTGGTTCAAATCCACCCCCCGCTATGTCGTTCTCGCGGATTCTGAACCCGAGAAAACCGAGCTGCGGTTTTCGATGTTCAAATCCACCCCCGCTATGATCTCTCCTGAATCCTGGACCGGCCCTCACCATCCACACGGTGCAGCAGCGGCCTGCCGCTCACGGATACGGGATATGAGAAGAGAAAAGAAGATGGCGGCACCGCGTGGTGCCGCGCGGCGTCCTAGTCGAGGTCCTCGTCCAGTTCCTCGACCTGATGCTTCAGCTTGAGCAGCAGGTCCTCGGTCTTCTCAAGGGATCGTTCGAGCGATTCCTTCTCGTCCTCGAGCTCCTCGATCTCCCGCTCCCTGGACTCGGTCTCGGCGGACAGTTCAGCCTTGTCGTCCTTCAGCGCGTCGATGCGCTGCTGGAGCTCCTGCATCTTGTCGTCCCGCCGTTCGATCTCGCTCTTCAGTTCGCTGCGAGTCGACCGGAGGTCGGAAACGGTTTCCTTCAGATCCTCCTTCTGCTGCGTGACCTGCTGCAGCCGCTGCTCCAGCCGGTCGCGCTCCCGCTTGATCATGACCGCCTTGTTTGCATCGCCCTCGAACTCGTCCACCAGCGACTCCAGGTCCTCCACCCGCTTGTCGGGATGGGCCTGGCCCTCGTGGACGTGCATGCCGCGCATGGAGTCGAACTCCTTGCCGCACTCCGGACATTCATACGTTTCGTCTGCCATGTCCCGTTATCCCTCGTCCCGGTTTTTATAGTTTCTGATGCGCTGCAGCGTCTCCCGGATCTCGTCCAGCTGGTCGTCGATCTCGTCCGCATCGACGCCGGGACGCAGGTCGAGCGACTCCTCGTGCACGACCTCCTTCGGACGCCATCCCTCCTCGAACGAGTACTTATGGCTGCGGACCGTGAACGCGCTCTCCAGCTCCTCCTTCTCATCCTCGTCGACCTCCTCCAGTACGGCCTCCGCCGCCTCGACCAGTTCGACCAGCCGCCGGTTCGCCTCCAGCAGCTGCTGCCGCTCCTCCTGCAGCCGCGACATCTTCCGTTTCGCCCGCTCCAGGACGTCGACGATGTCCGCCACGTCCTCCTCGGTCACCGGCATGCCACGGGGTTGGACGGCCTCGTATAAGGATGTTGCGCCGGCCACCCGCACGGTTAAATAGGATGCTGTCCCAACGTGCCGGTATGGACGCGGTCGTTTCGCTCGGTGGCAGCATCGTCGCCCGCGCGGTCGAGAACCGGAACGTCCAGGCGTACGTGGACGCCTTCGGGACGCTCGCCGACCAGGCGGAGACGCTCATCATCGTCACCGGTGCCGGCGACCTCAAGCGGTACATCGACGCGGTCGACGGGCAGGGGGTGCCGGAGGCCCGGAAGGACATGATCGGGATCGCGGCCACCCGGCTGCACGCCACCATGCTCGCCGCGGCGCTGGACGCCAACGTCGCCATCCCCCGCGACCTCGAATCGGTCGCAGAACTCACCCGGACCCACGACGTGGTCGTGCTCGGCGGCCTCCTTGCGGGCCAGTCGACCGACGCGGTCGCGGCGGAATGCGCGGAGCTCATCGAGGCGGACCGACTCGTGCTCGCCACGACGGTCGACGGGGTGTACGACGAGGACCCGGCCGAGAACCCGGGCGCGACCCGGTTCGACCGCCTGGACTACGGCGAACTGCTCGACCTGGTCGTCCACGGCACGAGCGCCGCCGGCAGTTACGCGCTGATGGACGTGACCGCGGCGAAACTGGTGCAGCGCTCCCATCTCGAGACAGTGGTCCTTGATGGCCGTGACCCCGCCGTCCTCGCACGCGCGCTCGGCTCCGACCACGGCGGGACAGTTATCAGTGACTGACCCGTTCGGAACGAGTTCCGGTGGACGCCGCACTGGAAATCTCGGTATCATTGACGTTCATCCGCCGCGCATCCCCTCCGCATGATAGCCATCACCCACGTCCTGTTCGGACTCGCCATCGCCTACGTCCTCCGACTCCCGGTCGCCTGGGCGATGATCGGCGCGGTCCTCCCCGACATCGACATCCTTATCGACGCGTCGTTCCCGTTCGTCCACAGGGGCATCGTCCACACCCCGGTCGCGGCCGGGACGGCCGCCCTCGTCCTCGGACTGGCGACCGGCGACCGCGACCCGGCCGCCGCGCTCGGTACCGGCTACCTCTCCCACCTCTTCCTGGACACGTTCACGTACTCCGGCATCATGTGGCTCTACCCGGTAGCCACCCATCTCTCGCTCGAACTCGTGGGGTACGATGATGTCGCGGTCAACCTGGGCATCATGGTGCTCGCCGCGGCGGTCCCGGTCCTCGACCGGTACGGTGCGGAGGTGGCAGCATGGCTGCGATGACCCGGATGGCCGGGATAGCCGTCCTCCTCGGCGGAGCCATCGCCATCGGCCTCCTTGCCACGTCCCCGTCCACCACCTCGGCCGAACCGCTCAACGCATCCGTGTCCGACCTGTACGCGGAGATGCCGCTGGACCGGCCCGTCCGGGTCACCGCCGCGGTCACCCGCGTCATGGACGACTACGAGGCGGACAGCGGTAACACGTACCAGCAGTTCCGGGTCGGCGATGGCGACCGCACCGTCAAGGTGTTCTGCGGCACCCGGTCCGGGAGGGTGGACGTGTCCGCCGGCGACCGGGTGCTGGTGCCGGGCACGTTCCAGGAGTATTACGGGACGTACGAGGTGTACACGCGGTGCGCGAACGTCCGCATCCTTCAACGTGCGGAATCCGCCGATCCGCGATGATACAAGGTTTTAAAATGTCACATCCCGAGTCAGGGCCGCGGGGACAAGGGATGCAGGAGACCGATCTTGTGATGCAGCTGCTGGAGACGCTCGAGCGCCGCCAGTGCAACGGCCATGCCCGCGTCAGGCTGGGAACCGGCATCGCCGACCCTGACACGTTCCGCGATATCTACACCGAGTTCTCCCGCGGCACATACTTCGAGCACGTCGACCTCGATGTCGAACCGGTCGACCCCGCCATCAGGTGCGGATGCGGCTACGGCGGCCCGCTGCGGAACGCCGCGCATCTCCACGCCTGTCCCGCATGCGGTGCCGAGCCCGAACTGGTGCACGGGACGGAGTTCGAGGTCCTGGAGCCCGAACCCCGGTCACCGTAACGTATAGAAGGCGGCAGCACCCACCCCGGGACATGACGACAACGACGGTCCTCCTCGACCTCGACAACACGCTCTATCCCTACAAGCCGTGCCACGAGGCCGGGCAGGACGCCGCGCTGGACGAGGCGCGGGACCGCGGATACGACTTCACCGCGGACACGTTCGCCAGGTTCTACAACGAGGGCCGCCGCGAGGTGAAACGGGAACTCGCGGGGACCGGTGCCGCCCACGACCGCATCCTCTACTTCAAGCGGGCGCTCGAGCGGCACACCGGCACCCACCGGCCGCGCGATGCCATCGCACTCACCGACGCGTACTGGGATGCGTACATCGACACGATGGACCCGTTCCCCGGCGTCATGGAGACGCTGGAGGCGCTCGCTGACCGGTACGACATCGCCATCACCACCGACCTGACCGCGCGCATCCAGCTGCGCAAGGTCGACCATCTCGGTATCACCCCGCACATCGACCGGGTCGTCACCTCGGAGGAGGTCGGCCGGGACAAACCCGCCTCCGCCATGTTCACCGTGCCGCTCGCCCTGTTCGACGCCCGGCCGTCCGAGGCGGTCATGGTCGGTGACTCGCCGGATGCCGACATCGCCGGGGCCAACATGGTCGGCATCGAGACCGTGCTGTTCAACGCGACGTACGACCCGGAGCGGCACACGACCGCGGCCGAACCGGTCCACACCATCGAGGCGTTCCCCGACCTGCTGGAGGTGCTCGGATGAGCCGCATCCAGGACCTGGTCGTGGAGCACGCCCCGGACCTCGCCGCGCTCACTCCGGCACGCACCGGCAACCTGTCCGTCCGCGACGGCGACCGGTACGCCGTCACCCCGACAGGCATCCCCTACGATGCGTTCTCCGCGGACGACGTGCCGGTCCTCACGCTGGACGGCGAGCAGGTGGCCGGCGACCTCGCCCCATCAAGCGAGGTGCCGACCCACGGCCACCTCTACCGCGACCGGGAACCGGGCGCGATCGTCCACATCCATGGGGCGTGGACCACCACGCTCGCCATCCTCCACGAGGAGATCCCGGCCGAGCACTACATGATCGCCCCGATGGGCGACCGCATCCCGGTCGCGGACTACGCCACGTACGGAACGGAGGAGCTCGGGGACAGCATCCTCGCGGCCATGGACGATGCCGACGCGTCGGCCTGCATCATGGCCAACCACGGCGCCATCGTCACCGCCGACGACCTTCCCACGGCCCTTGAACGCGCCGAGATCCTCGAGCACCTCGCGCGCATCCACTGCCAGGCACGGAGCATCGGCGACACCCACGAACTCTCCCGCGATGAACTCGCCAGGGTCCGGGACAAGTTCGACCGGTACGGCCAGGGCGACCACAACCACTAAAACGCTCGGGCGTCCGGACGGTACATGGAACTCGCACACACCATGCTCCGGGTGTCCGACCCGGACGCCTGCATCGACTTCTACCGCGACGCGTTCGGCTTCGAACTCCGGGAGACGAAGGAGAAGGACACGTTCACCCTCTACTTCCTCTCCATCCCCGGCCAGACCGCGGAACTCGAACTGACGTACAACCACGGCGAGGACGACCCGTACGAGAAGGGTGACGGCTACGGCCACATCGCCATCCGCACCGAGCCAGACACGTCGCTCCAGGAGGCGTACGACAGGGCGGTCGCGGCCGGCGGCCAGGCGTACCGCCCCCCGGAGGAGTGCCCTGGCCACTACTGCTTCGTCAAGGACCCGGAAGGGTACGAGGTGGAGATCCTTGCACGGTGATGCCCGGTGACCGACGACCCCGAACCGGTCACGGCTGAGGCGCCGGACAGCCCGGTCCACACGTCCGGCGTCGACCACATCACGGTCTGGGGCAGCAACGAGGCGGACACCATCGCGTTCTACCGCGACCTGCTCGGGATGCCGCTCGTCCTCCGGCAGCCCAACCTGGACGACCCCGACCAGACCCACCTGTTCTTCGACACCGGTGACGGCCGCATCCTGACGTTCTTCGTCAGCGACGACCGGCCGTCCGACCCGTCCCCGGTCCGCACCCAGGTCGGCTCGGTCCACCACGTCTCGTTCCACGTCGAACCGGACGCGTTCGGCGACCTGCTCGATGCGTTCGAGGAGGCCGGGCAGCGGTACAGCGTCTTCGACCGCGGCATCTTCCACTCCGCCTACACCCGCGACCCGAACGGCCTCGTGCTCGAGTTCTCCACCGACGTGTTCGACATCCCGGACGGCCGCCGCGGCGAGGTGCTCGCAGCGGCGCAACGCATCCGTGAGGAGGACGGTGCCGACTACGCCGAGGAGGAGCACGTCGCCGCCGCGCTCGAGGAACTCGGGATACCCGTGGAGCGCCACGACCTGCCCGACGCCCCGACCGGCGCCGGGGTGTAGACCGTGGCCATCCACCGCGGCGACATCCTGCAGCGGGCGCAGGGCGACCCGGACATGGCGGTCATCCTGCTCCATGGCCGCGGCGCCTCCGCCCGCGCCATCCTCGACCTCGGGGAGCGCATCGCACCGGACGCGCTGCTCCTCGCCCCGCAGGCCGACGGGCGCGAATGGTACCCCCGGTCGTTCCTCGCGCCGCGGACGGAGAACCAGCCGCACCTCGACGCCGCGCTCACCCGGGTCGCGGACGCCCTCGACCGGGCCGCGGACCGCGGTATCGACCGGTCGGACAGCCACCTCGTCGGCTTCTCGCAGGGCGCCTGCCTCGCCGCCGAGTTCGCCGCGTCCAACCCGGACCGGTACGGCTCCGTCGGCATCCTCAGCGGCGGTCTCATCGGCGACACCGTCGACACGGAGCGGTACACCGGCGACATGGACGGCACACCGGTGTTCCTCGGCTGCTCCGACCAGGACCCGCACATCCCGGTCGACCGGGTCCACCTGACCGCGCAGGTCCTCGACGCCCTGGACGCGGACGTGGACGAACGCATCTACCCCGGTATGGGCCACACCGTCACCGACGACGAGGTGGCCGCGCTCCGCGACCTTTTCGGCCCGTAGCAGGGCAGGAGAACCTTCGCAGAAAGTGCGGGGGGCAGGATTTGAAC
>CAZNTD010000009.1:0-3133 GCA_964575915.1 uncultured archaeon | reverse complement strand
TGCGGGGGGCAGGATTTGAACCTGCGAACCCCTAAGGGACAGCGCCCTGAACGCTGCGCCGTTGGCCACTTGGCTACCCCCGCAACTGGCGGATCCAGTTGGCAGATCCGATCGGTATGCGCTCCGCGCAACCGGTCATGGACCGGACCATCCGGTCCCTGCCGCAGGGACGGGTTGGGACAGAACATTTTTAAGCACTGGAGCGGTCCGCGCGGTCACCCTCCGGTTTATAAGGCGGGCGGGGGATTCTGAGGTATGGACATCGATTACCTGGAGGCGGTCACGATGACCGAGGCGGAGGTGGATGCGTTCCTTGCCGAACGGGATTACGGCGTCCTCGCGATGGCCGACGGGGATGAGGCGTATGCCATCCCCATCGCGTTCGTCCACGACCCGGACCGGGATGTGGTCTACTTCCGGTTCGTGACGAGCCCGGGATCGATCAAGGACCGGTTCGCGAAGACGGATGGGACGGTCTCCCTCATCGTCTACGAGGTCGATGACGACGAGGACGCCCGGAGCGTCCGCATATGGGGGAAGATGGAGCCGGTCGAGGAGTCGGATCAGGGGGATGTCGCATCCACGTTCCTCGAACGTATCGCGATGCCGCCATACTGGTGGGCCGCGGAGACCACGGACCAGGAGGTCACGCTCTACCGGCTCGACCCCGAGGGGAAGACGGGCCGGACCTCGGTACTCCACCTTCCGGATGACGTGGCCGACCGGTTTCACCGGTCCTGAAGCGGCCGGGCGAAGCATGGCCCGTCGACCGCGACGGTCTCGAACCCGCCGCCCTCCCCTGCCGGGTGGAACCCGTACTCGCCGGCCAGGCCGATGAGCTCCTCGACCGCCTCCCCGTCCAGCGGCCGGTCGACCCACGTCTCGTCCAGGCCGCGCGCCGCCACCGAGGAGATGCGGATGGCGAACCCTGTCCGGACCAGCCACCGCATGTACGATGCCGGATCCTGCCCCCAGAGCGGGGCGAAACATTTCAGGCCGACGCGGTCCGCCACCCGTTCCACCCGGTCGCGCTGGTACGCCGATTCCAGCGCTCCGGCGACGACCCCGTCGACCCCGAACTCCTGTTCCGCCCGTTCGAGCGCCCGTTCAAGGTCAGCCAGTTCGGTCTCCTTCTCCCCGTCCGTCTCGGCCACGAGGAGCGGGAGGGCCATCGCGTCCGCCTGCCGTTCGACAAGGTCCCGGTCCTTCGCGTCGAACATATAACTCGCGTCGTTCCGGCTCTGCAGGTTGACCAGGCACGCCACCTCGCTGTTCCGCCGCTGCATCCGGTGCACCGCGGCGGCGGAGTCCTTCCCCCCGGAGAACAGGGCGGCGACGGTGTGGTCCGGCCGGTCCCGGAACCGGGTCAGGAACGCCTGCTTCCCGGTGTCCGCGTCCCGCGCCAGCCGGTCCAGCGCCTTGTCCATGTTGCTGCCGTACTGCGCCGCCCGCTTCCCGCGCCACGCCACGTCGTGCGGCACCCCGAGGAGCTCCGCGGCCATCCGGAGAACGTGCTTCCGCGTCCCGTCCACCTCCTTCAGGCCGGCCGGGACGGTGAACGCGTGGTCGACCAGCGCGGTATCGAGGAACGGCAGCCGCAGCTCCGCTCCCTGCCGCATCGCGACGATATCGTCCCGCTCCAGGTCGCGGTGGAACAGGCCGCGCAGCCCCCACATCCCCTCCCGGTTGAGATCGCGGATCTGCCGCGCGTAGCCGCCGTACAGCTGCTCCGCACCGAGCCCGGACATCGCCACCCGTTCGTCCGCCACGTCCAGCGCCGCGTCCAGCGTCAGCGCCACCCCGATCTTGACCGTCGACGCGTCCCGCAGCCGGTCCACCACCGCCGGGACCCGCTCCCGCACGTCGTCGAGGTCCAGCGTCACCGTCTCGTGAGGGATATCCATCATGTCCGCGGCCCGCTCCGCCGCGTCCACGTCCCGCGGCGCATCCACGTTCCCGAACCGTGCGCCGGCGGTGTACGCAGTGAAGTCGACGTCGTTCCGGTCCAGCACCGCGGCGATGATGGCCGAGTCGACCCCGCCGGAGAAGAGCAGGGCGACGGGCTCGTCCGGCACCCGCGCCATGATGGCCTGCTCGAGCCGCTCCGCGATCCCCTGCGCCGCGGTCTCCGCATCCACCTCCTGCTCGTCGACCCTGAACGGCCAGCCGCGGTACTCGGTGGTGACACCGTCCTCGTCCACTCGGAGCAGGTGGCGCGGATGGAGCACCCGGACGTCACGGCCGTCCGCCTCCAGCGCCTGCCGCTCCGAGGCGAACGCGAACGGCCCCGTGCTGTAGTACAGCGGCTTCACGCCCAGCGGATCCCGCGCCAGCACCATCTCCCCGTCCCGCTCGTACGCGAACGCGTAGACGCCGTCAACCATGTCGAGCGCCTCCGCCCCGTACCGGTCCAGCAGCGCCAGCAGCAGGTCCGCGTCGTTCCGGGCGTCGATGCCGTGCTCGTCGGCGCGCTCCTCCCAGTCGTATATCTCGCAGTTCGCGACCAGACGGCCATCCCGTTCCAGCGGCTGTTCGACCTCGTTCACCACCGCATGGAGCACGTGACCCAGGTTCCCGTCGACCCGGCTCGTGTCGCCCCGGTGCTGCAGCTCCCCGAGGAGGTCCTCCGCCCCATCGCCGCCGGCTATCCCGCACATGCCTCTCCCCTCCCCGGCAACCCTTTTAAAACGCGTCTACATGTTCCGCAGCCGCGCGATACGCTTCTCCAGCGGGGGATGGGTCGACATCAGGGCGCGCCCCTTCTTCTTCAGCGGCGCCGCGAAGTAGAGGGATGACACCGCCCGGTTGACCTTCATCCCCTCGTTGTGCTGCTGGATCTTGGACAGGGCGCCGGCCAGCCCGTCGGGATACCGGGTATACTTCGCCCCGGTCGCGTCCGCAAGGTATTCGCGCTTCCGGGAGATGGCGAGCTGCACCAGCCGCGCCATGATGGGGGCCATGATGGCGAGGACCACCCCGGCAAGCAGCAGCCACGGCGGTGCATCGTCGCTGTCCGAGACCCACAGGCCACGGAGGAACATCTCCGACAGGATGGAGATGACCCCGATGAGCGCCACGACCAGCGTCATGAACAGGATGTCGTCGTTCTGGATGTGCGCCAGCTCGTGCGCCA
>CAZNTD010000008.1:17272-27057 GCA_964575915.1 uncultured archaeon | reverse complement strand
GCCGATGGTGTACCGGTCGATCTCCTCGCCCTGCTCGGGCGGCAGCGACATGTACTTGGTAAGCATGAAGTTCGGCCGGACCAGCGGGTGGAACATCTCGCGGTAGAGGGAGCGGTCACCGACGTGGTAGCCGGTGATGTGGTCCTGTGCGCGCTGGATGAGCCGGGTCTCCTCCAGCCGGTCCTGCAGCGGCCGGAGGATGTCGTGGATGTAGAACTTGTAGCACCGCTTCGTCTCCGGGTAGGCGTCCTCCATCTCCTCCTGCCTGTGCCGGACCTCGCGGCGGAGCTTGACGTAGGCGCCGACCGGATCACGCCGCAGGTCCTGCGTGACCAGTTCCTGGAGGTCCTGCCGCCACTCGGGGTAATACTTCTCGCAGCGCTGCGCACGGAGGTTCTCCTTGGACAGGTAGCCCTCACGAGTGATGTCCTGGATTGCCTGCGCGATCTCCTGGAGGAGTTCGACCTGTTCCTCCGGGTATTCGTACTCCCGAGCGGCGGAGAGGACGATGGAGCTGGCGCCGCCGACCTCCCGCAGGATGTCGATGACACGGGCCATGACCTCGGCATAGTCCTCGATGGACGCGCCGTAGACGCTGCCAAGGGCGTTGATGCGGACTGTCCCGGTCTCGTTGTCGTACTCGTAGTCCCATGTCTGGAGGTCTTCGACAGCCATCGTATCACCGGCGGGGCGAACCGCCGTATATACCAACTATTATATTGTAATGGCTCCATCCTGTTTAATATAACTATCCGAGGCGTGTCCCATGGCTGAACAGAACACGATGACCGAGGTCGTCCGCCGGGTGAAGGACTTCAACCAGCGGATCCGCGACCTCGAGGAGAAGGTGCGCAACCTGAACGCGCGCGTCAACACGGTCGAGGACACCCTCCTGGAGCGGACAAAAAAGTTAAATAGCGAGCTGTCGGACCTTTCGAACGAGATAGACGCCGTGCATGACCGGGCGGCCAACCTCGAGGTCGACATCAAGAACGTGCAACGGAACATGCGGAAGATGGTGACGAAGCGGGAGATCAGCGAGATCGAGAACTATCTCGACCTGATGGAGCCGGTCAGCAGCTCGTTCGTCACCGAGAAGGAGGTCGAGGACCTCATCGGGGACCAGGCGGGCGGCGGGGTCTCCAAGTACGAGGTCAACCGGATGATCGAGCGGAAGATGGACGAGCTCCGGGAGGAGCTGGAGGGATCCGGATGAAGTTCAAGTTCCTCGGGCGGCTGCGCGGGGACGATGACGAGGAGGGTGGCCGCGGCCGGGCGCCGGTGGACGAGGTCCAGCAGCTGACGCAGCAGGGATACAGCGACGACGAGATCACGGAGATGCTCCGTGACCGGGGATATGCATACGGCGAGATCAACGACGCCATCAACCAGGCGGTCCGTGACACGACGGTGCAGCGGGACGGGCCGCGGCGGCCGCAGGGCGGCGGTGGACGGGGTGGAGGACGCATGGAAGACGACTATGAAGACATGGATTTCGACCAGCCGGAACCTGAACCCGCACCGGAACCGGAGCCCCGCCGCCGCGGCGGGGGAGGTGGTGGGTTCGGCCAGCCGTCCGGGGTGTCGGTCGAGGAGGAGGAACTCATCGAGACCATCGTCGCCGAGTACTTCACCGATGTCGAGGACGAGTTCGACAACGCGTACGCGGAGATCGACGAGGTCCGGGAGCAGATCGATGAGCTTGAGGACCGCATCCAGGAGCTGGAGACCCGGGAGGACGAGGACCAGAAGGAGTTCATCCAGCGCATCGACCAGATGGAGGACTACCTCGCGGAGTCGCAGAGCCGCATCGGCGGGATGGAGAAGGCGTTCCAGCAGGTCCTGCCGTCGCTGGTGGAGAACGTCCGGGAGCTCTCCTCGCTCGTCAAGGAGATGAAGGACGAGGAGCAGTAGCCGCGGCCGGTCAGCAGGGTCTACGGTAGTTCTGGAGCGTACGGGAAGGATGCCGCTATGCCGTCATGCGACTACTCGGCACCGGGACCGAGCTTGCTGATGATGTATCCGATGACCGCGATGAGCGCCAGGGTGAGCACGAAGTTGGCGTGCTGCTCGGTGATGGCGTAGTCCGTCCCGGCGAAGCTGAACAGCGCCGGGAACGCGATGATGACGATGAGGATGACGCCGGCCACCATGTACCGCTGGCTCTTGGCGTCGACACCGCCGCTGACATCGAACCCGGCCATGCCCATGATGATCATCATACCCAGGATGAGCACGATGAGGATGGACAGCGCCCCGAAGAACTGGGGGAAGAAGCTGAACGGGATGAAGACGTAGATGCCGAACGTGGTGAGGAACGCGAGTGCGACAGCTGCGGTCCCCTGCACCGCCTCGTCGTCGCCGAGCACCTCGGTCTTCCGGAGGATACCGAAGAAGATGGACATGAACAGGATGAGCGGCAGCACGAACTCGAAGAACCCGATCTGGTCGAGGTTCTCGAAGAGGAGTTCGAATCCAGGTGTTGCCATCTATATCATTCCTCCGGTTCCTCGCCGCCCTCACCGCCACCGCCGCCGGACCGGGTGACCCAGTAGATGAGTCCCACCGCCAGGAGGATGACGACGAGCGTCGCGAACGTCGTCTCCGTCAGGAACACGCTTCCTGCGATGTCCGGCGTCGACGGGAAGACGAAGCCGAGCCCGCCCCACGACAGGAAGATGGAGATGACCGCGAGCGCGCCGAGGAACATGATCGCGCGGTTGTACCGGCTGTTCCCGGGTTCGCCGCCGACGATGCCCTGCACCATCAGTGCGGATAACAGGAAGAGGAACACGACGGAGAGGGCGCCGAAGAAGTTCGAGAAGAGGATACCGACCTGGACGCCGGTCGCCACCACGTAGTTCGAGACGAACAGTGCCGCGGCGATGCCGATGATGGCGCTGACCGCGTCGTTCGTATCCTCCCCGAACAGGTCGAGGCGGTTGACGATGCCGTAGACGACCGCGAAGGTGAACAGGAACGGCAGCACGATGCGGAACCCGCCGAGCTGGCCGAACGTGTCAAGAACCGACGCGATCGTTACCATCGTTATCCTCCATTGGGATATCCGATTTTATATATGTTGGGAGCGCCGCTCCGGCGGGATTACTCCTTGACGACGTAGTAGATGAGGCCGACCGCGGCCAGGATGATGAGGAGCGTGACGACGCTCGTCTGGTCCAGGAACAGGCCGTCGACCTGCGCCGGGACGCCGATGAGCGAGAGGCCTCCCCACGAGATGAATATGGCGACGAGCGCGAGCGCGCCGATGAAGAGGACTGCCTTGTGCAGCGTGTCCTTCCGTCCGACGTCGGCACCGCCCGAGCCGAGTTCGATGGCCATCATGATGCCGACCAGGAACACCAGGACGACGGCGAACGCGCCGAAGAAGTTGGACATGAACAGGCCGATGCCTGCGCCCGCGTTCCCGGCGAAGTTCGCGACGAAGAAGCCTGCGACGACGGCGATGATACCGTTGATGCGCGGCTGCTCGAACAGGTCGATGCGGTCAAGGATGCCGTAGACGATCGCGAACGTCACGAGCAGCGGGAGGCCGAACTGGAAGAGGCCGACCCCGCCGAGGGTCTGGAACACCTGGTCAAGGAGTGCCATCGCTACCCACGTATGTTGCTACTGGTTTTAAATAAGTTTCTTCAGCCGCCGCTTTCCTCGCCCAGCGCCCAGTAGAGGAAGACGATGGTCCCGACCACGAGCGCGATGCCGAACAGCTCGGTTCCGGTGAGGGAGGGGAAGAGCGCGAGGTCGGACGGGAGGATGATGCCGAGGCCGCCCCAGCCGAGGAAGATGGCGAGGACCGCGAGGCCGCCGAGCACCATGAGCGAGTTCGTCCACCGCGTGTCCTGTACCTTCTCGCCGAAGAGCAGGCCGGCGACGATGAGCGCGCCGAGGATGCCGACGAGCACCACCGCGAGCGCCCCGAAGAAGTTCGAGAAGAAGTTCGCGATGGTCGGGGCCGCCGGGGTGAACGCGGTCACGAACAGGGCGATGATGGTGGCGAGGACGGAGTGGATGCGACCCTGTCCCTGGCCGAACGGCGATGACCGCTCGAGGATGCCGTAGACGACCACGAACGTGAGCAGGAACGGGAGGACGTACCGGAACACCCCGAACTGCTCGGCGGCCACGATCCACTGCTGGAACGTCGTCTGCGTCATCGCTCCCACCTAGCACCACGGCACCGGGACCGGCGGTGTTGTTCCGGGCGTGTTCTTCCAGACGCAGAGGATGGCGACGATGACGATGAGGATGAGCACCGCGACCACGCCGACGATGGCGAAGGCGGAGAGCGCGGAGATGATGCCGCCCGCGGACCGGACGATGTCCGGGAGGAACGCCGTGTTCGACAGCGTGAGCCCGAGGACGAAGATGCCGATGAGCGCGACGAATACACCGGTCTGCGTCCCCCGCCCCATCCCGTAATGGAGGATGGAGTAGCCGATGGCGAGGAGGACGATGAACCCGATGAACGCGTTGAGCGAGATGAGTTCGCCGCCGAGCCCGCGGAACACGACGATGGCGACACCGAGGGAGCTGACGAACTCGAACGTCTGGTACTCCTGGTCGCCGAGCTTCTGGAACAGGACGCCCATGATGATGAACGCGAGTATGGATGCGACGATGGGCAGCCCGAGCTCGTCGACGATGGGGATCGACCCGGTGCCGGGCGCCCCGGGGATGGTCACCCCGAACCCGAACAGCGACAGCAGCATCCCGGAGACCACGCGGTAGCCGCCTGACGGGATGATGAACAGTGCGAGGATGGCGGCGAGCGCCTGGGCCTGCCGGTCCTGGATGGCCGGCGCCTGGCGCAGCCCGATGTAGAGCAGGATGGCGACGAGGAGGAACGGCAGGATGACGCCGAAGAGGAGTCCTGCCGGCCCGGATACCTCGGCGTCCGCGGGCAGGAAGTAGCCTTCAAGGCCGTAGACGCCGGAGCCGGTCGCTCCCGCCGCGGCCGGCACGAGCAGGATGAGGAAGATGATGAGCGGTGCGAGCCGCCGGAAGATGCCGCCGTCGTCGCGGGTCATACACATCACGTGACGGTGCGGCTATTAAAATCCTTCGTTACGAGGCGGCCTTCTTGACCTGCTCGTAGAGGCCTTCGCCGACCATGTGCTCGAGGACGTCGAAGGAGCGCCGGGAGGAGCCCTGGTCCCTGGACCCGGTCGACCCGCCGTACCGCTCCGCGTACGCCTCGTCACCGATGAGCTGGCGCGGGAGGCGACCGCGGTTGAGGTCGTGGAGGAGCGTGTATCCCTCCTTCACCGCTTCACCAGGGTCCCTGTCGTCGGCAGCGGGCGCGACGAGCGTGGTGACGCTGTTCTCGTCCTCGTCGTAGGCGAGCGTCTGCGTCCGGTAGGAATCGGCGTGCTCGCCGTCCGTGAGCGCCGCGTACCGCGCGACATCGTCATCGCTGTCGAGATCGAACGTGATCGCCCTGGGGCGGTCGATGTCGAGCGGTCGCGAGGACGCGTCGTCCCCGGACAGCCCACTGATGTAGTCGGGCAGGTCCATTGTCCTGTTACTACTATTGGTAAGTTCTACTTATAAATGTTCGGGTATCCTGGCCGGTTCACTTATAAAGGGGTCGCGGGAGGGCGGCCGGCGTACGGCCCGTCCTCCCGGTCGTCCGGCCTAGTCCGACTTCACGCCGGGGATCCAGCTGAACGGCGGGTAGTTCCCGAGGAACCGCGACATCATCTCGTCCGAGATGTGGGACGGGCTCATCTGGAAGAAGCTGTCGACCGTCCCCATGAGGCCGCCGCGCTTCCGGACCTCGTGGTGCGCCTTCCCGGTGACCGACTCGTCGTCCGCCTCTGCCTCCTCGACGCTGGGTGCGCCGTGGTTGAGGTAGGACGCGGTCGCCGCGATGTCGCTGACGATGTCCCACCGCGTGGTCCCCGCAGCGTCGAAGTCGGTCCACTCCCGGTCGATCACATCCCCGCCATCACGGACCTCGACCCCGAGGTCGTACTGGCCGCCCTCGGTGAACTCGTACCGGAGGGGGTTGTCGACGAACGCGGAGCCGCCCATGATGTCGACATCGAGCGGGTCGCCCATCGGGTCCCGGAACACGCCGGTCGCGTCATCGTAGGTGAGCACGATCTCGTCCTGCGTATCGGTCCCCACGGGCCGGTAGGTGTCGTCCCGGACAGGGACGCGATCATCCGACGAGACGACGCTGAGCCGCACCTCGTCGAGGTCCGCGAGGTACTCCCGCACCTCGGCATCGCTCTCGGCGTCGGGCGTCCGGAGCTCGAGCGTGTAGTTCGGGCTGGACGACCCGTTGAAGATGCTGAAGAACTTGTCCACCGGTCCTCCAGCAGGATCGCCGAGCGTCTGCGCCGCGATCTCCTCCGCCTCGTCCGTCGCCGTGCCACGATGGATGTGCGCCTGGACGGCGCCATCCGCCTCCGGCTCGTCGGGAGCCCCGACGTAGAACCAGTCCGAGACCCCGGCGGCGCCGTTCACGACGTCGCCGGAGACGTCATCGAACTCGGCCTGGATGAGGTAGCGGCCCTCGTCCTCGATCGACCAGTCGGCGACCGTGTGGAGCCCCGGGAGGTCGACGGAGTACGTCCAGTACGTCGTGTCCCCGGATATCTGCCGGTCGCTGCGCCCGTACCGGTCCATGAGCCGGTCCGTGTCGAAGCCACGGAGGTCGAGCGCGCCCAGGTCGTCGGTACTGGCGATGCCGGTCCGGGCATCGAGGCCGCTCATCCGCACCTCGTCGCTGTCCGCGAGCGTCTGCCGGACGTACTCACGCGCCTCGTCCTCCGAGTCGGCCATCGCGGTGAGGTTGACGGAGTACTGCGGCTCGAACGGGTCGTCGTCGGATCCGACCGCGCCGTCCGCGTTCCAGACATCGACGGAGACGCCGAGCGTCCGGTCGTATCCGTCGTCCGGCCCGTCTCCCGGGCCATCTCCCGGTCCATCGCCGCCGGGTCCGCCGCCGCGCGCCTCCAGGACGATGTCGTACTCGTCCCTGATATCCGAATACCAGTCCGTGACCGCCTCGTAGAGGTCCTTGCCCGCATGGGAGGTGTTCACCCGGTTGAGGCGCGTCTGGGCGTCGATCTTCTCATCCCGGTTGATCTTCCCGTGGTCCTCCGACATCTCGAGGACCGACCAGCTGAGATCCGTGTAGATACCTGCCGCTGCCTCGTACTTGCCCTCCTCGGCGAGGCGGTGGGCCCTGTCGAGGAGGCGGTGGGCTTCGTCTTCGGGCACGTAGTCGGTCACGATATCAACCTGTTACTTTATAGTGGTAACACATGCTTAAAAAGGTTGGGGTGGTGCGCACACGCGTGCGGCCAGGTATAAAATGGTGGCGCGCGAAGCGGCGCATACACAGCGATCCGGCCGACCTTTATAAATATTCGGTCGTAGTGTGACCTCATAGTGATAACATGACAGGCGACGATGATACCGGCGGACCCGGCGACAGGCCGGACGAAGTGGACGAAACAGACAGGAGGCTCGAGGAGATCGACGACGGCATCGACCGCGGCTTCGACACGCTTCACGGCGAGGTCGACGCGCTCGGTGACGACGTCGACGATGTCGGCGGAAGCGTCGACGACCTGAGGGACGAGGTGCAGCGCCAGCACGAGCGCACCCGCGACCGGGTCGGCGACGAGCACGCGTCCACCCGCGGCGCGGTGAGCGACGAGGCCGGCACGACCCGTGACAGGGTGGCCGACGAGCACACCCGGACCCGCGCGGCCGTCGACGACGTCGATGGCGCGGTCGACGACCTCTCCGACCAGGTCTCCACCGAGCACGAGGAGACCCGGGACGTCGTCCGGGACCAGGGCGAGCAGACCCGGGATGTCGTCGGCGCGGAGGGTGACACCACCCGCGACACCGTCCGCGACGAGGGCGACGAGACCCGTGCCCGCGTGGCCGACGTCGGCCACGACGTGGCGGCGCTGGACGGCAAGCTGGACGGCCTGACCGAGGACGCCCTCCAGGACCTGCTGGACGAGAAGGACGCCCGGCGGGAGCAGGTCGAGGACCTCATGGGCCGCCTCATCGACATGGCGGACGAGGAGTACAGCCCGGAGCAGCTCGACCGGATCATGACGGAGATGCGGCGGAAGGACCACAAGCATAACAGCGACCTTGCAGCCGTCATCACCCACCTGATGGGCGAGCAGACCGGCGAAGGCTTCGACCACGCGTCCTACCAGAACTGGACGGGCACGACCGCCCAGTCCTACGGGATCGAGGGCGTCGATTCGGTCGACATGGCCGAGGCCCAGAACGTGCGGAACGTTCTCACCTACGAGGGCGAGACCGGTGACTTCACCGTCCTCTCCGACCCGTTCGACGGCGTGAACGCGTGGGACGACAAGGCCGGCTACGGCTCCGTCCTGCGGCACACCTGGACGCGGCTCGTCGACGAGGTCGCGACCTACGTCGCGGAGCAGGATGCGCGTGGCGCCGATGTCAGCGAGGAGGTGCAGGAGACCGTCCTGACCTACCTCGAGGAGAGCGGTTCTGCGCTCGAGGATGTCGCTGACGACTCGAACCATGGGAACATGGCCGACCGCGAGCTCGCGGTCCTGCAGCACTTCGACTACGCTGCCCGGCAGGTCGACCAGCACCTCGCGGCCGGCGAGTACGAGCAGGCCGTCGAGGCGCTCGATGCGGCGTACGACACGGAGCAGGTCGCCGACGTGCTGAACGGCGACATCGAGGTCGGCGCGTAACAGCGCCGCCCTCCCGTTCTTTCCTTTTTATCCCCTGACATCCTATCCATACACGAGCACCGATGCACGACTATCCTGTTGACCGGGTCGACGACATCCCTGGCCGCCCTGCCATCGTCTCCGTGCCGGACGTCCACGGCTACCGCGCGGCGGCCGAGCGGGCGCTGCAGCTGCCGGAGCGGTACGGGATGGACCAGGTCATCGATATCGACGGCGACGGGACGCACTGGGCCGGCAACGACTACGTCGCGGTGTTCAACGGCGACCTGGTCGACCGCGGCCCTGACAGTCCCGGCACCCTGACGATGGTGCGGCAGCTGCGGGACGAGGCGCCACCGGGCCGGGTCGTCCAGAACCTGGGGAACCACGAGCTCCCGCTGCTCCTGCCCGACGAGGACGCCTACGCGGTGCCGGGCGACTGGTCCGCGGCACCGGGCGAGACGGAGCGGGAGCGGTTTCTGGAGGACGTGGCCGCGGGATACGTGACCGCGGCGTTCGAGGGGTACACGTTCCGGTACGCCCACGCTGGCCGGCACGACCGGTACAGCCCCCGCATCGTCAACGACCGGTTGCAGGACGCCGGGGAGCGGCTGCTGGACGGGTTCGACGACGGCGGGGCGGCGTGGCAGGGAGCGCAGGCCCGCGTGGCGGGGAACCGGCGGTACGGCGAGGTGCTCGACCTCCCCGGGGAACACCATCCATCCGGCCTCGTCTTCGGCGAGTTCCCGGACCTCGGCCGCGCCGCACCGCCGCAGGTCGTGGGCCACACCCCCCGGACGGCGCCGCAGCAGGCGCACGGCCACATCAACGGGAACACGCTGCAGTGGCACCGTGGCCGGCCGGGCGGCGAGTCGGTCGTCGTCGAGGAGCCCGGTGAGATCTACGCGCTGGTGCGGAGCCGGGACGGCGGGGCGCGGCGCATCCCGTTCGAGACGCCGCGACGCGCGTGAACGGGACGGTGTCCGCGGCCACAAGATTGATGGCCGAGAGAACGACCATCTCTACTCGAGATGGCCGAGGAACTCACCCATCTACTCGAGATGGCCGAGG
>CAZNTD010000008.1:0-17172 GCA_964575915.1 uncultured archaeon | reverse complement strand
TCTACTCGAGATGGCCGAGGAACTCACCCATCTACTCGAGATGGCCGAGGCGTTCACCGATCTCGATCCAGCTCCACGCCCAGATGACGGATTCGAAGGCCCGCACCCAGTCCTCCTCCGCCCGGAAATGGTCGGCGTCCGAATGATACGCCTGCGCGTTCTCCAGCAGGTCCTCGCCCTCGTCGTCGACCGCCGCGACCGATTCCAGGCGGGAACGGAGCTTCTCGTGCCACTTCTCGGTCTCCGTCCGCAGCTCGGTGGCGGCGTCCATCAGCCACCCTCCAGGACATCGAGCTTGCCGCGGAGGTAGTAGTACCGGCGCTCGTACTCGGCGCGGCCGATGCGTCCGTCGTCGTACAGCCGCTCCAGCTCCTGGAGTTCCTGCCGGATGTCCTGTGCGCCGCCCTCTCCTCCCTGCTCCTGCTCCGCATCCGATCCCCTGGCTTCGCCGGCGTCGAGCCGCCCGAGCATGAGATCCTCCCACTGCTGCGGGTGCTTGACCCCGATGATGTTTACCGAGGCGTCGGAGCCGGCGATGTGGACCTCGAGGTCGCCGACGTCCACCATCTCCTCGAACGGCGGGGTGACGGACGAGATTCCCGTTATCTTGCTGTACGGCACGTCCTCCTGGTAGATGGTCTCCTCCCCGCGCTGCACCATGACCCGGTCCTCGTGGAAGATGTACGTGTGCTCGTGCCGGCGGACCTCCGCCAGAACCGTGAATGCCAGCGGGAGGACGGCGAGACCGTAGAGGTACCAGACCGGGAACGGCAGGAAGTCGAGGTACGGCACCGCGAGCCCGACGAGCGCGAGGACGACCGGGACACCGAGGAGACCCAGGACGTAGCCCTTCACGAAGTGCGGGGAGAGCCGGGACGGTTTCACCTCGGCTGGCAGGTCCATGCACCGTCCTTCGCGTGACGGTACTTAATGATTGTCCAGGCGCTCCTGCTCGTTGTCCGACAGGTCGCCGGGGATGATGAGGCATGCCGGGAGCCCGAAGTCGTGGGCGCGGAGCGTGGCGGCGTCGCCGTACACGATCCGCCGGTGTTCCGTGCCGAGCTCGGAGCAGGCCAGGAACGGGCCGTCCATCCGGTCCGCCACGATATCAAGCGCGTCCGGGATCTCCATGCCGATGTCGAGCAGGAGGAGGGTGTGGAGCCCCTGGTCGCGGTTCGCCCGGATGACGTCGAACGGCGAGTCCGGGACCGCCCCGTCGTACGGCTCCGGCAGGGTCGTGGTGCGGCCGAACTTGTAGATGGAAAGCCCGGTCTCCGCGACCGCGGTGAGGATGGACGGGGCATGCACGATCTCCGTCTCGATGCCCGCGTCCCGGGCGCGGAACAGCACGTCCTGGTGGGTCGTGGCGGTCAGCGGGTCGCCCGACACAAGGAACGCGACGTCCCGGTCCTGCGCCGCACGGAAGACGCGGTCGTCGTCCTCCACCCCGCCCCGGTCCAGCACCGTGATGTCCGCGCCCGTCTCGTCTTCGAGCGCGGCGAGGTCGTACTCGATGCTGTTCGTGTAGAACTCGGCGAACACCGCGTCCGCTGACGCGATGGCGTCGATGCCGCGCCGGCTGATGTCGCCGTCGCGGAGGCCGAGCCCGACGAGCGTAAGCATGCGAGGGAGGTGCGCGGCCACCTTTTTAAAACGGGAGGAGGGCGGCGAGGTCGATGGCGCCGCTTCCCAGGAGGTAGCCGAGGAGGGCACCGGCGAGGATGCCGATGACGAACCACTTCACGGGGAGGTGGCGGACGCGGTCGAGCATCTACCGTCCCTCCGCCAGCCGGCTGGCGATGCGCTCCGGCAGTCCCGCGTCCCGCACCGCCTCCTGCGTCTCCGCGACGGGATAGTCGATGCGGTGGATGGTGGCCTCCAGCGTGTCCAGGTCCAGTTCGGCGTACGATGCGCGCGGGTCGCCGTCACGGGGCTGGCCGACGCTCCCGGGGTTGACCACGAGCGTGCCGTCCACCCGCTTCGCGAACGGGACGTGGGTGTGGCCGAGCAGGAGGACGTCCACGTCGACGTCCTGGCGCGCGAGGAAGTCCGCGTCGACCATGCCGGGATGGACGTACTGCTCGGTCGGGGCCGCCGGGGAGCCGTGGACCGCCATCACGTCGCGGCCGTCGACCGTCTCCCTCCGGGTGTACGGCAGGGACTCGAGATGGTCGCGGGTCGCGTCGGAGATGGTGTCGATGGTCCAGCGGACCGCGTCGGCGGCCATGCCGTTGAACCCGAACGTGGAGCCGGAGAGCACGGCCTCGTCGTGGTTGCCGCGGACGCCCTGGAGGTCGTGCTCCCGCGCCAGGGCCGCGACCTCGTCCGGCCACGGGTGGTAGCCGACGAGGTCGCCGCAGAAGAACGCCCGGGCGGGATCCACGTGATCGACGACGGCCGAGAACGCGGGCAGGTTGGCGTGGATGTCCGAGAGGACGATCATGCTACAGGTGTGCGGCAGGACCGCCTAAAAATGTTGCTGCACCCGCCTGACCTCCGTCCCGGCGGAGACGCGGACGACCCGGAGGCCGTCCTCGCGCTCGTCGGGCTCCCGCTGCGCCGCGAGTTCGGTCTCGGCGACGGCGCACTCGTCGCACATCAGCCCGACACCCCCGTGTGGCGGCCCGGTGTCCGGTCCATCATCGGGATGTTCCTCGTGGCGCACTGCTGGCAGCACTGCTGGCTGCTGCCGCCCATCTCGACCGGTTCGGTTTCACCGTCTATCGCGCCACAGATCTTGCACATCCCCATGGTGTTCACCGGTACACCCATACGCATGCGTTTATTAAATACCTAATCGCGGACGTATGTTCGGTATATTGAAAAAGTTTCGGTTCAACGTTCGGATATGGAACTCGATTCGACGGATATCCGGATGATCGAACGGTTGCAGGTGGACGGGCGTGCATCGCTGCGGGAACTGGCGGCGGACCTGGACCTGTCACCGTCCACGGTCAGCAACCGGTTCCACCGGTTGCAGGAGGAGGGAATCATCCAGGGCTTCCGGCCGGTCATCGACCACGAGAAGGCCGGGTTCGGGCTGACCGCGGTGCTGGAGCTGACCGTGGAGCCGGCCGCGATGGAGGACGTCGTGGCGGCGCTCCGGGAGCGGGAGCGGGTGACGTCGCTGTACGAGACGACCGGGGAGACCGATGTCGTCCTGGTCTGCAAGTTCCTGGACCGGGAGGACATGAACCGGCACGTGAAGACGGTGCAGAAGGTGGACGGCGTGGAGGCGACCCAGACCAAGGTGGTGCTGACGACGCCGAAGGAGCACGGCAGCCTCGACCTCCGGGCCGCCCTCGACCGATAAAAGCGTTGGCGTGAGGACGTGTGCATGGACCTGAAGGACCGGCTGCAGGACGAGCTGACGGACGAGGAGCTGGACCTGCTGGTCACCTCGTTCGACATCGTGGGCGACGTCGCCATCATCAAGGTGCCGGACGAGCTGGCCGGGAAGCAGGACGTCATCGCGGAGGCGGTGATGGAGCAGCACCCGCACGTCCGCACCGTCCTGAAGAAGGCGGGCGACCGCGAGGGCGAGTTCCGCACCGCGTCGTACGAGAACCTGACCGGCGGACCGACCGAGACGATGCACCGGGAGCACGGCTGCCGGTTCAGGCTGGACCCGACCGCGGTCTACTTCTCGGAGCGGCTGGGGCACGAGCGGCAGCGGGTCATGGAGCAGGTGTCGGCGGACGAGACCGTCATCGACATGTTCGCCGGGATCGGCCCGTTCGCGGTGCTCATCGCCCGCAACCGGGGTGCGACGGTGCACGCGTTCGAGAAGAACCCGGCCGCGGCCGACTACCTCGCGGCGAACGTGTCGCTGAACAACGTCGACGACCTGGTGGATGTGTACGCGGGCGATGTCCGGGCGGAGCTCGCCGGGCTGGACGTGGCGGGCGACCGGGTCATCATGAACCTCCCGGGATCGAGCGAGGACTTCCTGGATGTGGCGCTGGACCATGTGAAGCCTGGCGGCACCATCCACCTCTACCGGTTCGTGGCCAAGGACGACCTCGAGAGCGGGGAGGGCCGCGCGGATGTCGAGCGGCTGTTCGCGGAGCACGGCGCTGACATCGACATCGCGGCGGTCGAGGTGTGCGGCCACTACAACCCGGCCGTCGAGCGGGTGTGCTTCGACGTGACCGTGCACGACCCGGGCAGGTAGGCTTTTTATCGCGCCGCGCGAAAGGGGGAGGCATGGATCTCGGGCGGAACGACGCCATCCTCCTCGGCCTGGTCGTCGCCATCATCGGGTTCGGGCTGTGGGCCGGCCCACCGGAGCAGCACGTCGTCACGGTGTCCGACCGGGGCGTGACAACGCTGGAGACGGACGCGCTGGACCGGGTGCTGGGAGAGATGGACGGCGGCGCGCTGTCCGGCGTCGAGGAGGACGGGATGGTCGCGGCCCACGTGGCCGAGCGGGAGGACGCGCAACGGCTCGCGGCGCTCGCGGACGGTGGCCCGGCCGTCCTCGGACCGGTGGCGGACGCGGAGCGGACGCACGCGGCAGGCGTCGCGCTCCTGCTCGACCGGTACGGCGTGGAGCCGGACGACCTGCCTGCGGCGCCCCGGGAGAACCTGACAGGGGCAGCGGCGCTCCGTGCGGCCGTCACCGTGCAGGAGCGGTCCGTGGCGGCGCTGGACGAGCGGCTGCGGGAGACCGACAACGACGACCTGCGGTTCGTCTACGAGCGGCTGCAGCGGGCGTCCCGCAACCATCTCCGCCTGCTGGACGACGCGCTGCGGCAGCGCAACAGCTCCGCGGAGCCGTCGGTCCTCGACGCGGACCGGTTCGAGAGCATCGTGACCGGCGACATCGAGCGCTAGTCGTCCATGTACGCGTCCTCGAGCTCCTCGACCGCGCGGAACGCGGACAGCATCCCGATGAACAGGGCCGCCGTGCCGGCCAGTCCCAGGAGGCCGGACGCCTGCGTCACGTTCGTCCCCTCACCGAACGCGGACAGGACGCCGGAGAGGACCAGCATGGCGAGGCCGGCGACGACCGGGCGCGTGTACCGTCCCATGCACCACGCGTGGCATCCCGGGATTTAGAAACGTTCCGCCGCGGCCGGTCCTGGGCGGTGAGGCCTGGACGCGTCACTGCCCCTGCCCGGACTCCACGGCGTCCTCGAGCCGCGCGAGCTGTTCATCGATCTCGTCCAGCTTCGCCGCCAGCTCGTCCTCCTCCGCACCGGACAGCACCTCCTCGTCCTCCAGCACCGCGACCTCCTCCTTCAGCGCCGCGATGAGGTCGAGGATGCCGTCCGCGTCGAACTCGGCCACCAGTTCCGACAGCTCGGCGAGGTCGCCCTCCTCGCGATCCACGGGTCCGTCGGGCATAGACCGGTCTGCGGGCGCATCGTTTATGAGGGTGGCGGCCCGGAACAGGCCAAACTGATTTAAAACTCTTTCATCTGCTGGTAGTAACATGAGGGATGTGTGGCAGGGCGGTGCGGGACTGCTGGTCCTGGGAGCCGCCGTGCTGCTGTTTTCTTCCGCCGGGATCGCTGCGGGGAGCGTGGAGATCGATTCGGTCGACATGCCGTCGTCCGCGGAGCCGGGTGACACGGTGAACGTGGAGGTCACGGCGACGAACGGGATGGACCGGGAGGCGGACGACCTGGAGATCCGGGTGGAGGGGCTCGGACAGCTGAAGGACCGGACGCTGCACAACATCGACCCGGACGAGACCGTGGACATCGACGAGACGCTGAACGTGCCGGACGACGCGGACGGGACCGAGGAGGTCCGGGTGGAGGTGCAGGCGCGGGACGATGACGGCACCATCCTGTCGGACGACGACGTGACCCGGACCATCACCATCGACGACGGCGACGCCCCGTCGACGTCCACGGACGTGGAGATCGTGCAGGTCGCCACCCCGTCACGGGTGCAGGCCGGCACGGAGATCGGGGTCGACATCACGGTGGAGAACAGGGGGAGCAGCCGGACGCATGTCGACCTGCGGATGGAGGCGTTCGGCCAGGTGAAGACGCTGGAGAACGTCCGCATCGACGGCGGGGAGGAGCGGACGTCCACGCTCAATCTGACCGTGCCGCGGGACGCGTCCGGCCCGGCCGACCTCGATATCGAGGCGGACACCGGCGGGGAGCGCGACCTGAAGACCGTGACGGTACGGGTCGCATCGCTGTCCATGACCATGCAGCTGAGCCCCGACGAGGCGGAGGTGGGCGAGCCGGTCACCATCTCCGGGATGATGAGCGCGGCCGGTGTCGAGGCCGACCTGTACGTCGGGGGGCTGTACGAGGCCACCATCCGGTCGGACGAGACCGCGCACTACACCCACACCGTCACGCCGGAGCGGCCTGGCTCCTACCGTGTCCTGCTGCGGGCCGGCCCGGTGACGACGGAGAAGATCCTGCACGTCGTCGGCGCGGTGACGGTGAACGCGGTCGCGGCACCGGACACGGCCGCCAGCGGCACCCTGTTCACGGTGTGCAGCCGGGTGTCCCGGTCCAGCCCGGGGACGGCCGACGTCGCCCTGCTGGTGGACGGCGAGGTGATCGAGACGGCGTCCACCGCGGTGGACGACCGGACGGAGGTGTGCTTCGACACCAGCATCGACGGCACCGGGGACCGCACCGTCACGGTCCGCGCATCCGCCGACGGGGCGCAGGACAGCCGTGAGCGGACCGTCTCGGTTGTCGAGGCCGGTGTCACCGCCGATGTCGTGCCGCGGCAGCTGACCCTGCAGCCCGGCCAGGCCGGCGTGATGCGGGTGGACATCCAGAACGACGAACTGGAGGAGCGGACGTTCACCGTGACGCTGGACGGGATGGTCAACGTGACCGTGCAGCGGGAGCACGAGGTGACGCTCGGGCCGGGCGGATCCGACACCGTCATCCTCCGCATGGTGCCGCAGGGGTCCGGGACGCGGAACGGGACGGTGACCGTGGCGACCGGCGGGACGACCGTGATGGCGCAGGATGTCGGGCTGACCGCGGCCCGCAACCCGGCGCTCCGCCACCCGGTCGTCGGGACGGCGGAGGAGTGGGCCGGGGCGGCGCGGGACCGGTTCGCGCGGCTGCCGCAGGACCAGCAGTGGATCGTGCTCGGTGCCGGGGTCCTCCTGGTGATCGGCACCCTGTGGCTGTGGCGGCGGGGCCGGCACGACGTGATGCAGCCCCAGTACTGAGCCAGCGTACTGTTTTAATTGTTGGGTCGTAACGAAGCGGTATGTGGAAGTATGGTGCCGTGCTGGCCCTCCTGCTGGCGTTCGTGCCGGCGGGGATGGCGGCGACCCCGGACGTGACCGTGGAGTCGCTGAACGGGCAAGCCTGCCCGACCGGCAGCGGCGAGTACCGCGTGTCGGTGCACAACCCGGGGCCGGCCGCGGACCGGTACGACCTGTCCGTGCACGGGCCGTGGAGCGATGCTACGGTGCTGGATGACACGTCGCTGCGGGTCGGCCCGGGCGAGACCGCGACCACCTATCTCTGGGTGCGCGCACCGGCGGACGCGGCGCCCGGCGACCACGGCTTCTCGGTCGCCGCCGCCTCGTCCAACACCGGTGCGACGCGGCAGGGGGATGGCGTGGTGACGGTGCTCTCCTGCCGCGGGGTCGATGTCAGCCTTGCGGCGGCGGACCCGGTCTGCCGCGGCGGGGAGACGGCCGCGCGGATGACGGTGACCAACACGGGGCAGGTGGCGGAGACGTTCCAGCTGTCCACCAGCCACGGCACCCTGGGAACGGATGCGGTGACGCTCGAGCCGGGTGCGTCCCGCACCGTCGATGTCACCGTGCAGCGGGATACGGCGGTGAACGGGACGATGGAGGTGGCGGCCGCGTCGGCGTCCAGTTACGCGTCGGCGACCGCCTCGGCACCGGTCACGGTGGAGGCGTGCCGCTCCGTCGACGTGGCGGTCGATGCGCCGGACGCGACCTGTCTCAGCGATGGGAACGCATCGGTCACCGCGTCCGTCGAGAACACAGGGAGCGTCGCGGACACGTACACCGTGACGTGGCGCGGCGAGACCCGGACCGTGACGGCCGGTGCGGGGGAGACCGCGCGGCTCGACCTCTCCCTGCCGGTCGACGAGGGTGAGAACGTGGCGACGGTCGCGGCCGCGTCGGATGCGCTCGACGCGGTGACGGCGGAGCAGGATGTCACGGTCACCGGGGAGACGTGTTACGCGGTCGATGTCGCGGCGGGGGAGGGCCGTGTGACGGCCGAGGACGCGGACCAGACCCTGCTGACGGTCGATGTCCACAACCCCGGGACGCGGGAGAACACGTACGGCCTGGCCATCGACGGGCCGGACTGGATGGACATCCGGCCGGACGAGCTGACCGTGGCGCCGGGCGGGACGCGGCCGGTCACGGTCTACATCTCCCCCGACTTCTTCGGGAACGGGACGTACACCGCCAAGCTGGTCGCGAACGGGACCGCGGTCCGGGCGGTCAGCGGTATCAACGTCTCCGCGGACGACGGCACCATCACGGCGAGCTCCGCGGCGACGTCGGTGACCGGTGGGGCGGTGACGCAGCGGTCCGGTATCGCGGCCATGGTCCTGACCGCGTTCGTCCTGTTCATCGGCGGCTACTGGTACTTCCGGCGTGCCGGTGTCGAGCCGGAGCAGGACCGACCGGAAGCATGATAAGCGTCCCACCGCGTGGTGGACGCATGGAACTGGACGCGGACCTGCATCTGCACGGCCTCCACTCCGGCGGGGTGTCCGACCGGATGGAGATCCCGGTCATCGCGGAGCAGGCCGCCATCAAGGGGCTCGACCTGGTGGGGACGGGTGACTGCCTCCATCCCGGCTGGCGCGACCACATCAGGGAGCACACGACCGACCGCGGCACCGGCGTGCTGGACGGCGGGGAGACGGACTTCCTGCTGACGTGCGAGGTGGAGGACCGGGACCGCATCCACCACCTGCTGCTGTTCCCGTCGTTCGGGGCGGCGGCGGATCTGCACGACGATCTCGTCCCGCTATCGGGCGACATCGACTCGGAGGGCCGGCCACGCATCGACGCATCGGGAGAGCGTATAGCCCAGTTATGCGAGCGTCACGGCGTCCTGATCGGTCCGGCGCACGCATTCACGCCGTGGACGGCTATATACAAGGAGTTCGATTCCCTGGGCGGATGTTACGGGAACAGTACTGATTACCTGTCCTTCCTGGAGCTTGGGCTGTCCGCGGACGCGGGGATGGCCGACCGCATCGCGGCGCACCACGACCTGACGCTGGTCTCGTTCTCGGACGCGCACTCGCCGTGGCCGCACCGGCTGGGCCGGGAGTTCACCCGGTTCGAGGTGGACGAGGTCTCGTTCCAGGGGGTGCGGGACGCGCTGGAGCGGAACGGTGACAGCGGCCCGGTGCTGAACGTCGGGCTGGACCCGCGGGAGGGGAAGTACCACTGCACGGCGTGCATCGACTGCTACACGAGATACGCGCTGGAGCAGGCCGTGGAGCGGGACTGGACGTGCCAGGAGTGCGGGAAGCGCATCAAGAAGGGGGTGAAGGACCGCATCGCGGAACTGGCCGACACGGACGGGTCCCCTGCGCACCGGCCGGACTACCTCCACGTCTTCCCGCTGCCGGAGATCATCCGTGCTGTCGTGGGCCATGCCTCGCCGACGACGAAGACGGTGCAGCGCATCTACGACGACTTCCAGGACGCGTTCCCCTCGGAGGTCCACATCCTCACCGCGGCGGACATCGACGACCTGGCAGCGGTGAACCCGGACGTGGCGCGGGCGGTGGAGCTGTTCCGGGCGGACCGGATGATCATGGTGCCGGGCGGTGGCGGCGAGTACGGTGAACTTGTCATCCCGGGCAGCGAGACGGAGCGGGAGCGCATCCTGGAGCGGCGGGCCGACGAGCTGGCGTGCCGGTACACCGCGGACCAGCAGCGGATCGACGACTTCTAGCCGGAGATGCGGACGGACGTGGCGGCCTCGGCCTCGTACGCGTAGTCGAACTGGAGGCGGAGCCGCTCGGACCGTTCCACGCCGGAATCCCCGGTCGAGAGGGTGCACTCGATGCTGCGGGAGCCACCGACGAGCGTGACCGTGGACGGGCAGTCCAGCGCGTCCGGCGTCGCGTCGAGCGTGATATCGCCGGATACTTCGCCCGGCCCGACGTTCTCCACCATGACCGGGACGCGCAGCGTCCCGTCCTGCGGCGGTGTCGTCTCCGCGGGAAGGGTCATCGATACGCGGAGCGGCCCGGCGGTCGTGGACTGCGAGGCGGAGCCGCCAGCCGCATCGTCCGGGACGATGGTGACCGACGCGGTCGAGACGGTGGTGTAGTCGTACGTCACGGACGCGGTGGCCGGGAACGTGTCGGTCTCCCCGGGGTCGACGCCGACGCCGTCCGGGTACGGGCAGGTGCGGAGGACGGAGATGGTGTCGCCGGCCGTGCCGGTCCCGGTGTCGACCGGGGCGAGCGTGGGGATGTCGCCGACCGACCGGTCCTGGCTGCAGCCGGACGCGGTCATGAACGGGGCGCCACCCCAGGAGAGCCCGGTGACGGACGCCTCCTGTTCACCGGTGTTCTCCATCGACAGTTCGACCCGGACGGAGTCCTGCGGGTCGACGACCGACTCGACGGACCGCAGCGACAGGGAGATGCCCTCGGAGGTCGTCGTGACGCCGTCGCCGCTCGGTGACGTGTCCAGCGCTGTGCAGCCGGCGACCAGGACGGCGGCGATGAGGAGTCCTGCCGTTGCGGTCCGTCGTCGCATGCGATGCATGTTGGGGACGGAGCAACTTATAGGTTGCCGCCTAGCCGGTGACCGTCACGGAGGTCTCGGCCCGCTCGGTGTACCGGTAGTCCAGGTCGACCTCGACGATGATCTGTGTTCCGCTGGACGGCGGGGAGCCGCTGAACGAGACGCGGCACAGCACGTCCCGCGACCCGTCGATGAGCGAGACCGTCCCGGGACACTGCGTGACCGTTCCCGGGGACTGCGGTGTCGCGACCGAGAGGGAGACGTCGCCGGCCACCTCGCCGTCACCCACGTTCTCCACCGTGATGGGGAGGGAGACCTGGTCGTCGTCGGACTCGATGACGGCCGGGTCGGCGACGTCGATGGTCGCGTGGACCGGGGCGGCCGTGTTGGTGGAGGACTGGCCGGACGGGGCGGCGGTGTCGTCCGGCCGGCTGATCGTGAAACTCGTACGGGCGGTCGTCCCGTACGTGTACGTCGTCTCGACGCCGACCGGGAACGCGTCCGACTCGCCGCTGTCCAGGGCGGTGCTGACGCTCTCGCATGTCCAGCCGAGCCGGGTCTGGCCGCCGACCTGGTCCGCGTCGGGCAGCGCCGCGTTCAGCGTGATGGGCTGGTCCTGCGACGGCTCCCGGTCCGCGGTGCAGCCGTCGAAGATGCTGGAGCCGAACAGCGTTGCCGCCTCGATACCGGCGTCGTGCTGCCCGGTGTTCTCCACGTCCAGTTCGACGACGAGACCGTCGCCGTTCCGGATGGACCGGGAGGACGGTTCGAGCGCGACCGTCAGTCCGTCCTCCGGCGTGATCGTGACGTCCGGCCCGTCGCCCTCACCGGGGAGGCCGGGGACCTGGGTGCAGCCGGCCACGAGGACCGCCAGGGCGAGGCCGAGCACGAGACGTGTCCGGGTCATCCTGTCCGGTCACCCGGCAACCCTTCGATGGTGAACCCGGTTTGGCGCTCCTCGGTGTACCGGTAGGCGAGGTCGACCTGGAGCGGGACGGTGCTCTCGAACTGGAGCCGTCCGGTCAGCGCTGTCAGGTTGATGTCGCAGACGATCTCCCGCGTCCCGTCGTCGAACAGCGTCACGTCGCGCGGGAAGTCCTCCGGCGCGGTCCCCGCGCAGCCGTCGAGCGTGACCTGGTCGCCGACGTTCGGCAGCGACAGGGCGAACGTCAGGTCGGAGACCTCGCCGTCACCTACGTTCTCCACCGTGATGGGGACGGACGCGATGTTCCGCGACCGTTCCTCGTAGACCGGGTGAGGGGTGCGGAAGTCGATGGATGCGTGGACCGGGGCGGCCGTGTTGTCGACCGATACCGGCTCGGTCCCGCGCTGCTCGGCGCGCGGCACCACGTTGAAACTGGACCGTGCCGTGGTGCGGTAGTCGTAGGAGACGCTGCCGGTCACGGTGATGTCCTGCGTCTCGCCATCACCCAGGTCGAGCCCGTTCGCGGCCGTCCATGCTGCGGTCGTGCTGCCGCCGGCCTCCCCGGACCCGGGGTCGACCGGGCGGAGGTTGGCGACGGGGGACTGCACGAGGTCGTTGCCGTCGATGAGGCCGCTGCCGGAGAGACCGACGCTGATGTCGGTCGCCTCGGCCTGCCCGGTGTTCTCCAGGTCCATCTGGAGCTGGATGTCCGCGTCCTCGAGGTAGGTGGACGAGATGCTGCGGAACGTCATCGACAGTCCATCGTCAGGGGTCGTCTGCACGGTGTCGTTCCGCCCTGGATCGTCACCGCCCCCGAACAGGGAGGTGCAGCCGGCGGTCGCGACCGCGAGGATGAGCATGAGCAGGCCGACCGTCCGCGGCGCGGACATCACGGCACCCCCTCCAGGGTGAACCCTGTCTCAACCGTTTCAACGTATGGATATGACATGCTGATCTCGATGGTCATCTGGGTATCGTACGCCTCCTCGGGAAGTGTCATGGTGCAGGTGATGTCACGCCGGTCGCCGAACAGGTCGACGGACACCGGGAATCCCTGCTGCCCGAGACATCCCTGGATCTCCACGCCGTCCGGCGCGTTCGGGATGGCGGCGGACAGCTCCACCGGTCCGGCCTCCTGGTCGATACCGCCGACCATGCCGTCGCCGACGTTCCGCACGGTCAGCGGTACCGCGAACCCGCCCTCGAACCGCTCGATATCCTCGGTGCGGGATGCGCAGTGCCGGGTGCGGACGCCCTCGTCGGTCTTCCAGTCCTCGCCGAACACGGCAGCGCAGCTCCCGAGCACGATGCGGCGGTCGGACTCCCTGCTGACGAACGCGAACGGCGTATCGGTGAGCGTCTCCCCGAACTCGACCTCGAACTCCTCCCCTGCGAGGTCGTCGAGGGTGTAGCTCTCGTTGAGGTCGAGGCTCATCTCGATGACGTTCCCCTCCCCGGAGACACCGGACAGGCTTCCGCCGAAGGACACGGCCTCGCTCGGGTCGTTGCTGGAGGCGTTCAGGATGACGAGACCGTCCATCGATTCGATCTCGAAGTCGCCGATGTCCTCCGAGAACCGGAGGCGGGCGACCGGCTCGCCGTCCTCCTCGTAGATGCGGAAGCTGTGCCAGTAGAAGGCGTGTGGCCGCCAGGACTGCTGTCCGCAGTCGGTGTGCTCGGTCACGTCGTCCCCGACCCGGAAGTCGCAGATGACCTGCCGGAGCGCCTGGTCGTTCTCGGTGTTCTCGAGCGACGTCGTAGCGCGGACCGTCCCGATGCGGACGTCCGTGTTCGCCAGGCTGTTCCCACCGGTGTCGACCGGGAAGGTGACGGTGTTTCCGTCGATATCGGCGTTCTCGGCGTCGAACGTCAGCCAGTCGGGGCTGTACGCGCCGAACGTGGAGAGGTCGTCGCCAAGGTTGAAGTCGTCCTCGTCGACCGGGTGGTTGAACGTGAACGCGATGGTCTCCGCGCCGGGATCGACGGTGACCTGCGTCACGTTGAACGTCTCGACCGGCTCGTCATCGTCGTCCGGCGGGGTCAGCGTGACCGGGCTGGACAGGTCGATCTCCGCACTCACCGGGGCGGCCGAGCTGTCGGTCGAGACCGGGGAGCTCGTCCCGGTGAACGTCTCACGGGGGACGACGCGGAAGGATGCGCTCGCGGTCGTGTTGTACCTGTACGCGACGACCGCGCCGGCGCGGACGTCCTGCGTCTCGCCGGCCGGGAGGTCGACCGGGTTCGTGCAGGTCCACTCGACGGCGGTCTCCTGGCCGTCCTGGGCCGCGGCGCGGTCGACGCCGGTGAGCCGGCTGGCGACGTCGCGGTACATGTCTCCGCACGTGTCGACGTTCAGGAAGAGCGGGCCGAACAGGCGGGCCGTGATGTCCCGGGCAGGGGCCTCGCCGGTGTTCGCGACGGCGAGGCGGAGCCCGATATCCTCACCCTCCCGGTAGGTGCTGGAGAGGGAGGTGAGCGTCGTCGACAGGCCGTCGTCCTCGGTGATACGGACGTCCGGGCCGTCCTCGCCGTCACCCCCGAACAGGGAGGTGCAGCCGGCGGTCGCGACCGCGGCCACGAGAAGCATCAGCGCAAGCGTTCTCCCCTGCATGCTGTCACACATACCCGGTTGCCCGGGGATTCATTTATATGTTGTGTCACGTCGCGGTGGACGGCCCCGTCACTGGGACTGGTCGCCGGCCAGTCCTTCCAGGCGGAACGTCGTCTCCTGGGTCTCGAAGTAGGGGTACTCCAGTTCCGCGTCGAGGGTCAGCTGGGTATCGAAGACATCGGTCGAGATGCTGGCGGTGCAGATGATGTCCCGGCTTCCCTCGAACAGCTGGAACGTGTGCGTCCCGCTGCTGCCGCCGCAGTCGGTGACGTTCGCCAGGTTCCCTGCGTTCGGGAACGTGACGTTCATGTCGATCTGGCCCGTGTCACCGTCGAGGTTCGACGCGACCTCGCCGTCACCGGCGTTCCGCACCGTCACCGGGACGGAGATCTCCACCGCGTCGCCGGACGGACTGGAGACCGGTCGGGGGCTCTGGATGTCGAACGTGGCCTTCACCGGTCCTGCCGTGTTCTCGGTGGTGACGTCGGAACTCCCGCCCTCGAACCCGCTGCGCGGCACGACACGGAACGCGGCGGTCGAGGTGGTCGCGTAGTTGTAGAGGACGCGGACACCGGCCGGGTAGGAGCGCGTGTCACCCTCGTCGAGGTCGACAGGGTTCTGCACCCGCCAGATGGCGGTCGTCGACTGGCCCTCCTGCTGGGCGGCCCGGTCGACCCCCTGGAGCGAGGTGCTCGGGGTGCGGTCCGCGCTGGTGCCGACGAGGAAGCTCGCGCCGTACAGCTCGGTCTGGATACCGGTCGCCTCCTTCTCACCGGTGTTCTGCAGGCTCAGCTCGAGCACGATCTGGTCGTCCTCGAGATACTCGCTGGAGAGGGACTGGAACGAGAGGGAGAGCCCATCGTTCTGGGTGATGCGGAAATCGGGTTCGTCACCGTTCTGGTCCCCGCCGGTCGGCAGCGCCGTACATCCCGCCACTGCGAGCGCGGCCACCAGCACGAGCACCTGCGTCGTCCTCCGGTTCACGAATGTCACCTGGATACCACTGTTCGGGGGACGGAGGTATTTATAACTTGTTCCGGGCCACGGTGGTGTATGCGCCTGTCCCGCTCCGATATCGTGCTTGCCGGGGGAGCGGCCGTGGTGCTCGGCATCGCCATCGGCGCCATCCTCTTCCCCGCGACGGTCTACGACGGCTTCGTCTGGAAGTATTTCTGGGGGCCCATCGTGGCGGACGCGGCGAACCAGGCGACGGCGACGCACGGCGGGGTGGTCGCGGAGCGTGGCTACACGCTGGTCAGCGAGGCCGGCTACGGGATCGCGCTGGGATACGCGCTGCTCCTGCTGGTGCGGGTGCTCCGCCGGTTCGACATCGCGCGCGGCCGGGACTTCGTGTTCATGTTCGTCCCGTTCGTCGTGGCCGGCGGCCTGCTCCGGGTCGTTGAGGACGCGGGGATGGTGTCGGTGCCGCTCCGCTACCTCGTCATCTCCCCGGTCATCTATCTCACCATGTTCGTGGCCGTCCTGGGGACGCTCGTGGCGGCTTCCCGGCTCGAGCGGCGTGGCGTGGCGGACCACCGGCGGGTCGTGGCAGGGACCGGGACTGCCGTCACGGTCGGCCTCGCGGCGCTCCTGTTCCAGCAGCCGGTCGTGAACGGCTGGATGCTGCCTGCGACCCTCGGGCTTGCGGGCGTCGTCCTCCTGCCGGTGGTCGTGGCGGCGCGGGAGCTGGCGGGACGGGTCCCGGCGCTGGCACGGCTGGCGCGGCCGGAGGGGATGGTCGTCCTCGCGGGACACCTGGTGGACGGGGCGGCGACGGCGCTGTCCATCGACCTGCTGGGCTACGGGGAGAAGCATCCGGTGGCCGCGACCTTCATCGGGGTGACCGGGACGCCGTACGCCTTCCTGCTGCTGAAGGTCGCGGTCATCGGCGGCATCGTCGCGGTGCTGTCGGACGAGATGCGGCAGGACGACCCGGTGTTCACGGATCTCGTGGTCCTCGGTATCCTCGCGGTGGGGCTCGGCCCGGGGACGCGGAACCTTGCCCGGGCGATGCTCGGTATCTAGTCGCCGGACACGACGGTTATCGGGAGTTCGCGGTGGCGCTCGTACCGGTAGTCCGCCGCGACCTCCAGGTTGTACGTTGTTCCCGCGGAGACACCGCCCTGTCCGGCGTCACCCGCGAGGACACAGGTTATCTCGGTCGATGTCGAGCCGGACAGGAAGTTCGCGGTCGTGCACCGCTCCTCGTTCTGGAACCCGAAGACGTCGCGGAGCGTCCCGCTGTAGGAGAGGGAGACGGAGCGGATATCGTCCTCCGCGAGGATGCGCCCGGAGCCGCCCGCCTCCAGGGCGATGTCGATGGAGACGGTGGACGCGTCGGCCGCGTACTCGGGCCGGTGGGTGGTCGTCATGGACAGCTCCCCGTTGGTGAACGTGGATGTGGTGGTCGCGCGGGACGGCAGGTCGTCGGTGAACGTGAACTTGGGGGTGTCCCCGGTCATGGAGAGGGTGGCGCCGTAGGTGAGGCGGAGGGCGAGCGGGTACGTCCCGAGGTCGTCCTCGGAGACCCCGCCGGCACCGATCTCCCATGTGCAGGTCGTGCGACCCGGCGTCCCACCGGTCATCCCGGGGATCTCGTCCGCCGTGCAGGTGCCGGATGTCGACAGCGGCCCGGCGTTCGAGAGTGTGGCGCGGAACGACCGGACGGGTGACGGGTTGGTGTTCGCCACGCGGAGGATGAGTTCCGTGGACTGGCCCTGGCCGATGGTCGTGTCGACCAGCCGGGCCTCCTCCACGACCAGCCCCTGCACCTGCGGCTCCTCGTCACCGTTATCCCCCCCGCCGAGCGCGGTGCAGCCGGCCACGAGGAGTGCGGCGACCAGGAGGAGTACGGCCCGTCTCATCGTCCCCCCTCCGTCGGCCGCATCTGGATGGTCTCGGATCCGAGCGGGAGCTGGTACGTGT
>CAZNTD010000007.1:0-27422 GCA_964575915.1 uncultured archaeon | reverse complement strand
CGCCTCCCGGTCGAGCCGGCCCATCAGGAACGGGACCCAGGAGAGGCAGTGCTCGATGAACGCCCAGTCGATGTCGAACCGTTCGACCACCTCCTCGCCGATGAGGGAGGTGGCGTTCCGGGTGTGCGGCAGGACCTGGGCGAGGGCACGGTGCTCGTGGTACGTGTCCACCTTGAGCGCGCCGCCCATGTTGGTCCGGGAGGTTGCCATGCCGTGCATCACGAACGGGATGTCGGCGGCCTCCACCGCCTCCCAGATGGGGTCGTACCGCCTGTTCCCGATGCCGCGTTCCGTGTCGGCCGGGGCGATGACGTAGGCGACGTTGGGGTCGTCGGCGTACCGCTCGATCTCCGCCACCGCGACGTCGGGGTGGTCGGGGTTGACCGCGACCGCGGTGCGGATGGCGTCGTGGTCGACGGACAGCTTCTCCTGCATGAACCGGTTCGCCGCTTTCAGGTAGGCGACCTGCTTGTGGGTGTTGGCGATGCTGGCGCTGCTGATGGCCTGCAGCTCGTTGACGATCATGACGTCGGCGAGGATGTCGTCCTGCATCGCGAGGACGTCGTCCGCGTCCTTCATCGGGACGGTGAGGAGCGGCCGGCCGCCGTTCTCGCTGCCGGCCTCGGGCGGGTAGAAGTTGAACGGGATGGTGCCGAGCGCGGTCTTCCCGCTCATCTCGAGGACGTAGCCGTCGGACTCGTGGTCGCGGAGGTCGGGATCGTCGATGCGGTCGATGATGTCCTGGCCGTTGGCCGTGGTGTGGACCTCGCCGTCCACCACCGTCAGGTCGTCGAGGAGGTCGGTGTTCTCGACCTCGGGGTCGTACGACTTGACGAACCGGTCGTGTTCCGTGTCGTCGTGCATGGAGCGGGATGCGGACGCACAGCTTTTATAGGCGGCGGGGCGTCAATCCGGGAGGAAACGGGTTTACGCGGCGCGTTCAGGTGCCGAGCAGGCCGTCGAGGAGCGGGCGGATGTCGGTCGCGGCGGGCCGGTCGAACGCGACGTCGGGGTCGCTGCAGAGGACGACGCCCTCCCGGTCGGGGACCTTCCGCTCTTCGGGATCGGTGTCGACGACCGGCCCGCCGGTGCCGGCGACGTAGTTGTAGCGGCGGCGCGGCACCGGGACGAGATCGGGACCGTCGCAGTCGCCGTACAGGTCGGTGGTGCGGTGGACGGCGCGGAAGACACGGTCGCCGTCGTGCTCCAGCGCGAGGAGGTCGTCGCGGAGCGCGTCCAGCTCCCCGTCGACGAACAGGTTGCCGAGGTAGGCGGCGCCGGGGTAGGCGGTGGTCGCGTCCCAGTCGTACCGGTCCGGGTCGAGCGCGCCGTACAGCGGGATCCAGTCGCTGCTGCCCGCGGCGGTGAGGCGGCCCTGGTCGGCGAGCCACGCCTCGATGTCGACGACCGCGTCCACGTCCCGGAACCCGTGGTCCGAGACGACGAGGACTGTGACCTCGTCATCGATGCGGTCGAGGAGGCGGGACAGGTAGTCGTCGACCCGCCGGTAGAACTCGCGGACCACCTCGGGGTCGTCGACGTAGTGCTGCAGCCGGGCATCACCGGTGAACATGAGGAAGAACAGGTCCCAGTCCCGGTCGATGAGGTGGTCGGCTGCACGGAACCGTTTCTCGGCGAGGGCGAACACGTCGTCGATGAACGCGTCGCGGTCGCCGTCGAAGTCGGTGGGTTCGACGCGGTAGCCGAGCGTGCGCAGCACGGACCCGAGGTCCGGGTCGTCGGTGACCGGGCCGCCGGTGTGCGGGAAGCCGGCCACGGTCACGTCCGCGCTGCCGGGTCCGGTCATCGGGACGTTCACCGCGATGCCCGTGCCGCCGGCCGCGGACAGGGTATCGAACACGGTGTCGCCGTCGATGCTGTCCGCGTCCACATAGCCGCCCCCGGTGCGCGGGTCGTGCTCGAAGCTGAAGATGCCGTGACCGTCCGGGTCCTTCCCGGTCAGGATGGACGACATGGAGACCGGGGTGGTGGGCGGGAGCGGTGCTTCCAGGGTGTCGATGTCGCCGCGGGAGGCGATGTCGGCGAACGTGGGGAGGTCGCCGGTGTTCATCCCGTCGAGCAGCGCCTGCCTGTTCGCGCCGTCCAGCCCGATGACGAGCACGCGGCTGTCAACCATACCGGGATATTGGTGACAAGTTCTAAATAGGTTCCCCTCCATGGAGGGGACATGCGGCTGCCGTTCCCGGACGACATCCCGGACCTGAACGCCACCGACTTCGACATCCTGCGCTGCCTCCACCGGAACGGGCCGCTGTGGAAGATGGAGATCACGCGGCGTGTCAACGGGCGGCGGGCGGACGGCGACCTGCTGCTCGACCTGAAGGAGAGCATCTCGAAGCAGGCCATCGCGAAGCGGGTGGAGCGGCTGCACGAACTCGACCATCTCGAGACCACCATCATCACCGCCGGGAGCGTGGACGTCATGGTCGACCCGGGCCGGGACTTCATCATCGGCTACCGGCCGAGCAGCACCGGTGAAGACCTGCTGGGCCGGGCGGTCCGGGCGGTGCTGCGGGACGCGGTGGCGGCCGGTATCGAACGCGGCACGACGCCGGGAGACATGGACGGGCTGGAGCGGTACCTGGACCTGTACGGCGACCTGCACGGCACGGCGGTGGACGATCTCGAAAGGTTCGTGGCCGTGGAGCTGGAGCGGTAATCAGCGGAGGACCGCCATGGGGCGGGCGATGGTGGAGATGGTCGTGGCAAGGACGCGCTCCGCGAGCGGACGGCCGGACAGCCAGGCCGTGACCGCCGGGCTGGCACGGTAGTACAGGTCGATGGCCGCGGGACCGCAGGGGAGGCGGGAGAGGATGCGGTCGCGGAAGGCACGGAGCGATTCTGCCTCGGTGCTGTCGGTGCCGTGGAGCGCGACCACGATGCAGTAACTGCCGCGGCCGTACGGATCGGCCTGTCGCGTCGACATGGGACGGACATACCGCGCCGGTCTTAAGTAGGTTGCGCTCCGTGAACCGGCCGCAGGACTAGTTGAAGATGTCCCGGCCGATCCCGAAGTCGGTGCCGAGGAGTGCCGCGACCGATGTGGAGAGGTCGATGATGGACATGTTCGTCCCGGTGATGGGCCGGTCGGCCATCACGAACCCCTCCTTCACCGGGGCGGACGCCTCGACCGGGTCGTCGAGGAACGTCCGGCCGAACCCGAACCGGGCGACGTGGTTGTAGCCGGGGGTCTCGATGACGATGTCCGGGACGGCGTTGGTCGCCGCCGGGTCGGACACGCCGTACAGCTCCTCCTTGGTGTGGACGGCGGTGACGACCGGGTCGCCGGTCTCCGGGTCCTCGAGGGCTTCGAGGTCGGCGATGATGTCCGCGCGGACGTCGTGGTAGTCGTCCGGCGCGACCTGGCCGTTCGGCTCCCGACCCTCCACGTTGAGGAACACCTGGCCGTTGTAGAACGCACCGGTGTACGCCTGCGTGTGTTCCCAGTCCACCTCCTCCATGTAGGCCGAGGAGAACGAGGCGCGGCCGGACACCTCGCCACCGCTCTTCAGGCCGAGGGATGCGAGGATGCGGCCGGCGACATCCTCGAGGTAGTGGCGGTAGTACGGCACGGTGCGGGGTGCGAGGTAGCCGCGGTCCTTCAGGAAGGTGTACATGTACATCTTCTTCCGCAGCGGTTCGAACCCGTGGTTCGACATGAGGACGACTGTCGTGTCGTCGTCGACCCGGTCCCGGACCTCGCCGACGAACCGGTCGAGTTCAGCGTAGTAGTCGGCGATGGCGCCGTCGCAGCCGTCGGGCGCATCGAAGTGGAGGAGCCGGGCGTCACCGGTGAACATGACCATGAAGAACCGCCAGTCGAACCGGTCCATGTAGTCGAGCGCGAGGGTGCGGCGGGTGGCGAACGCGTCGAACACCTCCCGCTCCAGGTCGTCCTGGTCGTCGAACGTGCCGGCTGTCGTCACCGTGTAGTTCCGGTCCGCGAGGTCCTGCTTCAGGGTGGGCGGGAAGACGTAGTTGCCGCTGGTGGAGCCGGGGAAGCCGGAGACCACCACCCCGTCGATCTCCGGCGCAGGATACGTCATCGGCACGTTTATCATGACGGAGGATCCGTTCACGGCCTGCGGCAGGATGCGGTCGAGGTACCGGGCGTTGACCGACGACGTCGTGTAGTCGAGGACGCTGCGCTTCTCGAACCCATAGATGCCGTGGTCGCCCGGCCCGGTGCCGGTGAGGAACGAGGACATGACGGACGGGGTGAGCGGTGGAAGGGTGGCGTCCATCCGCTCGAACCCGCCGTCCCCGGCCAGGCCGGTGATGTTCGGCATGTCGTGGCGGGACAGGCAGTCCTGCATGAACGCGTGTGACGCGCCGTCCAGCCCGATGACGACGACCTTCCCGTCCGTCTCCGCGGCGCCGGCCATCCCCATCAGGCCCCCGGCGAGCAGCGCGACGAGAAGCAGTTTTCCGATGTCGGTCCCATGCATGTACACCCGGTCGCGAGGAATTTAAATAAAACTGGCGGGCCGTGGACAGGTATGGACGATGACCGGGTGACCGGTGCGCTTGGACGCGTGTTCACCGGGGCGACGGCGCTGCTCATCGGGTTCGTGGGCGGCGGGGTATTGACGCTGGCGACCAAGGTAGCGGTCGCCCGGCTGTTCAGCGCGGAGCTGTACGGCGTCTTCTCCCAGGGGATGGCGCTTCTGTTCGTCCTCGTCATGGTCTCGATGATGGGGCTGAACGTCGGTGTCTCCCGGTTCATCGCGTACCACCGCGGCGAGGACCGGGAGCGGGTGGAGGCGGCGGTGCCGGCCGCCCTCGCGGCGACCGTGCCGGCCAGCCTCGTCGTGTTCGGACTGGTGTTCGTGTTCGCGGAGCCCATCGCGTCCATCGGGTTCGCGGATCCGCGGACCGCCACGGTCCTCCGCATCTTCGCGGTCGCCGGGCCGTTCATGGCGGTGAACAGCATCCTCATCTCCGGCTTCCGCGGCCACCAGCGGAGCCGGGAGCGCGTCGTGCTGCTGGACTTCGTCATCCCGGCACTCCAGCTGGCCGGCATCCTCATACTTGTCGGCCTGGGATACGCGTTCGTCGGGGCGACCGCCGGGTTCGCGGCTGCGTTCGCGGTGACCGCGGTCGTCGCGGCGGCGTGGTACCGGCGGCAGCACGCCGTCCGGATGCGGCGGGGCGTCCTCGGCGAACTGGTGCGGTTCTCGTGGCCGCTGATGGTGTCGTCGGTTGCGGTGCAGGTGTTCCTCTGGTCGCCGTCGCTGCTCGTCGGGGTGATGGCGAGTTCGCGGGATGTCGGGCTGCTGAACGCGGCGCTGCCGCTGGGTGCGGCGACGAAGATGATCCTGTCCTCGGTCACGTTCCTCTTCCTCCCGGTGACCGCGGACCTCTACTCGCGCGGCGAACTGGGGGAGATGCGGGCGGTGTACGCGGCCGCGACGCGGTGGGTGCTCGTCGCGTCCGTCCCCGTCCTGGTGTTCCTCGCGGTCCTGCCGGGCCGGTCCATCACGTTCCTGTTCGGGACGGAGTACGCGTCCGCCGGCACCGCGCTCACGGTCATGGTCCTCGGCTACCTCGTCAACATCGGCACCGGGCCGGTCGGCGACCTGCTCATCGCGGTTGGGAAGACGTGGCAGGAGATGGCGGCGAACGTGGCGAAACTGGGGCTGTTCGTCGTGGTCGGCGTGGCGCTGGTGCCGTCCCACGGCTTCCTCGGGGCGGCCGTCGCGTTCGCGGCGGGGATGGTGGCCGGGAACGTGCTGCGGTTCGCGGCGTGCTGGGAGTACATCGGTATGTTCTACACGTGGAGCTTCGTGAAGCCGTTCGTCGCGGCGGTGCCGGCCGGCCTGGCCGCGGTCGCCGGGGCGCCGCACCTCCCGTTCCCCGCGACCGTGGCCGGGTTCTGCCTCGTCTACGCGGCGGGGATACTCGTGCTGCGGCCGCTCGACCCGGTGGACCGCGACCTGGTGGAGCGGGCGGCGGCCCGGGCCGGGGTGGACGGCGAGGCGGTGAACCGGGTCGTCGACCGGCTGACCGCGTGACCGGTCAGTCGACGCGGACGTTCCGGGTGGCGATGGAGATGCACCGTCGGTCGTCCGCCGGGAAGACCGTGGCCGGGATGCGGCAGCCCGGGTCGGCGGTGAACGTCACCCCGCCGGGGTCGAGCGGTACGCGGTAGGTCCGCCAGTTCTCCCCGACCGTGCGGGTATCCGTCGTGTCCGCGGCGGACACGGTGAGGTTCCGGGGCTCGTGGAAACTGCGCGCCTCGAAGACGAGTTCGCTCCCCGCGACGCGGGGGACGATGCTGGCGGTGTCGCCCATCCACCGCATCCCGGAGGTCTCGGGGAGGTACCAGTCGCCCGTGTACGATACCTGTCCGGTGCGGAACGCACGGGGGGACAGGGTTTCGACCGGTCTCGTGCCCAGTGCGACGCACCGACCACCGATGACCCGGCTGCACGTCCCGTTGGTCCGGAAGATGACGGTGCTGTTCCCTGGGACGAGGCGGAGCGGGCGCGTCACGAGTTCCCGTCCCTCGCCCGGGACCGTCACGGTGCGCTCCTCGAGGACGGTAGCCTCGGACAGGTTGGCCGGGTCTGGGGTGCCGTTCACGACCTGGACGGTGAGCCGGGTCGCGTTGCCATAGCCCCACGTGTCGATGCCCAGGCGGCGGGAGATGTTGTACTCGTTCCAGTTGACGATCCGGGCGGCGACGACCGGGTCGCCACCTGCAAGTATCGGCCCGCTCTCCGTCCGGACGTCGGGATCGACCGGGGGCCGGACGAGCGTGTAGATGTTGCGGATGGTGAACGAGGCGCACCGGTCGTCCGCGGTGAACGGGAAGACCGTGGCGAGCTCCTCGCAGCCGTCCGGCGTGGTGAACCGGACCGTGTTCCGGCCGTCACGGACCGGGCCGTGGATGGCGATTGATGTCCACTCCCCGTCGTGGACCGCGGTGTGCACCGTCTCGTTGTTCAGGGTCACGTCAAGTTCCCTGTCGCCGCCGATGCTGCGGACATCGAGGAAGAGCGAGAACACGTCGTCCGGCGTGTCCCGGGAGATATCGGCGACGAGCGATGCGTCCTCCGCCACCCAGTACGCCTTTTCACCGGGGAAAAGCCCGGTGGAGGCCCGGGAGATGCCGTCCCGGATCTCGATCCGGTCGTCCTCCCCGGCCAGCGACCGGGTGAGGGCGCCAGCGGGGATGGCCATCAGGCTGTAGCCGACGGGCATGGCCGGGTGGTACGTCCCGTTCAGCACGATCCAGCCCTTGTGCGGTTCGTCGGCGGCGAACCGGTGTTCATCGACCAGCTGCTCCGCGGTATGGTAGTAGACGTTGGCGTCGCTCGTGTAGAACGTGTCGGTCGTGCGGACGAACGGTAGCGTGACGAGGACCGCCACGAGCGCGAGGAGCAGCAGGAGCCGTGTCCGGTCGTCCATGGGGGACGGGTGGCCTTCAAACGATATAAAGTTGCAGCGGGAGGGGAGGGTCATGCCGGAACTGCTCGACCGCGTCCGGGAGGCCGTGACGGATGCGGATGCGGACGGCTATCCGTTCGTGCTCGGGGCCGCCATCTTCATCGTCCTGTTCCTCGCGCTCGGGGCGGCGGCGCGGAGCGACATCGTGGTCGACAAGGGGGTCGACATCGGGTTCCTGCTCGGGATGCGGATGCTGAACGTCGGACTGTTCGCCGGGACCGTGGTGCTCACCGCGGAGCTGGGACGGATGCTGTTCGACGAGCGGGTGGCGCTGCTCGGGGCGGCGCTGGTCATCCCGACGCAGCTGGCGAACCACGCCATCATCGCGTGGACGCACGTGCCGACGACGTTCTTCATCCTGCTCGCGTTCTACGCCTACCTCCAGGTGCTGGACGGGGACGGGCGGCGGTGGCTGGTCACGACCGCGTTCGCCGGCGGGATGACGTTCATCATCCGGTACTCGGATGCGGTGATGCTGGCTCCCATCGTCCTGCACGGGCTGTACAGCGTGGGGCAGCGGCGTGACGGGTTCGGGCTGCGGGACCTGGCGGTGCCGGTGCTGGTGCTGCTCGTGGTCCTTGCGCCGGCCCTGGCGTTCCACCAGCTGTCGTTCGGCTCGGTGGCGACGACGCCGTACCAGATGCGGCCGCACGCCCTGCCACCGAACGACAAGCCCGATCTCGCCGGGGAGTTCGACCCGGTCCGGGCGGTCACCACGCTGCCGTCGATGCTCGTCCGGTTCGACCCGGATATGCCGATGCTGCAGCGGGACATCCAGGACTTCGACTACCGCGAGTACAAGTCGGCGCTGTTCCAGACCAGTCCGTTCCTCGCGCTCTCCATCTTCGGCATCCTGTTCGCGTGGGAGCGGAAGCGACGGGCGATGAAGCTCATCGTGGGCGGGATGGCCGCGCTCACGCTCACCTACGCCTCGTGGATATTCTTCAGCGGAGGGTGGACGACGAACATGCGGTACCTGACCCCGCTCGTCCCGTTCCTCGCGCTGTTCACGGCCGAGGCGGTGACGGGGACGCTCTCCGCGACCGGCAGGGTATACCGGTACGGACCGCTGGCCGTGGCCGCCGCCCTGCTGCTGGGACTCACGTTCCTCCCGGCGCAGCCGCTGGCCGCGAAGGCGGTGATGAACCTGGTCGCGTTCGCGGCCGCGGCGGTCACCCTGCTGACGTTCACCGCGGCCTACCGGGATCCCACGCCGCGACTCCGGATGCTCGCGCTCATAAGCTTCCTCGTGTCGCTGGGTGTCGGGGCGGTCATGGTGTTCTTCCTCGACAACTGGGTGCTGTTCTACGGTGCGCAGGACAGCATCCTGCTGTGGAACAGCGAGGTCAACCTCCTCGCCAAGGCGGGACTGGCGGCGACCGGTGCCGCGTTCACCGTGCTGGCGGCGCAGCAGGTGTACCGGGACGTCGTGCAGGACACGTTTTAGTATCTCCGCGCCGCACCGTACCGTATGCACAGTTCCCGCCGTACGGCCGCGACCGTGCTGACGCTGCTCCCGGCCATCGTCCTGATCGTCACCGTTCCACGCATCGCGATCGCCGGGACGGTCCTGGTGCTGCTCCCCGGACTGGTGGCGGTGCGGCTGGCCGGCTGGCAGCACGGGGGATGGGGGACGGCCGGGCTGGCCGCCGGGACGGGACTGGCGGTGCTGGTTGTCACGGCGGTGGCGTGGAGCATGGCCGGCCTCCCGCTGTCCATGTTCCCGGCGGTGTACGGCGGGGCCACGGTGTTCGCCGGGGTGGCGGTGTGGCGCCGTGACGGGCCGTGGACCGTCCCGGACCCGTCGTGGCCCGGGGCGGCCATCGGCGGGATGGTCGGGGTGGCGATGGCGGTGCGGCTGCTCCCGGTCCTGGGGATGCACGCACCGCTGTTCGCCGATCCGGCGGTGGAGGGGACGCTGGCGCGGCTGCTGCTGGACGGCGGGTTCCCGGCGACGTGGCAGCCGTACGCGCCGTTCCCGGTCTCCCACCAGCCCGGGTTCGCAGCGGTCACCGCCGTGTTTTCCGGGATGACCGGGCTGTCCCTCCCGCGGACGGTGCTGCTCCTGACCCAGGTGGTCCACGGATTGCTGCCGGTGACCGTGGCGGCGCTGGCCGCACCGTTCCTGTCCCGGTGGCGGCGGGTCGTGGCGGTCGCGGTCGTGGCGGTGGCGGCGCTCCCGGCGGTCACGTTCATGGTCGGGATGAACGCGATGAACCTTGGATACGTCCTCGTGCCGGTGCTCGTGGCGGTCGCGATGACCGGAAGCGGGACGTGGCGCGGGGCCGTCGGCACCGGGGTCGTGGCGCTGGGGACGGTGCTCGTCCACCCGGTCGCGGTGGTGCTGGCCGGGCTGCTCGCGGCGCCGCTCGCGGCAGCCCGGTGGGACAGGGGACGGGCGGTGCGCGGCGGCCTGGCAGCGGTGCTCGGCGTGGCCGTGGCCGCCCCGTACTACCGCGGGACGGTGCAGGGTGCCGCGGCGCGGGCGGCGGAGCAGTGGACGTTGCAGGCCGGGCTCATCCTGCCGGGCCGGACGTTCCACCCACTGGACATCGTCGAACCGGTGTACACCGCGTTCGCCAACCCGACGGGGGGGTGGTACACGCCGCTCGCATCGGCGGAGCCGTGGCTCATCCCGGTCGGTGCGCCGGTGCGGACCGCCGTCCTCGGGCTGATGGTGGTGGCGGCGTGGACGGGGTGGCGTCGGCGTGACCGGCTGGCCGCCGCGTTCGCGTCGTGGTACGTGGTGCTGCTGGCGGCGGGACCGGTGCAGGCCGCGGTCCAGCTGCAGGTGCCGTTCTGGCAGTACGTCTACCCGTCCCGGGCGAAGTTCCTGGTGGCGGTGCCGGTCGCGTTCCTGGTGGCGCGGTCCGTGCCGGGCGATGCGGTGACGGTGCGCGGCCGGGACGTGCCGGTGGCGGCCGTGGTCCTCGTGGCGGTCGGCACGGTGTCACTGGCCGGGACGGCCGTGGCGCTGGACGGGTTCGCGGCCGACCCGGTCGTGGGGGATGCGGACGTGGACGCGATGCGGTGGCTGGAGGGGAACGCCGGTGACGGGGCGGTGTTGAACCAGGTGGGAGAGGTGGAGGCGGGGGCGTTCATCGGTGGGCCGGGCCAGTGGATTCCCGCGGTGACCGGTATCCCGGTGGTCTACCCGGCGACGTCGCTGACCGGGAACGTGACCGGGATGGCGGACCGGGTGGCGGTGCAGGACGCGGTGGTGTCGCGGGACCGCGACCGGTTCGCGCGGCTGGCCGACCGGTACGGCGTGTCGCACGTCTACGTGTCGCCGCGGACGATGCGGTCGCGGGGGACGGTGGAGCGGTTCGATGCGGCGGATGTCGAGGCGGCGTGCGACTGCGAGCAGGTGTTCCGCCGCGGGGAGGTCCGGGTGTACCGGGTGCGGTGACCCGGGGACGTGCTAGCCGAAGTACGGCCACGTGTCGCCGTGCTGGGTTCCCGGCCCGGTCCGGGTGCGGAACGCATCGAGGACGGCTGCCAGCCGTCGCCGGGTCGCGGGGTCATCGACCGTTTCTTGCTCCGTCCAGTTCGGGGAAAGGGCGAAGAGGGATGTCGAGCCGTCAGGACTCCGGTAGAGCTTCGTCCGGTTCCGCGTGTCGGTGACGGCCCGCTGCCCGGCGTAGTGCTCCGCGAACAGGAAGCGGCGGCCGTCCGCCTCACCCCGGATGACCGGGAGGAGCGACCGTCCCTCCGCCTGCTCCCGGAACCGCGACGCCGGGACACCAGCGAGGTCGAGGATGGTCGGCGCGACATCAAGCGTCGACACCGGCCCGTCCACCCGGCCAGGCTCCAGCCCCGGTGCCCGGATGACGAGCGGGACGCGGACGACCGGGCCGAAGAGCGAGCTGTGCGTCCACCGGCCGCGCTCCCCGAACATCTCGCCGTGCTGGGCCATGACCACGACGATGGTGTCGTCAAGTTCACCGGCGGCCCGGAGCTCCGCCATGACACTGCCGAGCGCGGTGTCGGCGTACCGGATGCTGGCATCGTACTGGGCGATGGACTCCTCCCGGAAGACCGGGCTGTCCGCCATCCGGTCGAAGTAGTAGTCGAGGCGGAACGTGTGGTAGAGGTCGTTCCGGGTGAAGTTCTCATCCTGCTCGGCGCGGCGTTCGAGGGCGGCCCACCGGTCCGCCGCCTCGGTGCGCATCGATCTGTTGACGGTGTACCGGTCGAGCACGTCCGGCGGGACATCCTCGAAGTACGGGTCGTGAGGGGCGTAGGACTGGAGGTGGAGGAAGAACGGGCGGTCGTCCCGGGCGAGGGTGTCCACCGTGACGTCGCGCCATTCGTCCGCGGTCCCGCCGGTGAACCGGTCGAACCCGCGGGCACCGCCCTTCGACCGCCAGATGTCCGCGTCGCCGTTGACGCTGACGGTCCGGTAGCCGGCGTCATGCAGCGCCTCGGCGAGGTACGTGAGACGGGACGCTCTGCCGTTCCTGTCCGGTGTCACGGGGTTCACGTCGTGCTGCGACGGGTAGAGCGACGTGAACGTCGAGAACGTCGCCTCCGTCGTATGGCCGGACACGGTGAACGCACCGTCGAAGACCTGTCCCTCCGCGCCGATCGAATCGATCACCGGGGAGGTGTTCCGGCGCTCGTAGCCGTACAGCCCGAGATGGTCGGCGCGGAGCGGCTCCACGGAGACCAGGACGATGTTGCAGTCCGGGCAGGGGGACGAGGCGAGGAGGGACGGGATGGCAGGGGCGGCGAGCACGGCCACGGCCCCGACGGCGACGGCCGTGACGAACAGCGCTGCCGTCCGGGTGGCAGATGTCACACCCGTGTAACGGAGTCATGCGTTTAACTATGTGTCGGACGTGGCTGCGCGGGACGGCGAGGTCAGCGGGTGAGCGCCTCGTGGAGGATGGTGCGGAGGATGCGGAGACCGTCGCTGAACGTGCGGAGCTTGGCGTCGCCGGCGCGCCGCTCCTTCTCGAAGCTGGGGACCTCGAGCATGCGCAGCCCGTTCTTCGCGGCGCGGATGGACAGTTCGGTCTCGATGTCGAACCCGGTGGCATCGACGTCCATCTCGTCGAAGGCGTCGGCCCGGAACGACCGGTAGCCGTAGCAGAGGTCGGAGAAGTCGGTGTTCCAGAACAGGTTGACGAGGAGGACGAAGACGCGGTTCCCGAGGTAGCGGTGGATCGGCATGTCGTTCGTGCCGCCGCCCTGGATGAACCGGGAGCCGAGGCAGACGTCGTAGCCGGCGCGGATGCCCTCGATGAGGAGGCCGAGTTCGGTGGCGCGGTGGGACAGGTCGGCGTCCATGGTGATGAGGATGTCGCCGTCCGCCTCCGCGATGCCGCGGCGGATCGCATCGCCCTTCCCGCCGGGTTCCTGGACGACCTGGCAGCCGGCGTCGCGCGCCCGGTCGACGGTGGCGTCGTCGGAGAAGCCGTCGACCACGATGATCTCGTACGACTCCGCGCGGGAGTCCATCACGTCCCGGATGCGCTCGACGATGTGGGGGACGTTGTCCGCCTCGTTGAGCGTGGGAACGATGATAGAAACGTCCATCAGCGGTCCTATGCGTGGACGGCAAGCTATTTAACGGTTCGGCCGGCGGTGGGATGCATGGATATGGACCGGGTCCGGGACGCGGCGACGGTGCCGCGGCTGGCCGCTGTGGCGGTGCTCCTGCTGGGTGCCGGGGTGGTGGCGGCCACGGTCCTGCCGGGCACCACCGGCGGGGAGCCGGTCAACGCGTCGGCGCTGTTCTGCGATGATTCGGCGGCGGACTGCCGGGTTGAGACGGTGGAGCAGCGACCGGCGTCCTGCGCGGAGTGGTACCCGTACCAGGGCGAGGACGCGCTGGACTGCACGTTCACGGAGGAGGACGTGGCGGATGTGGCGCTGGTGACCGACCCGGCGAACCACGTCATGGGCCGGATGTCCGACGCGGACGTGGCGGTGAACGCGATGTCGTACGGCCTGACCGGGACCTTCGACCTGGAGTTCCTGCCGGACGGGAGCATGCTGCTCACCGAGAAGGAGGGAGATCTCATCCGTATCCAGGACGGTGAGAAGACGGAGATCGCCAGTCTTGATGTCTTCCACGAGGAGACGACCGGGCTGATGGGCGTGGCGGTCGATCCGGAGTTCGCGGACAACCGGTACATCTACCTCGCGTACACGACCGGGGAGCGCGAGTACGACTCGGTCAGCAAGGACCCGGACGTGACCACGTTCGTGACGAACCGGGTGTCGCGGTTCCGGCTGGTGAACGGGACGTTGCAGGACGAGACCGTGCTGCGCGGCGACATCCCGGGAAGCATCTACCATAACGGTGGGCGGCTGGAGTTCGGGCCGGACGGGATGCTGTACGCGTCGACCGGGGATGGCGGCCTGCCGCGGTGGTCGCAGGATCCGGACCTGCTGCACGGCAAGGTGTTGCGGATGGCGCCGGATGGGTCCGTCCCGGACGACAACCCGGGCGACAACCGGGTGTACGCGTCAGGGTTCAAGAACCCGCAGGGGTTCGACTGGCATCCGGGGACCGGTGCGATGTACGCGACGGAGCATGGGAACTGGCGGCATGATGAGTTGAACCGGATCGAGCCCGGTGCGAACTACGGGTGGGGCGCACTGACCTGCGATGAGAACACCGGGTTCGGGATCTCCGTCCGTGGCGACCCGGAACCCCCGCTGTGGTGCGCCCGGAACTTCACGTTCGCACCGAGCAGTATGGTGTTCGTGGATGAGCCGGGCCATCCGTGGCACGGCGACCTGTTCGTCACCGCGCTCCGCGGGAAGCATCTGCACCGGTTCACGGTGGAGGATGGCGCGGTGACCGGGAGCGAGATCTTCTGGGTGAACGAGGAGGCGCCGGACGACAGCGGGTTGAGCCGGCGGCTGCGCGACGTCGAGTTCCGTGACGGGGAGATACGGGTGCTGGCGGACTGGGGCGGCATCATCCGGCTGCAGCCGGCAGGTTAGCCGGACGGCTCGACGCGCCAGGCGAACGTGACCGGTTCGTCGACCGGCTCCGCGGTGCTGATGACGAACGAGTCCTCGCGGACGTCGGAGACCCAGAACGAGCCGCCGCCGTGGAGCGGCGAGTTGGGTGTGACGGTTATCTTGTCAGCGCGCATCTGGAACACGTCGACATCGACCTCGACCGTGGATTCGCCGGCGGGCAGGTCGATGGTGCCGGCGTGACCGGTGCGTGCCCCGAGGTTGGCGCTGACCACGGTTCCTGACGTCTCGAGTTTGATCCCTTCCGGTGTCTTGTCGAGGACGTTGCCGACGATGATGTTCGGCCCGTCGTGATCGGTCCGTTCCTCGATGCCGTACTTGTACTCGGTCTCCGTGTCGCTCACGATCTGGTTGCCGATGATGACGTTCTCCTTGCTCCCGTACATGTCGGAGCCGATCTGCTGGGGGGAGAGGAGGATGTCGCTCTGGGAGGACGTGTCGGTCCCCTTGTTCCCGTGCAGGATGTTCCCTGTCACCACCGCGTTCTGCACACCGTTCAGCCGGATGCCGAACCCGGTGCAGTCGCGGACGATGTTGTTCGACAGGAGTATCTCGGATATCGGTCCGTCGTCGGGTTCGTTGGCGGAGACGTTGATGCCGCCCTCCGCCCCGGCCTCGAGGACGTTGCCGGTGACGACGATGGACCGGGGCTGCCGGTACTGGATGGAGAGGCAGGTCCCGGCGTTCTCGGAGACGACGTTGCCGGTCAGGACGATGTTCTCGCTGCCGCTGACGACGTTGATGCCGTGCCGGCCGTTGTATCGGGAGATGGTCTCGGTGATGGCGCCGTCGGTGACGCCGTCGAAGGTGATACCGTCCTTCCCGACCTCGCTGGCCATGCCGTTGTCCTCGACGATGCAGTTCGTGACAAGGATGCCGCTCGTCGGTTCGTGCGGGTCGATCCCGTATCCCGGGAAGTCATGGACGTGCAGCCGTTCGAGCACCAGGTCGGAGGCGTCGACGGAGTAGAACCCGTACCGGCGTTCCCCGTCGGTCTCGAACCGGGCGCGGTTGCCGTCGAGCGCGAGATCCGAGACGATGACGTGGGAGGCGTCGCGGACGTGCAGCAGCCCGGCCTCGTCCAGCTGTCCGGCACCGGGGACGAGGCGGATGGCGGTCCGGTTCCGGCCGGATCCCCGGAGCCAGACGTTGGACGGGATACGGAGCGTGTCCTGCACCTCGAACGTTCCGGGGCCGAGGATGACCGTCCCGCCGTCGTCCTGCATCGATGCGAGCGCGTCGCGGATGCCGGCCTCCCCCTCATCCGCGGTGACGACCGTCGTCCCCGGACCGGCGACGGGTTCCGGGTCAGGTGCCGCGGCCGGTCCTGGACCGGTCTCGTTCCCGGGATCGGTCACGGGCCGCCCGCCGGGGATGCCCGTGGAGTGGAGGAGTCCCGCGGCGCCAAGTCCGATGGCGCCGGCACCGGCGACCTTGAGGAAGTCACGCCGGTCCATCCCGTCGCCGTCCCGGCCCGGGACTCCCGTGGAGAGACGGTCCCTGACCCGTTCGCGGATGGATCGCTCGTCCCCGTCGTCCATGGACGTCCTATGCATCCGATACCTTAAAGGGATGCCGGTCGGGACGGCCGTTACGCGGGCTCCAGGACGGTCATCCCGGACCACTCGCCGAGCACCCACAGCGCGCCGTCGTGGAACTCCACGTCGACGAGAGCGCGGTCCATCCAGGTGTTCCCGGCGACGAGCGGCGCCTCCCGGCGGAAGAAGAAGATGGTGGAGGCGGTGATGTCCGTTCCGTCCATCCCGTAGCGGTGGACGTGCTGGGCGTTCCGCTCGGCCACGAACAGGTCGCCGTGCCACGGATGGCCGGGGTCGTCGGGGATGGCGATGCCGTATGGGTCGACGAGCGACCGGGAGATGCAGCGGACCGGGTCGCGGGCGGCCGCGTCCCGCCATCCCTCCCCCGGCTCGCCGCAGGAACTGGCAGCGGAGCCGTACGATCCGCCTGGTTCGAGCCGGTTGATCTCGGCGACGGTGCGGTAGTGCGCTTCCACGACGAACGGCCGCTCCTCCGGGTCCCAGGCGATGTCGCGCGGGGAGCCGTGACCGGTGGTGTACACCGGCGAGTCGGACGGGTTGTCGCCGGGGATGGAGCCGTCCGGGGCGATGCGGAGGGTCTTCCCGGCGAGCGAGTCCGGGTCGGGTGCCTGGCGGGTGAACTCCGTGCCGCCGGTGGTGGCGTACAGCATCCCGTCCGGCCCGATGGACAGTCCGCCGCCGTCGTGGTCGGTGGTGCCGGTGACCGGGATGCCGTCGAGCAGCGTCTTGCGGTCCTGGAGCGCGCCGTCCTGCAGGGTGAACCGGGCGATGGAGGCGGTCTCGGTCGAGGAGTCGTCACGGGTTTCGTGGACGGTGTAGAGGTATACGTACCGGGTGTCCGCGAACTCCGGGTCGACCGCGATGCCGCGTGCACCCATGACCCGGTCCCCGAGGTCGTCAGGCCGGGCCACCCGGACGGCCTGGCCGTGGCGGACGGTGCGGACGGTGCCGTCCTTCGACGAGATGATGGGGGTGCCGTCCGGCAGGAACTCCAGGTCGAAGCTGTCCTCGAGACCCGGGGTGCGGACGGTCTCGGTGTACGTACGGGGGGCGAACGTTCCCTCGACAAGCGTGTTGTCGGGGACGAGGAGGCCGGACCGGTTCGCCATCTCCGTCCGGGTGCAGTCCCGGGAGTCGTTCCGGCAGTCCCAGACCGTCGTGTCCTCCGGGAGGATGCTGCCGCCTGAGAGGATGACCTGCATGACCGCCATCGTCACGAGAGCGGTCACGAGCAGTATCCCGGCATCGCGGCGTATCTGCGTCATCATTCCTCCGCTCCGGGGGACAGGCGTGCGACTCCGCCGTAGTCACCGAGCGCCCACAGGTCGCCGTCACGGAACTCGACGTCGCGGATGCGCTGGGACATCCGGTCACCGGTGTTGACCCAGAAGATGCCGTTGTCGACGAGCGCCGTGTCCTCGATGGTGAACCGGTGGAGGTGTTTGCCGCGGAGGCTGGTGACGAACAGGTCGCCGTGCCACGGATGGCCCGGCTCATCCACGAACACCATGCCGGAGGGGGCGAGCGTCCACTCCGTGGTACACCAGACCGGTTCGACCGTCTCGCCACGGCGGCGGATATGCGGTTTGGCGACGTCGTCGCAGGTCAGTGCGCCCCACCCGTAGTTCGCACCGGGCTCGATCCGGTTCAACTCATCATGCCGCCAGTCGCCGTGTTCGGTGGACCAGAGGCCGCCGGTCCCGGGGTTCCATGCCAGGCCCTGCGGGTTGCGGTGGCCGCTGGAGTAGACCAGACTTCCCGGGAAGGGGTTGTCGTCCGGGACGGACCCATCCGGCGCCATCCGCAACACCTTGCCGGAGAGGAAGTCGATCTCCTGGCTGTCGACCGGGAACCCGCCGTCGCCCGTCGTGGCGTACAGCATCCCGTCCGGCCCGAACTCCAGCCGCCCACCGCTGTGGTAGACGGTTCCGAGGATGCGGTCGGCCAGCACGGTCTCATCCTGTAGCGTGCCGTCCGTGAACCGGAACCGGGAGATGCGGTTCCAGACGTAGTATTCTGACTGGTCGTTGGTGTTCCGGTCGAGTTCGTCGTCCGCGTATCCGGTCGTGTACTGGAGGTAGACGTACGGTTCGTCGGGGAAGTCCGGGTGGACCGCCAGCCCCATCATCCCGACGGTCTCCTTCCACGTGACGTCGAACGTGCCGATGGTGGTGCGGGAGCCGTTCCGGTAATGGTGGACCTCGCCGTTCTGCTCGGTCACCAGCATGCTCCCGTCCGGCAGGAACTCCAGGTCCCAGGGGACGGAGAGGCCGAGGTCCTGGATGTCCGCGGTGAGGGACGCGTTGTGCCAGGGGGCGGTGACGTGGTTCGCCGGGTCGGTCACCAGGGATACGTCGGCGACACCGCTGGTCGTGTAGTTGCAGTCAAGACCGTCGAGGGAGCTGCTGACGTACCACGGGTTACAGTCGGCTGTCGTCCGGTTGATGGTCGTCCGCTCGCATCCCCTGTCCCCGGAGCAGTCGAGCACGGTGTGGTTCCCGGTTCCCGGGGCGCCCCCGGGGAGCTGCGTGAGACCGAGGAGTGCGGCGACCACCACGACCCCGATGACGGCCGCCTGCCCGCGCGGTGACATGTCGTGAGGGAGGCCGGCCATACTTAAAAGCGTGGCGGGGTCACCGGCCGGACATCGCGGAGCGGTTCACGCGGAAGAGGTACCGGCCGCCCTCCTCCGCGACCTGTTCGAGGTAGGGGATCTCACGGTACTCCGCGACCGCGGAATCGAGGATGCACGCCTCCGGGTCGCTCCCGGTGCAGCACCGCGCCAGGTCGCCCTCTCCGATGAGGGATGCCTGGTCCGCGTACCGGTCCCGGCAGCTCGCCTCGAAGTCGAGATGGTTCTTGAGTATCTTGTAGGTGTGCTTGTCGCGGTGGAAGACGATGAACGAGACGTTGTACGCTGCGGTGAGGTCGCGGCACGTCTCGTCAGGGGTGTAGAACGCCCGGCCGCATGCGCTGCGGAACTCGTCGAGGGATTCGGGGCTGTGGCTCGCCTGGCAGTTGATGGTGGTGCGGTCGTACCGGTCGCGGGCGGTGTCGTAGACAGGGAGGTAGACGTTCGGGTAGTGCGCGACCGTGCCGGGAACGGTGCTGTTCGCGATCCGGTCGTACACCGGGCTCCGCTCCACCGTGTAGGTCCCCATCCGGTCATCGCGGAACTCGAGGACGTCCGGCACCGCGAAGAGGATGGAGACGGCGATGAGCGCGACCACGACGAGCGCGGTGAGGATGTCCGCGTCCGGCTCCCGCCACAGTTCCCGGGCGCGGTCGATGGCGTACCCGGCCATCGCGGCGAGGAACAGCCAGTAGAAGTACTGGAAGTAGTGCGGCGACTTGAACGCCTCGAACACCGGGATGGCGTGGTAGAGGAGGAGGTACGGGGAGGGCTGGATGAGCGGGCCGACCGCGAGGACGAGGGCGGTGACGCCGGCGACCATCAGCGGGACGAGCCGGTAGGCGAGGAACCCGACGAGGAGGGCTGCTGACAGCCATATCTGCAGGGCGGCGAGGCGGAACGACTGGAACGGTGCGTCGGCGGTCCGCTCGATGAGCTGGGATAGCGGGACGGACGCGTGTTCCACCCGGAACGTCCAGTAGTAGGGGAGGACGACGATGAGGAACAGGCCGACCGCCGCGCCGCCCCATGTGAGGTAGCGGTTGACCGGAACGGGCTCATCGCGCCACCGGTCGATACCGAGCCGCGTCCCCGCGTATACCGGGAGGATGACCGCGAGGAATGCTGTCATCTGCGGGTTGGTGTAGAACTGGAAGATGTTGAGGATGCCCATGACCGCCGCTGTCCGTGGGCCGGGATCGTCGAGGAACCGGTCGACAGAGAGGAAGATGAGCGGCAGCCAGAACATCGCGATGAGGTTGATATGGCCGATGAGCGCGCTGTTCACCTGCATGACGACCAGGACGAACAGGGGAGCGGCGAGGAACGCGGACAGGTCGGAGTCGGTGTACCGGCGGATGTAGAGACCGGCTGCGAGGGCGGTGAGCGCGAACGATGCGAACAGGATGCTCCAGAAGACGGTCCCTGCGGCGAGCGGGGTGACCGCGGTGATGAGGCCGGCGGGGACGAGGAGCGCGGGGGCGGGGTTGACCTCGCCGGGGTACATGCCGTCGGGGTGGCAGACCCGGTCGAACGGGATGAACGGCGATTCGCCGGTGAACGCCCGGGCGTAGTGCTGGACGAACGAGGTGAACGTGAGGCCGTCGTTCTTCCCCTGATCGTCGACCCGGGACGGGATCGTCGCCGGGTCCGGATCGAACGCGGGGGCGAACAGGAGGACGGTCCCGGCGAGGTAGACGATGGCGACGAGGACGGTCCGGGTGCGGCGCTCCATCTCTGCTTCCCACATCTCTCCCCGTCTATAAAACGCTTTTCACCGGGTCCGCGGTCATCCGAAGTACGGCCAGGTGTCGCCGTGCTCCGTCCCCGTCCCCACCCGGTCGTGGAACCCTTCCAGCCGGTGTGATAGCCGGCGATGGAGCGTCCGGTTCGGGTCCTCGATGTGGTCGGCGGTCCAGTTCGGACCGAGATCGTAGAGGCGTGTGCCCCCGTCGGAATGCCGGTAGAACCTGGTCCGGGTCCGGGTGTCGGTCACCGTCGACTGGCCGCTGTAATGGTCGGCGAACAGGAAGCGGCGGCCGTCCGCCTCACCCCGGATGACCGGGAGGAGCGACCGTCCCTCCGCCTGCTCCCGGAACCGCGACGCCGGGACACCAGCGAGGTCGAGGATGGTCGGCGCGACATCAAGCGTCGACACCGGCCCGTCCACCCGGCCAGGCTCCAGCCCCGGTGCCCGGATGACGAGCGGGACGCGGACGACCGGGCCGAAGAGCGAGCTGTGCGTCCACCGGCCGCGCTCCCCGAACATCTCGCCGTGCTGGGCCATGACCACGACGATGGTGTCGTCAAGTTCACCGGCGGCCCGGAGCTCCGCCATGACGCTGCCGAGCGCGGTGTCGATGTACCGGATGCCGCCATCGTACTCGGCCACCATCTCCCGGCGGAACTCGTCGCTCTCCTCCATCCGCGGGATGAGGAACTCTTCACGGTAGGCGCGGTACCTGTCCTCCGGCTGGAACGTGTCGGACCTGTGGACCCGCCGGTTGATCCGTCCCCACGCGGACATCGACTCCTCCCGCATCGTCCGGTTGACGGTGAACAGGTCGACGAACGGGCCGGCCTCGATCCGTATCCCGCTGTCGGTCGATGCCGAGTAGAGGAAGTACGGGTCGTGAGTGGCGAACGACTGGAGGTAGAGGAAGAACGGGCGGTCGTCCGCCCCGTCGAGCAGGTCGCCGGTGATATCGTCCCATCGCTCCTCGCCGGACTGCCAGCTCTCGTACCGGTCGAAGCCGCGGTCGAACCCGAGTCCTGCCCGGACGTTCGCGCCGCCGTTGACGCTGGCGGTCCGGTAGCCGGCGTCCTGCAGTGCCTCCGCCAGCAGCGTCATCTCCGTGTCGAACCCGTTGTCATCGGGGGTCACGGGGTTCACGTCGTGCTGCGACGGGTAGAGCGACGTGAACGTCGAGAACGTCGCCTCCGTCGTATGGCCGGACACGGTGAACGCACCGTCGAACACGACGCTCTCCGTCCCGAGTGCGTCGAGTGCGGGGGAGGTGTTCCGGTGGTAGCCGTACAGCCCGAGATGGTCGGCGCGGACCGGTTCGGCGGAGACGAGGACGATGTTGCAGCCGTCGCACGGTCCGCCGCCGAGCAGCGAGGTGAGACCGGTCACCTGCGGCGAGCCGCCAGCCATGGCTGTGGCGCTTGCAGCGATGAGAAGTGCGACCGCGGCGGCGGAGGCTGTACCACGTCCCATGCATGTCACGGGGAGACGGAGACTTAACTTGCTACCGGCTAGCCGGACGGGTTGAACGGGCAGCTCTCCGGCCGATCCATCACGAGATCGATCTCCGTCGCGGTGAGGGCGCGGTCGTAGATGCGGACGTCATCGATGAGCGCGAGCAGCGGGTCCTCGTTCCCGCTCCCGATGCGGATCTCCTCGTGGTCCATCGGGACGGTGATGTCCTGCCAGCCGCTCCGGTCCGGGCTGCCGTCGATGTACACGGCCCACTCCTGGGTGTTGTTCGACTGGACGATGGCGACGTGGTACCATTCGGACGTGTTCCAGCTGGTCCGGGCCGTGGTGTGGGAGTCGGAGCTCTGCTCGTTCTCCCAGAGGGTCCACCGGAGCCGACCGTCCTCACCCAGCGTCCGCACCTTCATCCGGGGGTAGCCGCCGCTGGCCACGAGCTCGATGAGGTTCCCCTCGGTCGGGGCGGGGCGGAACCAGAAGCTGAGGGTGAAATCTCCGCCGGATATCGGGGCGGAGGTCGCTGACCGGGCGCCGCCTTCCTGCAGGGAGATGGCCAGTCCGTCACGTCCGGATACGAGGCTGGCCCCGCCGAGATCGAGGTCGTTCCCGTTGCCGGAGATGTCCTCGACCAGCGACCCGTCAACGAGGTTGTCCGCCGGGTAGTGGACGAGGATGTCGCACGAGGTCGTTCGGCCGGGGTCGTCCTCGAACACGCCCATCTGGAGGAGGGCGCCGGCCCCGATACCGACGAGGAGTCCCGCGCCGACGACGAGCATCACGCGCCCGGTCTGATCCATGTCCTATCCCGTGAACGGCTGATTAATAAATACAACGGATTCCGCCGCGGCGGGCCGTCCGCTTAAATTGTTCCGGGGACAAGAGGAGGGACATGGACGGGATCGGGGAACGGGTCGATGAACTGGACAGGGTGTTCCGGGAACGACAGGATATGCCGGTGTACAGGGAGCTGCACGGGGACGTGGCGGTCGACAGGATCACGTCGACGGAGGACTGGCGGTCGCTCCCGCTCCTCGACAAGGAGACGCTCCTGGCGCGGTCGGACGGATCGGTGCTGCTGCGGCCGGATGCGGAGCCGGTGGCCGCCGGGGCGACCTCGGGGACGTCCGGCTCGATGGCGACGGTGCTGAAGACGCAGGCAGACGTGGATGCGCTCCGTGAGCAGTTCCGGCCGCGTCTCGGGGATATGTTCCCGGCGGGAAGCCGGACGGTGCTGGTGCAGGATCCGCAGTGGTCGTACGACGCCATCAGGTTCCTGCACGAGGCGGACCGGTTCGCGGCGATGGGGAGCAGCGACGACCTCGGGTTCACCGCCCATCTCCTCGCGGAGGTCGGGGCGGACGGTATCTACACCACCACGAGCACCGCGCTCCGGCTCGGCGCGGTCATGGCGGACGCGCCGGTCGACCCTGACCGCATCGACCGGGTCGTCCTGGGCGGCGAGGGACTGTCTGACGCGGCGCAGGCGGACCTGGAGGAGCGGTTCCCGGCCGCGACCATCTACCAGACGTACGGGTCGCGGGAGCTGGGGTACGTCGGCTACCAGTGCGATGATCTTGCCGGGACGAACACGTACCACACCGTTCCGGGACTGTACGTCCACGAGGTGGTGGACCCGGAGACCGGAGAGCCGCTCCCACCGGGCGAGACCGGCGAACTCGTCACCACCACCCTCTGGAACGGCGGGATGGCGTTCACCCGGTACCGGACCGGGGACGCCGCCACGCTCACCCACCAGGACTGCACCTGCGACACCGACGGACCGGTGCTGGCGCTGGAGGGGAAGATCGCGTTCGACAGCATCAAGCTGCAGGGTGTCACGGTCTACCGGGACGACGTCGAGGCGGCGCTGGACCGTGTCGACGGCGTTTCACCGTCACGGTACCAGGTCCGGGTGGCGGAGGAGGAGACCGGACGGGGCGTCCTGCCGCGGGTGACGGTGGTCGTCCCGGCGGACGTGCTCGGGGACCGGGACCCGGGACGGGCGGCCGCGGAGCTGATGGATGTCCTCCACGTGGGGCGGGAGCGGACGTGGCAGGACATGGTGGATGCGGACCGGTTCCTCCCGCTCACCGTCGAACCGGCCGGGTCGGTGGCGGACGGGCTGAAGACCCGCCGGGTCGTGGACGAGCGGACCGGGTAGGCGGCGGCCGAGACCCATTTAAGCCTCGACGGGAATCTCGTCCGCATGGACGATCGCGAGCGGGCGGTGCGCGTCGCGCGGCAGCGGCAGGCGGACATCCCGTTCTACAGGGAGCTGTACGGGGACCGGGACATCACCGCGGAGAGCTTCACGGACCTGCCGATGCTCACCGATGCGGACCTTGCCGCGGTCGGGACGGGATCGGGGGTGACCGGGCTGGCGGTGTCGCCGGAGCCGGAGGGTGCGGTGCCGGTGACCCGGACCGGTGCGGATTACGAACGGATGGAGGAGACGTTCTCCCGATACGCGGCGCACCACTTCGTCGAGGGGAGCACCACGCTCGTCCTGTTCGACCCGCGGCGGACCGCGGTCGAACTGGTCGTCCCGTTCCGGGCGCACGGCCGCGACACCGTCATCGGGGATGCGCGGGACCTCGGGGCGACCGCGGAACTGGTGTCCGGACGGCCGGTGGACACGGTGTACGCCACGGCGGGACTGGCCGGGCGGTTCGGCGAGCAGCTGGCGGAGACCGCCGGGACCGGGGATATCGACAGGGTGGTGGTGGCCGGGCCGCTGACCGGTCGGCAGCGGCAGCACCTGCAGGAGGTGTACGGTGATGTCACGGTGTCGCAGACGTACGGCTCGGTCGCGACCGGGTTCACCGGATTCCAGTGCGACGATCTTGCCGGGACCAACCGGTTCCACACGTTCACGGACCAGGTCCACGAGGTGGTGGACCCGGAGACCGGAGAGCCGCTCCCACCGGGCGAGACCGGCGAACTCGTCACCACCACCCTCTGGAACGGCGGGATGGCGTTCACCCGGTACCGGACCGGGGACGCCGCCACGCTCACCCACCAGGACTGCACCTGCGACACCGACGGACCGGTCATCACCTATCGCGGTGCGGCCAGGTTCGCCGGGCTGCGGCTGCAGGGCATCCGCATCCACCGGGAGCAGGTGGAGGAGGCGGTGATGTCGTTGCGGGACCTGGCCGGGGACCGGTACCGGGTGCACGCCGTGGAGGGGGAGGACGGACCGGGGCTGCGGCTCGATCTGGAGCGGCGGCGGACGTTCGCGGAGCCGGATGCGGTGCGGCGGACCGCGGAGCAGCGGGCGATGGATGCGCTCACCGTCGGCTCCGGGACGTCGTGGCGTGACCTCGTGGAGCGCGGGGTCGTGGCGCCGATCACGGTGCGGTTCCACGACCGGGTCGAGGGGTCAGGGACGGTGACGGATCACCGGTTCGGCGAGTAGAGGACGCGCTTCGGCGGGTACCGGTTCACGGTGTAGAACGTCGGGGCGGTGTCGCTCCGCCAGACCGCCGACGACCCGGGGGAGAAGACGAGACCCATCATCGAGTAGCCGAGGACCTCGGCGGGGCCGAAGGCGTCCATGACCTCCGCCGGGTCGTCGAACTCGCCGCGGGGCACATCGTTGAATATCCATTTCCCGTATCCGGCATCCATCAGCCGGTGGTACTGGCCGACCGTCCGCTCCATCGCGGCTACCCTCCCCTCCGCCATCCCGGCGACCTCCCACAGGGCAGGGAGCCGCTCATGGAGGGCCGGGGGGATGCCATCGTCGCTGTTCTCCATGGTCCGGATATACAGGGCCGTGTATGCGGATGAGAGCGGTTCGAGCGTGGTGATGCCGGGCTCGTCGCGGAACGCGCGTTCCGCGTCGCGCGCTGCACGCGCGGCGTCACGGACCGCGGCCGGCTCGATGCTGCGTATCTCGTCGTCGGACAGGTCGGCGAGCACCGGGTCATCCAGGCGGTCGTCGACCATGTGCGCGGTGTTCCACTGGAGGCGCGGGATCTCGAGGAACGGACAGTTGCAGTCGGTGAAGACGAAGTCGGTCTCCGTCAGGACGCCGGCGAGTGTCGCGTTCGGTGCCGTCCAGGTGACCGGGACGGCGCGGCCGACACCGTCACCGCCGCGCCGCGCCACCTCGGCGTCGATGGTCACGGTCCGGCCCGTGTCCCGGTCCGTCACGGTGATGGACGTGTTCCGGTCGGTCACGGCGATGTCCTCGTTCCCGATGGTGAGGCGGCCGTCACGGGAGCGGTACGGGTCGAGTTCCGGTCCGAACGATTCGCGGAACTCGTCCTCCACGAACGGGTAGATGACGACGCGGAGGACGCTGTCCGCGGTCATCAGGTCGGGATAGCCGCCGGGGTCGGGCCGTTGCACGAGGTGGGTCTGGTTCAGGCAGGCGAGCCGGACATCGTACGCATCGGTGCCGGGCGGGGATTCCGCACCGTCCTTCCGCTCGGCGAACAGCCGGTTCGTGTCGGACGCATCGAATATGCGGTCGGGCCGGTCGCCCGGCAGGGTGACGGCCGGGACGGTGATATCGGGGTCGCGGTCGCCGGCGAGGATGGCGCCGCGCCGGTCGACCGCGCGGTCAAGCGCATCGACGTTCCCGGCGACGGTGCGGAACGCGTCGAGGACCGTGGTAAGGTTGGTGCTGGCCCCCATCTGGTACTGGTAGATGCTGTTCTGGACCGTCCCGTCCGGTCCGCGGTCGAGCGTCCGGTTGAACACGGTGAGGGTGTCCTGCAGGTCGGCGCGGTAGGCATCGGTCGCGGCGTCGTACGCGTCGAGGAGGTCCTGCGCGGCCGTCCAGGATGCCTCGTCGTAGAACCGGTCGGTCGCGCGGCCGACACGGGACAGGTTGCCGAGGGTCCGGTACGGCACCATGGTGGTCCCGTCGCCGAACAGGTCGTCGTACAGCCGCTCCCTGCCGGTCATCCCGGCCGGGTGGAGGGCCCGGTCACCGACCTCGAGGAGGAGTCGCTGCTCGAAGTCCCGGTAGTGGGAGATGTTCGTCCGGGCGGCACCTGGCGAGTAGAGCAACGGGTCGGTGCGGGTCGTCCGGTAGAGGTCGTGGAGCGCGGTGACGCGGGCCGCGGTGTCCTGGGCGGCGGCGGTGATGCCGTCCGCCGCGACCACGGAGCCGTCCGACGCGGTGACGAAGTATGTGCGGCCATCCACACGGTACGGGCCGTGGTACCGTTCGGCCCCGTCCCCGGGAACACCGAACACGTGGCTGTCGTACGGGAGGTCAGCCGCCTGCCGTTCCAGCGCAGAGGCGGTGTCGGTCCAGGGGGTCATCCCGGTGGCGGCCATGGTCACGGCGGCACCGGTGAGGGCTGCGACCGCGAACACGATGAGGAGCCGTCGTTCCCCGTCCATGGACAGGGATGGGGGATGCAGCGTTTAAAACGATGGCTGCCCGGCGGCGGCCACCTCACCATCGAGACGGCCAACACCTGGCTTGACGCGGAATACCCCCGGCACCACCAGGAGGTGCGCCCGGGCCAGTACGTGTGGGTGTCCTTCAGCGACACCGGCGCCGGCATGTCGCCGGAGGTGG
>CAZNTD010000006.1:0-27915 GCA_964575915.1 uncultured archaeon | reverse complement strand
TATCGTATACCGTCTCCACCGCGTCCGTATCGGTCGCGTCGCAGCCCAGCCCGTAACACGTCTCCGTCGGGTAGATGACGGTGCCGCCGTCCCGCACCACCCGTGCCGCATCCGTGACGTCCGCGTCGCTCACCGCCATGGCACGGCCACCTCCTCCGGCCGCCAGTCCGGGTCGATGGCCGTCTCCGCCACGTCCTCCGGCTCCATGGTCCTGGCCCGGTTGACGCCCTGCCACGCGATCATCGCCCCGTTGTCGGTCGCGTACTCGTGCGGCACCGTGAACGCCGCCGCGTCCCGGTCCTCCGCCATGACCTCGACCATCTCCCGCAGCCGGCCGTTCGCGGCCACACCGCCGGTCAGCAGCACCTCGTCCGCACCGAGATGCGCCATCGCCCGCTCCGTCGCCTCCACCAGCATCGCGTAGGCGTGCTCCTGGAACGACATGCACAGGTCGGCCTCGTCAACGCCCTGGTCGAGCATCCGCTGCGCCTCGGTGACGAGTCCGGAGAACGAGAAGTCCATCCCCTTCACGACGTACGACATCTCCAGCAGCTCCTCACCCCGCTCCGCCCGCTCCTCGATGGCCGGGCCGCCGGGATGCGGGATGCCCATGTGCCGCGCGACCTTGTCCAGCGCGTTGCCGATGGCGATGTCCAGCGTCTCCCCGAACACGCGGTACCGGCCGCCGGCGAACGCGAGCACCTGCGAGTTGCCGCCGGACACGTAGAGCACGACCGGGTCGTCCGCACCCGTGCTCATCCGCCCCACCTCGATGTGGCCGAGCACGTGGTTCACCCCGTGCAGCGGCAGGTCGTGCTTCAGCGCGAGGCTGCGGGCCATGACCGCGCCCACCTCCAGCGACTGCGGCATCCCGGGACCGCGCGCGAACGCGATACGGTCCACGTCGTCCATCCCGATGTCGGCCTGCTGCAGCGCGTTGTGCACCACCTCCCGCGCGTGCTGGTAATGGTGCTCCGCCGCCTCCCGGGGATGGATCCCGCCCTCCTCCGGCTCGTACATGTGCCGGGCGTTCGCCAGCACCTCCTCGTCGTCGCAGATCCCGACGCCGATGGTGTGGGCGGTCGACTCGATGCCGAGGCATATCATACCCCCGAATGGGGGAAAAACAGATTAAAAGGAACGGTCCGGGGGCCGGTCACGGCCACCCATCTACCGTTCGATCTCGGAGAACCCGCACTTGCCGCAGGTCTTCCGGTTGTCGTGGTCCGCGAGGAACGAGCCGCACCGCGGACAGGTCGGGTGCTCGGTCTTCCCGTCCCCGTCGAACTTCTCGTACACCTTCACGGTCTGGTGCTTCGCCATCACTTCTCCTCCTCCGTCTCGTCGTCTTCCGCGTCTTCATCCTCTGCCGCCTCGTCCTCGTCCGGCTCTTCGTCGTCGGCCTCCTCATCATCGGAATCGTCCTCCGCCTCGCCGGCGTCGTCAGTGCCCTCGTCTTCAGCCTCGTCCGGCTCTTCATCCGCCCCGTCAGCGTCCTCCCCGGATGCTTCGTCAGCCGCGTCCTCGTCGGCCATCTCCTCGATGACCTGCTCGGGGTGGACGGTCACCCGGCCGGTCGCGACACCGCTGCCGCTGGACGAGTGGATGCCGTCGACCGCGATGGTCAGCGGGTCGAGGTCGAGTTCGGCGGCCACCTTCCGCCGGACCGCGTCCGCGGTCGGGGTGGCCTCGCCGGTGTGGTTGATATCCAGTTCGATGACTTCCTGGTCCATGAGCGCCTTCTCGCGCCTGTTCGTGATCTCGATATCCATCAGACGTTCACCTGCACCGCATACTTGCCCGGGGTCGATACACCGACCTGCTCGGCGATCTGCGAGGATTCGGGGTCGTAGATGACGACGACGCCCCGCCAGCTCGTGGTGAGCTCGTTGCTCTTGCAGATGGGGCACTCTGTGCCCTTCTCCACGATCCGCTTGCAATTGGTACACGCCTTGTCTGCCATCTAGTTCTCCTCCTCGTCTTCGTCCGCTTCCTCGGCATCCTCGTGGATCCACTCCACCTTGCCGAGTCCCGGCTGTCGCATCGTGAGGTTAATCTTTTTATTGTACTCGTCAGCGAGGCTGACGGCCGTCACCCGTGCCTTCACGGTGTCTCCCTCCTGCAAGATCTTGTCCCCGTTCTCGCCGGACAGCACGTTCTGCTCCTCGTTGTAGGAGACGTAGTCGTCCATGATCTGGGACACGTGGCACAGCGCCTCGACCGGGCCGATCCGGACGAACGCGCCGAACTCGGTGATCTCCGCGACCTCGCCCACCACGACCTCGTGGATTTCGGGCCGGTACGTGATCGCCTCGGCGGTCACCGGGTAGTACGCTCCCGCATCCTCCGGCCGGATCTCCCCGTCACCGATATCCTCGATGCCGGTGATGGTGAGGACGGAGCCGAGTTCCGGGGTGAGACTGCCCTCGTACTGGTCCCGGAGGCTCTCCCGGACGGACTCCTCCACATCGCCGCCCAGCAGCTGCGGCGGCACCTTCACCTTGTTCTCGAACGTGACGCGCCGGTACATCAGGAATACCTCCGCTCGTACAGTTCGACGGAGTGTTCGACGGCGTCGATGGCCTTCTGCCGGCCGTCCCAGCCCTTGACCTCGACCTCCTTGCCCTCCTCGAGGTCCTTGTACGTCTCGAAGAAGTGCGCGATCTCCTTCAGGGTATGCCGCGGGACGTCGTCCTTGCCCTCGACATCGTCGAACGTCGGATCGTTCGCGGGGACGGCAAGGACCTTGTCGTCCTTCTCCCCGTCATCGATCATCCGCATCAGCGCGATCGGCCGCGCCGCGATGGCGCAGCCCGGGAACGTCTCCTCACCCATCAGGACCAGGATGTCCATCGGGTCGTTGTCGTCGTACAGGGTCTGCGGGATGAACCCGTACTCGCCGGGATACTGCATCGGCGAGTGGAGCACCCGGTCGAGCTGGTACGTCCCCAGCTCCTTCGCGTACTCGTACTTGTTTCGACTGCCCTTGGGGATCTCGATGATCGCCCAGACGACTTCCGGGACGTCGGGGCCCGTCGGCAGGTCTTTCCAGTGGTCCTTCATGTGTTATGCACCTTGATGGCCGCGCACACCGTCAAGAACGGCGTATACAACAGTAGGCCCGACGAATTTTTAAAAAGGTAGTGCGGTGTCGACGTTCTCGGCCACGAGATGGTTCCGCTGCCGCAGGTAGACGTGCGGCAGGTTCTTCTCCCGCAGCTCCGCGCGGAGATCCCTGTCGTTGGTGCAGACCACGTACTCGCCCGCCAGCCCGACGAGGATGTCGTCCACCGCGCCCTCCCCCTCGACCGACACGAGATCCACCCCGACCTCCGTCACCAGCCGCTCCACCATGTCCCGGTACTTCCCGTCCTCGACATCCCGCGCCTCGTTGTACGTCCGGTTCAACGTGTACAGCTCGTACCGGCCGTCCAGCACCCGGTCAAGTTCCGACACGACGTCCACGTTCTCCTGGAACGGCAGGATGAGGAAGTTCGCGTCCAGCAGTACCTTCAGCATGGAAGAGGGTTGGGACGCAGGAGATTTAAACTACCGGCCGAGCAGCCGGTCCACGACATCCCAGAACGCATCCACCACGGTCTCACCGGTCACGATGACGAACATCTCCGCGTGGGCAGCCTTCCCGCTCGTCTCCGAGATGACCGCGACATCCATCGCGCCCCGGCCGGGCCGCTCCCCGCGGAGCGTGATACCGAGGTCAGCCGTCTCACCGCCCTGCAGCCGTGTCTCGCAGATCTGTCCCTCCGTGTCGCACCGCACCGGGGAGCCCGGCGGGACCTCGATGGAGACGTATCCCCTCTCGATGGCCGGACCCGAGAACCGGACCTGGAGAACGTCAGGGATGTCGAGCGGGTTCTGGACCGAGGCGCTGATGGTCGTCGACCCGCCGGCAGGGATGACCCGGCGCATCTCCCCCGCCTCCTGCACCGGGATGGCCTCCGACACGGCGTCCGCCACCCCGCTGACCGCGGGGAACACGCCTGCGGCCGCGGCGGACATCCCCACGACCAGGACGGCAAGGAGGACTGTGCGTGCCACGGTCGCATCCATACCCCCAGTATTACCGTCTCCGGTTTAAAAATTGGATGGCCGGCGGTCACGCCGGGTCAGGGAGTGCAGCGGCCGCCTCCCGGTAGGCCGCCAGGTGCGCGTCCCGTCCGATGACCGGCTCCACGTCCACCCGGTCCAGGTCGTCCATCCCGATCTTCCCGGCGTACAGCCGCCCGGCGACATCATCCCGGCCCTGCAGCAGCCGGTAGCCCTGGAAGTAGATGTGGTCCTTGATGAAGCCGCCCGGATCCCCGGTATCCGTGAGCCCGCGCTTCACCCGGAACGTCCGGATGAACGCGGTGCGCCGGTCCAGCCCGAGGTCCCGCATCATGTCGAACAGGTCGTGGAACCCGTTCTCCGCGGCGTCCACCGCGATGACCCGCGCCGTCACCCGCGGCACCGTGTCCGCGAACACGCCGACCGCCTCCTCGTTCAGCGTCGGCAGTCCCTCCTCCACGACCTCGTAGCCCTTCGTCCCGTACGCCATCACCGGATCGCCGGTCTCCAGCCCGTTGAACGTCCGGACCGCGTGGGTGGACTCGTGAACCAGCAATCGCCGCGCCTGCACCGCGCCGTACGTCCCGTCCCTCGGCACCAGCACCGCCGCCCGCTCCGGCACGTTCCGCGCCCCGCCGCCGTCCACCAGCCGGCACCCGTAGTCCATCCCCAGCCGGTCGAACAGGTCCTGGAACGCGTCCCGCATCGCCGCGGCATCCACGGCCGCACCGTCCGTCCCGCCGCGCGGCAGGTGGAACCGGTCCCGTGCCGCCGCGACCGTCTCCCGGTCGGGCCGCCCGTAGATATCGGCCGACCGGTCCGTGATGCCGTCCGTCCCGATGCTGGCGACGAGGTCCGCCCGCGCCCGCAGCCCGGCCACGAACCGGTCGGCCAGCGGCGAGTCCAGCCGGTCCGCGATGTCCGCGATGTCCGCCCGCGCCGCGTCCACGTCCATATCGACCGCGTAGGTGTACTGCGGGTCGTACCGCTCCCCCGCATCGACCGCCTGGAAGAACCGGTCCCGCTCCGCGTCGTGGTCGGTGGGCCGCAGCGCGCCGAAGATATCCAGCCGGTCGAGCACGGCGGTGATGTCGTCGGCCAGCCCCATACCTCCACCTCGCGACACAGTTTAATTAATCCCGGTCTCCACGGTAGAGGTATGGCACTGACGATCGCGGTCGCCGGGACGGACCGGCAGGAAGAGGAGGACTGGATCATGGACGAACTCGCGGACCGAGGTATCACGGCGGAGTTCATCGACCCGTCGGACGTCTCCTACCTGGTCAAGGACGGCGACCTCAGCATCCGGTACGCCGGGGAGCCGCTGCACGACATCGACCTGCTCTACATGCGCCGCACCCGGTTCGACGTGGAGGCGAGCCGCGACCTCGTGGCGGCGATGGACGCCCGCGGCGTCCGCACCGTGGAGCGGAAAGGGGTGTTCTTCAACCCGCTGTCCAAGTTCTACAGCCTGCTCAGCTTCGTCGGCGCAGATATCGATACCGTGGACATCCCGTCGACCGCGGTCATCCGCCAGGCCGGGGAGGCCGCACCCATCGCCGGCGCCATCGGCTACCCGCTCATCGTGAAGCCGCTCGCCGGCCGCGAGGGGGAAGGCGTCCAGAAGATCGATGACCGGGAGTCGCTGGCCGAGGCGGTGGCGTCGCAGGAGTTCCCTGTCCTCATCCAGGAGTACCTCGACATCGAGACGGAGTACCGCGTCCTCGTGGTCGGCGGCGAGGCGCTCGGAACGGTCGCCAAGCGGGGCGGCGAGGGTGTCACCCGGAACTTCGCGCAGGGAGCCGAGTTCGAACCGGTGGACCGGCCGGTGCTCGAGGACGCCGCGGTCGATATCGCGTCCCGGATGGGCATCGAGGTCGCCGGCGTCGACATCGTCGAGACGGCGGACGGCGGCTACCACGAGATCGAGTGCAACCGCTGCCCACAGTTCAAGGGGTTCGCCGCCGCCCATCCCGACATCGACGTCCCGGCACGCATCGTCGACTACCTCGTGGAGCAGGCGGAGTGATATTCCCGGATATGGGAGGAGGGAACGGATGACAGAGAGCGACACGACCGACGGCACCCCGGTGGGGAAGGAGATGGAGGAGATCGTCTCCTTCGAGACGTGGGACAAGACCACGGAGACGGTCCGCGACCACGTCCTGAACCGGTACATCGTCCACGGCCGCGAGGACGGGCCGCACGTCGTCGTCATCGCCGGCTCCCATGGCGACGAACTGCTCGCCATCGACACCGCCAAGCAGCTGTTCAAGGATCTCGACCCCGAGGAGGTGCACGGCACGGTCTCCATCGTCCCCACCGCCAACATCTTCGCGGTCGCCGAGGGGACGCGGGAGACCCCGGTCCCGGAGTACGAGCTGTACGAGGACGAGGAGCGCAACCTGAACCGGTGCTTCAACGCGGTCGACCTGGAGGCCGGTGAGGAGGGGCCGCTCACCGTCCGGCTCGCCTACCATCTCCTCGACCTCATCGTCGACGCGGACTACTGCCTCGACCTCCATACCGCCACCAACCCGGGGTACAAGATCGACCAGATCCGGCGGAAGACCGACCCGGCGTTCAGCAACGACGTGCAGCGCGCCCAGGAACGCCTCGTCAAGCGGTCCGGCCTGACATACGTCATCAAGACGCCCATCGCGGACATCGGGGCGGGCATCCTGGCCGGCGTCGCGCCGCGCCACGATGTCCCCACCGTGACCGTCGAGATCGGTGGCGGCCTCTACACCGAGTCGGAACTCGCGGACTACCTCGATGTGGTCCGCAACCTCCTCGCCGCGGCCGGGACCCTTGAGGGGGAGCCGGAGCGGGTCCGGCAGCACATCTACCGCGACCTCGTCAAGATCTCCGCGCCTGCCGCCGGGACGTACGAGTCCCTGGTGGAACCGGGCGAGACGGTGGAGCGCGGCGACACCCTCGCCACCATCTCGAACGACCGCCGCGAGCACACGGTCGAGGCGCCGTACGACGGACTGGTCGAGTCGGTGCACCGGAAGGACTGGGTGAACGAGGGCACCAAGCTCGGCCACATCGCCATCAAGAAGGAGCGCGGCCCCATCGCCAGCCTCGTCAGAGGCCTTGCTCGGACGCTCGAGTCGTTACTTTCTCGTGCATATATCCCATCATGAGGTCGGGCAGGTCCGCGTCCACGATGTCCTGCGTCTCTTCAGGAACCCCGGGAGACATGTTGACCTCGATGACGTGCGGTCCGCTCTCCGCCTCGATGATGTCCACCCCGCAGATGTCGAACCCGGCGAGCCGCGCCGCGGTCACCGCCGCCTCCCGTGTCTCCTCGGGCGCATCGTACGCCTGCCGCGCCGCACCCTGCGAGATGTTCGACCGCCACTCGTCCTCCTCCCCTGATACGCGCTTGTACGCGTACGTCTCGTCGCCGATGACGATGACGCGGACGTCCTCCCCCGGGTTCTCCACGTACTCCTGGAGGCAGATGTCCTGCTCGAACAGGGTGAGCGTGTCAACGAACGGTCCGAGGTCGGACGGGTTGGACGCGCGCATGACCCCCTCCCCGCCGTAGCCGGAGATGAGCTTGAGGATGACCGGGTAGCCGAACTCCTCCGCGCACGCCTCGGTCTCGTCGGTCGACAGCACGTACGCGGACCGCGGCACGGTCAGCCCGCCGTCGTTCATCACCTTCATGGTGTAGAACTTGTTGGTGGCGATGGTCAGCGAGTCCGGATCGGTCTGCGTGTACACCCCGTTCTCCTGCAGGATCTCCGGCACCTGCTCCCCGAACAGGATGTCGGAGCCGAACAGCCGGACGAACACCGCATCGAACTCCGACAGCGACGTGTTCTTGTACACCACGTCCGCCCCGTCGGCCGTGTACTCCAGCCGGCAGCCGTCCGCCGGCACCGCCATCACGCTGTCGAAGTACCGCTCCGCGGCCTCGATGAACAGGTTGTGCTGCGTCGACTCCTCGCCGTACAGGATGCAGATGTCCATCACTCCTCGCCCTCCAGCACCGAGACGACACTCCCGTAGACGTTCTTCCCGCTTATCCGCTCGAACCGTTTCAGCGACGGGTCGAGCTGGGCGTCGACCACGTGGTCGCCGACCAGCCGGATGCGGCAGATGTCCGCCCCGATGGACGTCGCGGTGTCCGCCACGATGTCCTGCAGGTCCGATGAGATGGAGTGGTAGGACTGCTTCGCGTCCATGCTCCGCTTCCGCCAGCCGTCCGCCTCGAGCTTGAGGGAGATGATGTCCCCGTCGATATAGAGGCAGTCGTACACGTCACCCTCCACCTGCTCCTGTAGCACGAGCACGTGCGAGCCGTGGTCGAGGTGCTCCACGAACGACTGCAGCTGCTCCACCTCCTCCAGCAGGCTCATGTCCCGCCGGACGAACCCCTCGAACTTCTTCCCGACGAGCGGGAAGTCGTACCGGTCAGTCACCCCGCTTATCCCCTTCTCCGTGGAGATGACCGCGGTCGGCGGGATGGGGATGGTCCGCTCCGCCATCACCTGGTAGAGATAGCTCTTCTTCGCCAGGATGAAGAACGCGGTCGGGTCGATGTTCGTATTGATATCCCGCTCCAGCAGCGATTCGAGGAACACCCGGGAGAAGATGGCGATCTTCGGGTTCGGGTCGAGGTAGAGCGCATCGTACCCCTCCAGGTTCTCCCCGTTCACCAGGACGGTGTCGGCCCCGGTATCGATACGGATATCTGCGATGGAGGCCGAATCGACCGTGTCAACGTGGTCGGCGAACGCCTCCTCGAGATCGCCGTCATCAGATATCGTCAGTAAATTCATCGATCTGGGTCTCCCGGTCCTCCGGCGTCCACATCCGCGTGACGCGGTCGCCGTCCTCCTCGACCGTCCACCGGTCGATGAAGTCGTTCACCGACTCGGGGACGACCTGTTTCAGCACATCGCCCCGGCGCAGGATCTTGCTGAGCTGGACCTCGAGGCTCTTGCTCAGCTGCCGGTAGAACGACAGGCTGGAGTAGATAAGGTCGTTCTTGACCCGCCAGAACGCCGTCGTCCCCCGCGGCGCCAGGACCAGGTAGCCGCCGTCCGCCCGGTCCATCGCCCGCTGCATCTCCGTCGCGTCCACGAAGTAGACTCCGCCGGAATCCCCGGTCGTCGGGTCGACGACCAGCAGTTCATCGCCCTCCACGCCGACGCACAGCACGAACTGGTCGGCGTCGCTCGCCGGGAACAGCACGCTCTTGCTGAAGTACGGCATCAGCAGCGCCCCGTTGTTGAACCACGTCTTGAACTCCGACGCGGTGTCGGACATCTTGTCCGCCGGCACGTAGGCGACACGGACCTCGCCGTCGGTCAGCTCCGCCAGGACCTCCCCGACCGTCTCCGGCCCGGACTCGCCGTCCGACAGGCGCTCCGAGATGTCTCCCTGCGTGATGTCGAACCCGAAGATTGCGAGCCCCATCTCGCCCGCCGCCGCGCCCGGTGCGGCGTTCCGGTCGGCCACGAAGTAGTCCGTGATATCCTCCAGCGTCTCAACGTCGGACTTGACACGCTTGAACAGGATCTCCTTGTCCATCAGCCGCTGGTTCGGTGTCAGCATGAAATAGCCGGAATCCGTCGTGATGGTCGTCCCGAACATGGAGATGTCCCGGATCTCCCCGGTCTCATCGTCCACCTTCACCCGCTTCCCGGGGTTCAGCACGTCGGAGCCGCGCAGGTACACCCCGGCGGCGTAGTTCTGGATGAGGTCCTTGAACCCGAAGAACCCGAGCAGCACCAGGAGCAGCACGATGCCGTACGACGCCGCGACGATGGTGCTGTTCACGATCTGCGGCGACACCCCGACCTGGATGATGGCGATCTCGACCACGACCAGGTAGAGGAACACCCGGACCGCCGCGAAGAACGCATCGATGAGCTTCGTCGACACCCCGATGTCCTCGGCGTACTCCCGCACATCCAGGTTGTGGATAAGCATCCGCACACCCTCCATCGCCCCCCTGACCAGCACGACACCGAACAGGAAGACGAGGACGGCCGTCATGATACGCGGCACGTAGGCCGCGATCTGCGACATGATACGGTTCGCCGCCGACGCGTTGATGTACAGCGTAGCGATACCCAGCGTGAACAGGATGATGAGGTAGCTGACCGCCCGCTCCGGCGACCGTCCCCGGTGCTGCACCAGCTCCACCATCTCCGTCCCGTCCACCTTCCGCTCCCACAGGTACCGTGTGAGCCGCGCCCCGACCCGTGCAAGGCCGAGTCCGGCCGCGAGGATGAGCAGGGTGATGGCGATGCGCACCGCCAGGCTCTGCTGGAGCATGGCGAGCTCGAGGCTCCCCAGCTGAGAAATCAGTGCCATGATGCTGTACTCCCTCTTCCACACGGGGAATTTAAATACTTAATGCCGGTCTGAACCGGGAAACGCCGCTTTCAAGGCCTGTAAGACCTATTATCGGCGTTTTCCGCCGTCGGCTCACCGGATGGTGCCGGCCCCGATGAGCCGCCACCGCGACCCGGTCCGCCGCGAGATAGCCACGCGGTCCCCGTCCTCCGCGCAGACGGGTCGCTTCAGCCGGACCGTGATCTCGTCGCCGGCCTGCGTGACCACGCCGGAGGTCTTCCCGGTACCGACGTTCAGCAGCAGCGGCTCGTTCTCCCCGATGGGGTCGACCGTCTCCTCGTCCTCGCTGCCGACGACCGCCTCCATCAGGTCGACCGCGATGGTCAGTTCATCCCGGACCGGCGGCACCTTGCCCTCCAGCCCCAGCACGTTCCCTGCCAGGCTGTCCGACTTGGCCAGCGCCGGGTCGATCCCGGTCTCGATCCCCAGCAGCCCGCCGGGCTCCCCTTTCTCCACCTGCTTCTGCCCGTGGATGATGCTGCGGACCTCCGTCGTGATGGTCCGCCACGTCCCGTCATCGTCGTACCCGGGCTGGAGGACGATGGTATCCCCCACCTCCAGTTCGCCGCGGACGAGGCTGCCGCCGACGACCCCGCCACCGAGCTCGTCCGGCCCCGCGCCCGGCTTGTTGATATCGAACGACCGCGCGACGAGCATCTTCGGGTCCGCGTCCGGGTCGCGCTCCGGCGTCGGGATGTGCTCCTCCACGGTCTCCAGCAGCACGTCGATGTTCACGCCGTGCTGCGCCGAGATGGGGACGATGGGCGCGTCCTCCGCCACGGTCCCCTGCAGGAATTCGCGTATCTGCTCATAGTTCGTCTGCGCCTGCTCCTCGTCGACCAGGTCGATCTTGTTCTGGACGACCACGATGTTCTCGATACCGACCCTGTCCATCGCCGCCAGGTGCTCCCGGGTCTGCGGCTGCGGCACGTCCTCGTTCGCCGCCACCAGCAGGATGGCCCCGTCCATGATGGCCGCGCCGGACAGCACGTTCGCCATCAGCGTCTCGTGCCCCGGAGCATCCACCAGGGAGACGGCCCGCGCCACGGACGTGCTCCCGCCGCACGCCTCGCACTCCTCGGACGTGGTGTAGGCGTCGCAGTCGTCGCACCGCCGGATGACGACATCCGCGTAGCCGAGCCGGATGGTGATGCCGCGCCGCAGCTCCTCCGAGTGGGTGTCCGTCCACTTGCCGCTCAGCGCGTTGGTCAGCGTCGTCTTCCCGTGGTCGACGTGGCCGACCAGGCCGATGTTCGCCTCCGGCACCGGGACGTCGTCTCCCGCCATGGCTCTACGCGTCCTCCGCGTCGTCGTCCGCCAGCAGGTCGGCGATGTCCTCGCTGCCCGCCTCGACCACGCGCAGGTTCAGCTGCGCGATGTCCCGGGAGACGGTGTTTCCACGGACCGAGGTCCGCTTCCGCTCCCCGCCCTCGAGGTTCCGGGCGCCGACGCCCTCCCCCATCAGCAGCCGCTTCCGGCCGGTCCCCTCGACGCTCTCGCGCATCGGGAACCCTTCGGAGTCGCTGCCGCCGGTGATCTCCAGCGTGTAGCCGGAGAGGCCGAGCGTGGCACCGTCCACCTCGTCACCGATCTGGTGGCCGGTCACCGCCGCGGCCTGTGTCTCATCGAGTTCGAACTGGTGCGTGTCGCCAGATGTGGTTCCGATAACAGCTTGCATTCGTGTATCACCTCAGTCGGGGCACCGCTGCCCGTTCCGAGCAGTCCCGGTTTCCTGCCGGAGCTTTTTAAACGGTGGCGCTGCCGGGCGGAAGACTGATAGGCCTCCCCCTCCCACCATGGACCATGCATACCCGGCTCCGCCGCGCACTCCCCCGTCACTGGCGGCCACTCACCGTCCTCGCCGCCACGACCGCCCTGTTCGCCTACCACGACCTGTTCGCGTTCCTCGCGACCACGGAGCACGCGGGCCGCGACCTCGCCGGCAACCACGCGTTCACCTGGCTGATGCACCACAACCTGTCGCAGGGCGCCATCGTAGCATGGACCGACCGGTTCCTCCTCGGGTTCCCCGCGTTCGCCTCGTACCCACCCCTCTTCTTCATGGTGCCCGCGCTCGCCACCTTCCTCACCGGCGGCCTCCTCCCCCTCCACCTCGCGTTCAACGGCACCGTCCTCCTGTCCGTGTTCCTCCTCCCCCTCGCCACATGGTGGGCGCTCCGGCCGCTCGGCCGGGACACGTCGCTCCTCGCCGGCTGCTACACCCTCCTCACCATCTTCGTCTACCCCCCGGTCAGCATCGCGTACCAGACGTTCAGCGTCGGCCTCGTCGCCCAGGCGTTCGCTATCCTCCTCCTCACCGTCTCGACGGGCCTCCTGCTCCGCGTCAACGACCACACGGCCGTCCGCGCCACCCTCCACGACCGCACCGCCCTCCTCGCCGGCGTCCTGCTCGCCCTCACCATCCTCGCCCACCCGTTCGTCGGGATGGCCGGCCTCCTCATCGCGGCCACGCTCGCGGCCCGCCACCGCACCCCGTCCCGCCTCGCACCCGCCGCGCTCGGCCTCCTGCTCGCCGCACCGTGGCTCGTCCCTGCCGTCCTCCGCAGCCTCACCCTCCCCGCCTACACGTTCGCCCCGGCCAGGCCCGGCTGGGTCCTCCTCCTGCTCCTCCCGCTCACCGTCCTCGGCGGCCTCCAGGGACGCGACCGGCAGGCACTCCTCGCCGCGTTCGCCATCCTCCTCGGGCTCTCGACGGTGGAGACACCGTTCATCGCGCAGGAACTCCGGTTCTACACGTACGCCCTGCTGCTCGCCGCGGTCCTCGCCGGCACCGGCGCCGCACGGCTCGCCACCGTCCTCGCGGACCGCATCGACCGCCGCATCGCCATCCTCGCACTCCTCGTCCCGGTCGCGACCCTGGCGCTCCACGCCACTGTCCCCGCCACCTGGACGTTCACGGGCGACGCCACCCCGCTGTACGACGCGCTGGACGACATGGAGCAGGGAGACATCATCGTCGAGACCAGCAACACGTCCATCTTCGACTCGTACACGCTCCAGGCATCCATCCCGCTCCGCACCCACCACGACACCGCGAACGGCGTCCACATCGACCAGACCCGGAACGCGACCGCCATCCTCCAGGCCGAACACTGGATATCCGCGGACCCCATCCACACCCCGCTCTGCCGCGACTGCACCCGCTCCGCCCCGCCGGACCGGGTCGCATCCCACCTCGACACGCTCGGCATCGACTACGTCGTGCTCCGCACCGCCACCGCCGCGTCACGTCTCAACGGCACGTTCACCCCGCTCGGCACGTACGGCGACTACCGGCTGTTCGCCGCGCCGTGACCCGCCGCCCGGCGCACCGCGCCCCACGCCGCGTCGACCTCCTCCCGCGGGATGGCCCCTGTCACGACGCACAGCCCGACGTACGCCACGGTCAGCACCGCGCCCATCCCCAGCGCGAGCAGCGGCCCGGGATGGACGATCCCCGCCACCACCGCCGCCACCAGCGCCAGCGGCGCCATCGCCCCGACCGGCCCGAGGATGTCCATCCCCGGCAGCGGCGCGTCGACCTCCCGCCGCGCCAGGACGAGCAGCACGGTGTTCCCCGCGACCATCCCCGCGGTCATCGCCACCGCCGCCCCCACCGTCCCGAACCGCGGGATGAGCAGCAGGTTGCCGGCCACGTCCACCACGCCGAGGACGGCCATCCCGGCGAGGAACCCTGCCGGCTTCCCGGCCGCCACCAGCGTCATCCCGGCCGGCCCGACCGCACACCAGTAGAAGTAGCCGACCGCGAGGATGGACAGCACCACCCGGCCGCCCACGTATCCCTCCCCGAACAGCAACGCCAGCACCTGCCCCGGGAAGACGAGGAACCCGACCAGCAGGGGGAGGGACGCGGTCACCACCCACCGCGTCGCGGTCCGGTACACCCCGCCGGCCGCCCCACCCCGGCCACTCCCCAGCAGTTCCGACAGGACCGGCATGAACATGTAGTTCAGCCCGGACAGGAAGACGACGAGCGTCCCGGCGACCGCCATCGCTACCTCGTACACCCCGACCGCCGGCGCGTCCATCAGCCAGCCCAGCATCAGCACGTCGATCCACTTGTCCACGACCACGATGATGGACACCGCCATCAGCGGCCAGGAGAACAGGAGGAGCCGCCGCGGGATGAACCCGTCCCCGGCCAGCACCGGGCCGCCAACCACCCGCCGCACCGCCAGGATGGTCGCGACAGCGGCCACCGTCACCGCGAGGATGTACGCCGCCAGGATGCCGTCAAGTCCCAGCCCGTAGCCGAGGAACACGACGAGCAGCCCGGCCTCCACCGCCGGCAGCAGCACGTCCGCCACCAGCACCTTGTGCCGCGCGTCCTGGTGGCCGCGCAGCAGCGACACCGCGAAGTAGAACGCCGACAGCGGCAGCACCCCGACGGCAAGCACCCGGAGCACCCGGACGAGTCCCGGCTCCTGGAACACCGCCGTGGCAAGCACCGGCGCGGCCAGATAGAGCGCGGCCGCCGTCACCACGCCGCCCACGGCCACGACGGCCGTCCCGGTCCGCACCGCCGCACCGACCGCCCCCATCTTCTCCCGCCCCCGCTCGTACGAGATGAACCGTGGCATCGCCCGGTGCAGCCCGACGATGGCCACGACCGCGGCCACCTGGACGACAGCCAGGCCCTGGACGAACACGCCGTACTCGCCCGGGCCGAGCCACCGCGCGATGATGATCTTGACGACGTACTCCAGCACGCTCCCGGTCGCGAACCCGAGCATGATGACAAGGGAGCCGGTGCCGATCCGCCGGATAGCGTCCTCCGCATCCATGCGTAACAGTGAAAAGTGCTGCGTTTAATATCCGTGCCATGCAGCCGACCGGACAGGTACCGGGCCCGTACGAGGACACGACCTGCCAGATGGTCGTCGCGTACGGCGACCCGCTCCACCCGCACCTCCAGACCATCCGCCGGTTCCGGGACGAGGTGCTCGCCGACCTGCCCGGCGGGGAACTCCTTATCGGCGCGTACTACGCCACCGCCCCGGCCGCGGCCCGCATCGTCTCCCGCAGCCCCCTCCTCAGGATGGTGGCCCTGTTCGGGTTCGCGTACCCGTCCTACCTCATCTCCCGCACCGCGCTCGCACTCCGCTGACCCGTCTCACCGGAGCAGCGACGTCCCGTCCATCCCGTCGGGCACGGACACGTTCAGCGCATCGAGGATGGTCGGTGCCACGTCGATGATCTCCCCGTCCCCGGTCCCCGCCGCACCGCTCCCCGACACGACGTAGATACCGTCCTGCCGGTGCGTCCCGGTCTTGACCGGTGCCGGCTGCACCACGTCCCGGTGGCCGAGGAAGCCGACCGCGCGGTACGGCCCTGCCGGCTCCACCACGAGGTCGGGCGCCCCGTCCATCTCCCCGGTGTAGATATCACCGGGCCGGTGCACGTCCGCGAACACCGCCTCACCGGTCCGCGGATCCTCGATGCCCATGAGTCCCTCCGCCAGTTCCTGACGCATCGCCTCCCGCTCGTCCGGCGGGACGTTCCCGGTCAGGTACACCTTCCCGCCGTAGTTCCCGGCGTACGCCTCCGTCCGCTCCCAGTCGATGCTGGACAGGTCGGGGCTCGGCAGGCTCGTACCCGGGTTGAACCCGAGGAACTCGGCGACCGCGGTCGCCGGCCCGAGCAGCCCGACCGCACCGAGCACGTCGACGACGCGCTGCTGCGTCAGCCCGAGGCGGGACAGCAGCCCCTCCTCGTGCTCCCGGTCGAGCGCGAGGTATCCCTCCTGCCGGAGCCACGTGTTCAGGTGGACGTTCCCCTTCAGTTCCCCGAAGCCGTGGTCGGAGACGACCATGACCGTCGTGTCCTCCCCGGCCCGCTCCACGAGCGTCCCGATCTGCTCGTCGAGCATCCGGTAGTGGTCCGTGATGGCGTCGCCGTACGTCGCGTCGCCGTCCCGGTGGTAGCCCCAGAAGTAGTGCTGCAGCCGGTCGATCCCGGTGTAGACGACGATGCCGAGCGTCCAGTCGTGCCGGTCGAGCAGGTCGGTCGCGACCGCGGTCCGCGTCTTCACCGTCCCGTCAAGCCGGTCGAGGAACCTGTCCTCCGACCCCTGCTGGAACCGCTCGTCCAGCACCTCGATGCTGTAGTTCCGGTCCTCAAGTTCGTCCTGCAGTTCGGCCGGGTACGTGTATCCCGCTTCCTTGATGGACAGGTAGCTGCTGATGAGCGACCCGTTGAGCGGCTGTGGCGGGAACGTCTGCGGCACGTTCACGATGACCGCCTCCCCCGCCGCACCGGTACGGTCCCACACCCGGTCGACCCGGACATCGTTCCCGGTCGTCGGCACGAACTCGTCGCCATCCCGCTCCAGGAAGCCGTAGATACCGTGCTTCCCGGGTGTCGTCCCGGTCGTCAGGCTGGTCCACGCCACCGGCGACTCGATGGGCAGCGTCGTCGTCAGGTTGCCGGACCGCCCGCCATCCATCAGCGCCGCGAGGTTCGGCATCTCCCCGTCCTCGACGAGCGGCCGGACCACGTCCCAGTCCGCGCCGTCAAGTCCGATGACCAGCACCTTCCCGTCGGCCGCCGCCCCGGTTCCCATGAACAGTGACAGGGCGATGAAGATAGTTAAAGCCAGGCGGCCCGCGGGAACATCCATACGGAGTCCATGTCCCCGCACAGTTTAATATCGCCCGGAAGATACTGATAAAAGGCTCGTGACCGTTCCTCACTGTATATATGTGCGGGATAGTCGGGGTGCGCGGGGCGGCGCCGGCGGTCGACGACATGGTCGCGGCCCTCGCACACCGCGGTCCCGACGGCCAGGGAACGTTCATCGACGACGGCATCGCGCTCGGCGCTGCCCGCCTCGCCATCGTCGATCCCGACGGGGGCGCCCAGCCGATGGCGAACGAGGACGGCACGGTCAGGCTGGTGTTCAACGGCGAGGTGTACAACCACGACGACCTGCGGGAGCGTCTCGCCTCCCGCGGCCACCGGTTCTCGTCCACATCCGACACCGAGGTCATCGTCCACGCCTACGAGGAGTGGGGTGACGGATTCCTCCAGCGGCTCGACGGCATGTTCGCGGTCGCGCTGTGGGACAGCGAGGCGGACCGGCTGCTGCTGGCGCGCGACCGGTTCGGCCGGAAACCGCTGTACTACGCCCGGCAGGACGGCGCGGTGCTGTTCGCCTCCGAGATCAAGGCGCTGCTCCGCCACCCCGCTATCGACCCGCAGGTCCGGCCCGCCGCGCTCCACCCCTACTTCGCGTACGGCCACGTCCCCGGCAGGGAAACGCTGTTCGACGGGATACGGCGCGTCCCGCCCGGCCACCTCCTCGTCCACGACGGGACGGACATCACCGCCCGGTGCCACGCCAGGTTCACCCCATCCCCGGACCCGTCCCTGTCGCTCGACGCCGCCGCGGACATGCTCCGCGATGCGGTGCAGCACAGCGTGGAGCGACGCGTCCCGCCCGGCGAACAGCCGACCGTCTTCCTCTCCGGCGGCATCGACTCGTCGCTCATCGTCGGCGCGCTGGACCGGGCCGGCGTCACCCCCGCGACCATCACCGCCGGCATCGGCGAGGCGTTCGACGAGACCGGCCGGGCGCGGCTGGTCGCCGACCACTACGCCACGGACCACGACACCGTCCGGATCACCGACGATGATCTCTCCCGCCTCCCCGCCGCGGTGTACCACTTCGACCAGCCGGTGTCCGACCCGGCCGCCATCCCCACGTCCCGCCTCGCGGAACGCGCCCAGGGGAAGGTGGTGATGACCGGGACCGGCGGCGACGAACTGTTCGGCGGCTACGAGCACTACCGCATCATGCAGCAGGGAGACAGGGTGCTCCGGCCGCTCCCTTCCCGTCTCCGCACCCTCATCGGTGCGGCCGTGGAACGCGTCCCTGCCCGCCTCCTCGACCGGCTGTTCCCCTACGCCTCGGACCTCGGGGACGCCGGGATGGACCGGTTCCGCCGGTACATCGACCGGCTGGACGACCCCGCGGCAGCGTACCGCGCTATCGTCACCCTGTTCGCCGCCGCGGAGCGCGACCACCTGCTCACCGGCGACCCGGCGGACCGTGCCCCGGCCGCGACCGACCCGTTCTTCGACCGGGCGGACGTTCCCCGGGCAGCGATGCTCGCCGAGACCCGCACCGCCCTCCCGGCCAACCTCCTGATGAAGGCCGACCGGATGGCGATGATGCACGGCCGGGAGGCCCGCACACCGCTCCTCGGCCGGGATGTCGCGGCGGTCGCGTCACGCATCCCGACGCGGCATGCGGTCGGCCGCACCCCGAAACGGGTGTTGCGCCGGGCGGCGGCGGGCATCCTCCCCGGCCGGGTGCGGGACCGGCCGAAGCAACGGATGTTCGTCCCGGTCCACACCTGGCTGCAGGACCGGGCTGCGTTCCGCGAGACCGTCCTCGACATCCCGGAACCGCACCTCGACGACCGGGCCGTCGACCGCATCGTCTCCCGGTTCGACCGGTCGCCGCTCTACCGCGCCCGGCAGCTGTGGGCGGTCATGACGTTCAAACTCTGGCACCGCACCTTCATCGACGGCGAGACGCAGGGCGTGGTGGACATCGATGCGTGACACCGCCCGCGGCACGGCCGGCCGCCTCGCCACCATCCTCCGGCAGAACCGTGCCTGGATCGTCCTCATCGTCCTGTACACCGCCGGGACGCTGCTCTTCCTCGCCCCCGCGTTCGACGCCTCTCCCGACAGGCTGCCCGCCCCGGAGGGACACATCAGCGATGTCTTCCAGTACACGTTCTACGTCCACTACATGGCGGAGGCACTGACCGGACCGAAACCTGTCATCCCCATCACGGACACCTGCCGCCCGACCGGCATCCACCTCGGCCAGCACAACCCCGTCCTCACGTTCACCGTCCCCGGCGGCCTGCTCACCCTTCTCCCCGGCATCACCGCGGTCCAGGCGTTCAAGATCCTCCTGGTGGCCGCCGTCATCGCCACCCTCCTCGCCACCGTCCTGCTCGTCCGCCGGTTCACCGGTGACATGGTCGCGGCAGCGGCCGCCGCCCCGCTCCTCGTCCTGTTCCCGGTCCACATCGACAACCTCATCCACGGCCATCCCAAGATCGTCATGATGATGTGGCTGCCGCTCATATTCCTCTACACCGAGCGGCTCATCACCGATCCGTCCATCCGGACCGGTGCCGTCCTCGGCATCCTGAACGTGCTCCAGTTCCTCACCTCCCCGCAGATAACCGCCTACCTCAGCATCGGCATCCCGCTCTACGCGGCCGGCCGGTACCTCCAGGTCGCCGGCCCCCGCATCGACCGCGACCGCCTCACCGCAGGGCTCGTCGCCATCGCCATCTTCCTCTGCATCACGGTCCCGCTCTACCTCGGGTTCCGCGGCGGGACCATCCCGCTCGACGTGCTCGAGGCGTACACCCTCCGGCTCGCGGACCCCGGGATGATCGTCGTCTTCGCCATCGCCGCCGGCATCGTCCTCCACCGCGAGGCACCATCCCTCCGCCCGCTCTACATCACCGGGCTCGTCGCGGTCGCGTTCGCCGCCGGTCTCTCCTGGGAGCCCGCGCCGTACCGCGCCCTCTACCACCTCGCCCCGTACTTCCAGGCGTTCAAGACGACGCGCGAGTTCCTCTACCTCTTCGTCGTCACGGTCACGGTCCTCGCGGGCTGGTCCATCCACGCCCTCCGCACCGGCACCGGCTCCACCGTTTCCCGGCTCGCCATGGTCGTCCTCCTCATCGCCGCGGCCGGGTACATCCTCCCCGGAGCGATGGACCAGCGCGAACTGATGGGAACCATCGACACGCCGGACAGCGCGGTGTACGACCGGATAGCAGCGGACGAGAGGGAGTTCACCGTCGCGACCTACCCGATGAAGTACCTCCAGGTGCACGACTACGCCATCACCCGGCACGGGACGCCGCAGGTGAACTGCCAGGTCAGCTTCCAGCAGGAGGAGAACCGGCGGTTCGCCGATGCCTGCGGCAGCATGGTGTTCCGGCCGACCCCGCAGTGCATGGACGCGGTCGACCGGTCCGGTGTCCGGTACGTCATCGTCGACGAACGGTTCTACGACGGCCACTTCGACCCTCCCGGTGACGGCGCCTGCACCGGCGAGTACGGCCCCATCGCCTCCCGGATAGGCGGTGAGGACGCGGCCGACACCGTCAGCGGCTGCTGCACCGGTGACGGCCAGTGGATGTGTCTCGCCGACGGGTTCGCCGGCCTGTACGCGGACCATCCTGCCATCGAACGGGTCATGCGGGACGGCGACCTCGTCCTCTACCGTGTCGATCCCGGTCAGGAGTAGACCGCCGCGACATCGTATCCCGGCCCGGCCGCATCGCGGTGCGTCCGCACCAGGATGTCCGCCAGGAACCCCGTGAGAAGCGACTGCAGCCCAATCATCACCATGAAGACGGCGAAGAGCGGGAGTGCGGTGTCCGACAGGCTCGCCCCGTGCACCACCTTCTGCACCGTGGCATAGAGACCGGCCGCACCGCCGATGGCGATGGAGAGCAGGCCGACCCCGCCGAACACGTGCAGCGGCCGGTCAGCGAACCGGGTGCGGAACCAGACGGTCAGCATATCCAGGAACCCCTTCGGCAGCCGCCGCCAGCCGTACTTCGTCTCCCCGCTCGTCCGCGGCCGGTGGCTGACCGGCATCTCCGTCATCCGGTAGCCCCGCCAGTCCAGGAGCGCCGGGATGTACCGGTGCATCCCGTCATACAGGTCCAGGGATTCCACCGCCTCCCGGCGGAACGCCTTCAGCGAGCAGCCGTAGTCGTGCAGGTCGGTCCGCAGCACCAGGCGGTGCAGGACCGAGGCGATGCGCGACGCCGCCCGCTTCCCGGGCGGGTCCGCCCGGTCCTGCCGCCAGCCGGCCACCATGTCGTAGCCGTCGTCCAGCCGCTCCATGAGTCGCGGGATGTCCGCCGGGTCGTTCTGCAGGTCGGCATCGATGAACACGATGATATCGCCCGACGCGGCATCCAGCCCCGCAGCCAGTGCGGCGCTCTGCCCGTAGTTCCGGCGGAGCCGGATGGCGGTGACCGCATCGTCCCGGGACGCCAGGTCCTGCACCACCTCGCTGGTCCCGTCCGTCGACCCGTCATCGACGTACACCGCCTCCCACGTCCCCTGCACCGACTCCATCGCCTCCCGGATCTCGGTGTGCAGCTGCTCGATGTTCCCGGCCTCGTCGTACGCGGGGGAGACGATGGAGATGCGCGGTGCCATCCCGTCCTGTCCTCGTGCGCGAGCCTTTTCAGTCTTCCTCCCCGGGCCGGTCCAGATTTAAGGCTCGGCCACGATGACATCCCCATGCACGTCCTCGTGACGGGCGCGGGAGGGTTCGTGGGGAGCCACCTCGTGGAACGCCTGGCCGCCGACGGCCACCAGGTCACCCCGCTCGTCGAACCCGGCGAACCGTCGCTCCTGCCGGACACCGCGCCCGACCCCGTCCCGGTCGATGTCCGGGACCGTGACCGGGTCGCGGACGCCATGCCGGACGTCGACGTGGTCGTCCATCTCGCCGCGCTGCTCAACCACCGCTCCGCCTCGCCGGACGCGTTCCACGCCGTCAACGTGGGCGGGACGCGGAACGTGATGGATGCGGCATCCTCGGCCGGTGCCGACCGTGTCGTCCACGTCAGCAGCAAGGTCGCCATCGCGGAGCAGGGCGGGACACGGGTCGATGCGGCCCACCGCCACCGCGGCCGGTTCAGGTCCGTGTACGCCCGCACCAAGTACAAGGGAGAGAAGATCGCGTTCGAGTACGGTGCCCGCGGCCTCGACACGGTCGTCCTCAACCCCACGCTCATCTACGGGCCGCGCGAGCACCACACGCTCGGCCCGCTCATCCGGCGGCACGTCTCCTGGCCGGTCCGGTTCCACGCCTTCCCGGACGCCACGTTCGACCTGGTGTACGTCGACGATGTCGTCGACGCGCTCACCGCGGCCATGGACGCCGGGCGGCCCGGCCACCGGTACATCGTCGGCGGGGAGCAGGTCACGCTCCGCCGGTTCCTCGACACCGTCGACGCGGCCGCCGGGGTGGACGCACCGCTCATCCGCCTCCCCGACACGCTCGTCTCCATCGGCAGCCGCGCCGCACCGCTCCTCGCGCTGCTCGGCCGGGACCCGCCGCTCTCCCGTGCGCAGGTGGATGCGATGCGGACACCGACCCGCGTCGACGCGTCGACCACCCACGACGAACTCGGTATCGACCCGGTCCCGCTCCGCACCGGCCTGGAACGGACCATCGCCGCCGAGCGCGACACCGGCTACCTCTGAGGGATATCCTCGAACCGGCGGAGCACGTACCTGTCAGCCACCACGTCCGCCACACCGACATCGACCGCCGCGGCCAGGTCGCGCCGCCGGTCAATCCCGTCGACCGTCCCGGTCCCGGGATGGAGGCACAGCTCCAGCGGCGATGCCGTGTTCGCCCGGAGGAACGCCGCCACCCGGTCCGGGTCCATCCGGCCCGCGTGGACCAGCCCGGCGAACGCAACACCCCTGTCCCGGCCGGCCATGACCGCGGCCGCGACACCGAGCGGCATCCGCGGCGAGAGCAGGGTGCGCGGCAGGTAGCCGCTCCGCAACCCGGGAAGGGTCCACGGCAGCGTCTCGACGGGCCGCCGCACCACCGGGAGACCGTGCCGCGCCGCCACATCTCGCACCGCGCGCCGGACGGGCGGCAGGAGGTGGAGGTGGCGGTGCACGTCCACGTGGTCCAGGCCGGGGATCCGTGCGGCCCGCCGCAGCTGCGCCGCGACCTCCTGCTCCACCGCGTCCCACGCCATCTCCCCGGTGACCGTGCGGGCCACGAACCGGGGGAGCGCGGGGAGCCGGCCGTCCCGGCCCACCAGTCCCGGGACCTCGTCCGGCGGCAGCACCGGGTCGACCCCGGTCAGCGCCACGTGCACCCCGCGTCCCAGGCCGTCCCGGTCCGCGAGAACGTCCACCGCGTCGTGGAACGCATCTCCGGCCGGCATCACCGACGTGCTGGACACCATGCCGTCGTCGTACGCCCGTGCGATACCCGTGTTGACCGTGGGATGCATCCCGAGGTCGTCCGCGTTCACCACGAGGTCCAGCCGGTCCGTCATCGGTCCCTGCCCCGCAGCCGCATCCAGAGACGTGCCGTGTTCACCGCGATACGTGCGACATCCATCGCCCCGATGCTCGACTCGGCGCCGTGCTCGAGATGGACCGGTGCCTCCGCGATGCGGTAGCCGTGCCGGTCCGCGAGCACGAGCAGTTCCAGGTCGAACACGTAGCCGTCCTCCCGTGTCAGGGGGCAGATATCGTCGAGCACGGTGCGGCGGAACAGTTTCATGCCGACCTGCGTGTCCCGCACCGGCGGGTCGAACAGCGTCCGGACCAGCACGCGGTAGCCGCGGCTGAGCACCAGCCGGCGGAACGGGTACGACACGTGCGACCCGTCCAGCCACTTCACCCCGGCGACCACGTCCGCGTCCGACAGCCGCTCCCGGAACGTCTCGAGCAGCCCCGCATCGAGGTCCGTGTCGGCATCGATGAGGAGGACCGAGCCCGCGTCCGGGTCCGCCGCCGTGACGCCGTCCCGCAACGCCCGGCCCTTCCCCCGGTTCTCGGTGTGGGACACGACCCGGAGCCGGTCGTCGTCCCGGGCGATCCCGTCCGCGACAGTCCTGCTCCCGTCCGTGCTCCCGTCGTCGACCAGCACGATCTCGTGCCGGTCGTACACCCGGTCCGCCTCACCGTGGAGCGCCGCGACCCGGTCGGCAAGGCCGCCGGACTCGTTGAACACGGGAAGGACGATGGACAGGAACTCCCTGTCGGTCATGCATCCCGGTTGGCCGCCGACCGATAAAAATGCTCGCGTCCCCCGCCGACCACCACAACCATAAAAACGCCGGAGGTCGATTGGGTGTCCATGCTCCGGCAGCGCTCCTGGCGCGAACTCGCGTTCCGCGCCGCGACCATCGCCCTGTTCCTCCTCGCCTGGCACGTCGCCGCTGCCGTCCAGGCCTCCCAGTTCTTCCCCGGGCCGGTCGCGGTCGCCTCCGCGCTCGCCGTCATCGTCACCGTCCCGTCGAACTACGGCCACATCCTCGTCACGTTCTCCCGGGTGTACGAGTCGCTCGCCATCGCCATGGTCATCGGGGTCATCCTCGGCGTCCTCCCGTCGTACAGCCGCATCGGCAGGTACGTCGTCTCCACCGTCATCCACCCCCTGTTCCAGTCCATCCCGGCCATCTCCTGGGTGTTCCTCGCGCTGGTCTGGTTCGGTCTGTCCTGGTTCTCGGTCCGGTTCATCCTCGTCGTCACCATGCTCTCCATCGTGATGATAAACACGTTCGAGGGGATGAAGGAGCTCGACCCGAACCTCGTCGAACTGGGGGAGAGCTTCACGGACAGCCGGTGGCGCGTCTTCCGCTCCATCCAGTTCCCGATGCTCTACCCGTTCCTGTTCTCCGCGCTCCGCCGCGCCCACGGCGTGGCCTGGCGCGTCGTCCCGGTCGCGGAGCTGTTCGTCGCGACCGACGGCGTCGGGAAGATGATGCGGCTCGCGTCCTCCCGGTACGCGGTCTCAGAGATCCTCGCCTGGACCGGTATCATCGCCGCCGCGGTCATCTTCTTCGAGTACGGCGTGTTCAAATACGTGGACGAGCACACGATGCGGAGGTGGCGGACCGATGGGTAAGATACAGCTCGACGGCGTGGAGAAGCGGTTCGGGGACACCACGGTCCTCGACGGCATCGACCTGTCGGTCGAGGAACGCGAACTCGTCTCCATCGTCGGCCCGTCCGGCTGCGGGAAGACCACCGTCCTCAAGCTCATCGCCGGCCTCCTCGAACCGGACGGCGGCACCGTCACCGTGAACGGGACGACCGGCTACATGTTCCAGGAGCCCCGGCTCCTCAAGTGGCGGACCATCGCCGGCAACGTCCGGCTCGGAGCCGAACTGCAGCGGATGGACATCGAGGAGTCGCTCGTCCCCAACCTCCTCACCGTCGTCGGCCTCGACGGGTACGGCGACGACTACCCCGCCCGGCTGTCCGGCGGGGAGCAGCAGCGGGTGGCGCTCGCCCGCACCCTTGTCACCGACCCGGACATCCTGCTGATGGACGAGCCCGTGTCCGCCCTCGACGAGCGCACCCGCAACGACCTGCAGGACACGTTCCGCCGCATCCACGACCGCCTCGAGAAGACGACCGTCTTCGTCACCCACAGCATCGAGGAGGCGGTCAAGATGGGTGAACGCGTCGTCGTGTTCGGCCGGAAGCCGACCACCGTCGCCGGCGAGGTGGACGCGTCGCAGGACGACGCGGTGGATCGGGTCCGGGATCTCATCCACGCGTAGCCACCACGTTTTAAAATGTTGGATGCCGCCATCTCCCCATGAGTGATACGTTCGACGGTCTCCGGACATCCCTGTCAGCACATCGAAACCTTCTCATCGCCGCGGTCGCCGTCGTCGCGCTCGGCGCCATCTACCTCGGTGCCGGCTCGACACCGACCGGGGAGGTCGGTGACACCCCGACGCTCGAGGTGTCCTACCCGGACTACGGGCCGAACCCGATCTGGTACCCCATCACCAACGGGAACGTCTCCTCCGAGGACGTGACCATCGAGGCCAACCCGGTCAGCCCGGGTGAGGAGGGCCGACTTGCGCTTTCCGGCGACGTCGACATGGGGACGATGGACGCCGCGGGTATCGCCGACCTCCACCGGGAAGGCCGGTTCGATGACCACGTCGTCATCGACGGTTACTACTCCGAGGGCGACGTCTACGACGGTGAAAGTGCGATGCAGGTGTTCGCCCGTGCGGATTCCAACATCTCGGATCCCACGGATCTGCGCGGCAAGACCATCGCGCTGGGCGAGCCCGGGTCCACCACCAACCTGATGTTCAAGGCGGTGATGGACAACCGGTTCAACGTGTCCCCGGACGAGTACACGATCCTCTACAAGCCTGACAGTGCACCCGTCCTCCTCGAGCAGGGCGAGGTCGACGCGGCCCAGGCCTGGACCCACCACGTCGTCGACGAGGAGTGGCGGCAGGACTACGTCTCGGTCATCGATGTCGGCGCGGAGTACACCGAGATGTACGGCGACATCCCGTCCAACGCGGTCATCGTCGCACCGGAGGACGCGGTGCGCGACGACCCGCAGGCGTACGTCGACGCGCTTGAACTCATCCGGGACGGCGCGGACTGGTCCGACCGGAACGAGGACGTCATCATCGACGCGTTCGCCGAGGAAAGTGCGGACTTCGACCGTGCCGTCTGGGCGGAGGTCTGGAACTACATGGACTACTACCATCCGCTCGACGAGGACCGCATCGCTGCGAACAACCGGCTGTTCGAACTGCAGCAGCAGTACGGCGAGGCGAACACCACAGTCACGATGAGCGACATCGTCCTCGACCCGGCGGAGCTCGCGCAGCAGTGACCGCGATGCTCCGCGACCCGGTCCCCATCGTCGTGGACATGCAGAAGGACTTCTGCCGTCCCGGCTTCGCGTTCGACGCCGGGACGGTCGACCACGACCACATCGGGACCGCCGTGGAGCAGACCGGGACGTTCCTCGCCCGCGCCCGCGCCGCAGGCCACACTCCCCTCCTGGTCCGCACCATCCACAGCGACGAGGTGGACAGCCCGGTATGGATCGAGCGGTACGCGGAGTCCCGGTTCGACCGGCCGTGCCTCCCCGGGACCGAGGGCGCCGCGTTCTGCGACCCGCTCGACGCGTCCGACGGCGACACCATCATCACCAAGCACCGGTACGATGCGTTCCACGGCACCCGTCTCCACGACGTCCTGCAGGAGCACGATGTCTCGGAGATCGTCCTCGCCGGCGTCCTCACCGATGTCTGCGTCGAGTACACCGCCCAGTCAGCGTACAACCATGACTACCGCGTCACCGTCCTGTCCGACTGCACGGCCTCACGGACACCGGACGCCCACCGGGTGGCGCTCGGGAAGATGGGGAACGTCGTGGGCACGGTCCGCACGTCCGACGACATCACGTTCTGAACCTGATGATAACAGGACGGATACGAAGAAGAGTGCTGGATCCGCCGCGCTGGACGCGGCGGTGTCCGACCGGATGCGTGTTCAGCAGCCGAGCCGTTCGTAGTCGGGCTCCGCTGTGTCGGAGACATCCTTCGCCATCTGGTCGACCATCTGGCTCAGGCTGTCGTCCGCGGTGTCGGAAACGTCCTGGCTCTCGTCGACGAAGTCGACCGGGAGCGCCGTCTGGACGCCGGATGTCACGGCACCGACGTTCGCCTGCAGCGCGTCGACGAACCCGTCGGCCGCGCTGTCCAGCTCGCTCACCGCGCCTGCCGCACCGGCGAGCAACATGCCGCCAGCAGCGACCGCGGACACCTTCTTCCCGACCCGCTTCACGGAGTCCATGATGCGAGACATTGTATCCCAAGATGGTCGTCCTGCGTTTAAATATGTTGAGGT
>CAZNTD010000005.1:9304-28285 GCA_964575915.1 uncultured archaeon | reverse complement strand
GCGTGCAGGACGAGGTCGAGGGCGGCGCCGACCTGCAGCTCGCCGGTGTCTCCTGTGATGAGACCGCCATCACCGCCTCCGTCCGGAACGGCGGGGACCAGGCGCCCGCGTCCAGCACCGCCGACCTCTACCTGTACACCGTCGAGGAGGACTTGATGCAGGCGTACACCGGTATCGACATCACTGGGAGCGATATCCGCGAGCCGGGCGGCCGCGACACGTTCGGCGCCATCACACCGACCGCGCTCTCCGTACAGGACAGCTACGTCATCCAGGTCGACTTCGCGGATGACGACCGGGAGCTGCAGGGGCTCTGCCTTACCGAGTCCGGCGCCATCAACCGGCTGCCCAACCCGACGTTCGAGGACGACGAGACCGGCCACTTCGGCGGCGATGCCAGCCGGACCACCGCCGAGGCGTACGAGGGATCGTACGCCATCATCGGCGGCGGCGCCGGCTTCGGCCAGTGGGACGCGGTCTGGTGGGTGCGTGAGCGGACGACCGGCGCCTTCGTCGGCGGGGAGACGTACACCCTGTCCACGTACGTCAAGAACGCGCACGGTAACGCGGTCACCTACGGGTTCGCGGGCTGCGGCGGGTTCGGGACGTTCCAGGTGGACGGAAACACGGACTGGCACCGCAAGACCGTCACGTTCACCGTCCCCTCCAGCTGCGGCACGCCCGACGCGAACGGGGAGACCAAGTTCCAGGTGCGCAGCACCGAGTCGTGGGGAGGTCAGGTCTACTTCGACAACACCGTCCTCCTCCGCGGTGGCGACTGGCAGCTCCCGTCGTGACCGACACATTTAAGCCGCGGCCGTGCCATCCTTTCACCATGAAGATATACACCCGCCGCGGCGACCAGGGCAAGACCGATCTCTGGGCGTCCGACCGCCGCGTCTCCAAGTCCTCCGCCCGCATCGAGGCGTACGGTGCGGTCGACGAACTCATCGGACTCCTCGGGCACGCGGCACACTATGCCGACGAGACGGTGCAGGAGGAGGTGCACCGCATCCAGAACGAGCTGCACGTCATGATGGCGCACCTCGCCGACCGGGACGGGAAGGGAGACAAGCGCATCACCGACAGCCACGTGGACCGGCTGGAGGACCGCATCGACACGCTCGAGGCGGACCTGCCCGACGTCCAGTGGTTCGTCCTGCCGGGTGGTTCCGAGGCCGGCTCCATCCTCCACTACGCCCGGTCCGTCTGCCGCCGCGTCGAGCGGCGGGTCGTCGAACTCGACGACGAGGAGGGCGTCGAGGAACAGGTGCTGGGATACATCAACCGGCTCTCCGACCTCGTGTTCGTCCTGGCCCGGTACCAGAACGACGCGGACGGGGTCGAGGAAGAGCCGGTGGAGTACGACGGGTGATACCATGGCAGACGACGAGTTCCGCACGGTGACGTTCCCCTACCGGGTCGAGCGTGGAAGCGAGGAGGAGCAGCCGTTCGTGGTCGCGTTCGAGCGCGGCGGCGGCCATACCGGCGGCGACCGCCTGACCCGCGACGAGTTCGAGGAGGTCCTCGAGGACTACGATGCGGTCATCGTCCACCGGAAGAAGGGTGACCATCCCTCCGGGGCGGACCGGTTCCTCCTCTACGGCGAGGCCGAACAGGCGCTCGACGCTGACACCCACATCGACACCGTCACCGCCCGGACACGGAGCCACGAGATATCCGGGGAGTTCCGGTGGTTCCTCCACGGCAAGGATCTCGCGGTCGACACCACCATCGGCCTCCACTGCCTCTCCGAGGACGTGTGGAGTGAGCTGCCGTGAGTCACACCCGCACGTTCTTCCGGTGGCTGCGGGGAGAGGAGGTCGAGGAGGTCGGCGCCTACATCCCGGAACTGGTCTACGGCGCGAACGACGGGATCGTGACCACGTTCGCCGTCGTGGCCGGGGTCGCGGGTGCGGCGCTCGACCCGGTCATCGTCCTCATCCTCGGCACCGCCAACCTGTTCGCCGACGGCTTCTCCATGGCCACCTCGGACTACCTGTCCACGACCTCCGAACGCGCGTACGAGCAGGCGCAGGGGAATCACGTGGAACGTGCCAAGTCCCCGGTCCGCAGCGCCGCCGCGACGTTCGTCGCGTTCATCATCGCCGGCACCGGTCCGCTCCTCCCCTACATCCTCGGCATCGAACCGTTCTTCCCCGCGGCCATCGCCTTCACCGCCACGGCCTTCTTCGCCGTCGGGGCGTCCCGCAGCTGGGTGACCCGGCGCAACTGGTACGTCAGCGGCATCGAGATGCTCGCCGTCGGCATGACCGCCGCGGCCGTCGCGTACATCGTCGGCTACCTGCTGCGCGGCCTCGCATAACGTGATAAACCTCGGTCCCCGTACCGTACGCATGCCCGAGGCCGCGGTCAAGGCGCTCATCGAGGAGGACGGCAGGTTCCTCGCGCTGCAGACGGACGCGGACGGCGGCGAGCCGCGCTGGGGGTTGCCCGGTGGCCGGGTGGAGCACGGCGAATCCCCGCACGAGGCGCTCCGCCGCGAGGTGCAGGAGGAGGTGTCGCTGGACGTGGCCATCCACGGCCCGGTCGGCGTGTTCCATTTCACCTGGCAGGACACCCAGATCGTCCCCACCGTCTTCCGGTGCACCCGGACCGGCGGCGACCCGGATGTCGGCGACGGCGTCGACGGCGACCAGATCCTGATGGCGGTCGAATGGGTGTCCCCGGCCGCGTTCCTGGAGCGCCGCGCCGAGGACGGGTTGAAACGCGTCATCCGCGACCGGTACGGGGTGGCGTGAGGTGGCCCGCTCCTACCACGTCCGGATGGACGGGGTGGCGATGCGGGACGTGCTGGACGACCTCGGGGCGGACCGGTACGGCATCCGGGTCGACCCGGCCAGTACCGGGACCGACGGGTGGACGGACACGGTCGGGGCGGACGACCTCGCCGCGCTGCTCGACGGGGAGCCGTCCACGCCGCCGTGGACGCTTCATCTCCGTGACGCCCCGGACGGAACCCATCTCTCCGCGTCCACCTACGCGCCGTCCCGGAACGGCGGTGCCGGCGCCGTCGTCTCCCTCGACACGGATATTGCCGAGGCGTACGACGCGGTGGTGGCCCGGTTCCGCGACTGACCGGGACGTACGTTTAAAAACGTTCCAGCGCCAACCGTGGACGTGATGACGATGCCGACATACACCGTCACCGGGACGTTCAGGGCCGGCCGCACCACGCAGCGGTTCACCCGCACCGTGGACGCGGGCTCCGCGGACCACGCGGAGGACAAGGTCCTCTCCCAGCTGACGAGCGAACACAGCATCTCCCGTGCCAACATCACCGTCGACGACGTCGCGGAGGCGTGATGATGGACCAGGAGGAGATGCAGGAGGCGGTGCAGCAGTACCAGCTCATCCAGCAGCAGATGCAGTCGCTGGAGGAGTACTCCGAGGAGATATCGGACGAGATCGAGGAGCTGCAGACGACCGCCGACGCCATCGACGAACTCGCGGAGTCCGATGCGGGCGACGAGATATTCTTTCCGCTTGGCCAGGGCGCGTTCGCGAAGGGGAAGGTCGTGGATACCGACGAAGTGCTCGTCGATGTCGGGGCCGATACGTTCGCCCGGAAGGATATCGATGCCGCATCCATGCTTATCGACGATCGCATCGAGGAGCTGCGGGAATCCCAGGATCGCATCCGGGACCAGCAGGAGCAGCTGCAGGACGACCTGCAGGAACTCGCCCCGAAGCTGCAGCAGTTACAGCAGCAGATGCAGGGACAGGGCGGCATGCCCGGCCAGTGACAGGTTAATAAGTCTCCCCGACGCCACGTGTACCCATGTTCGACCGGCTGAAGGACTCGGTGACGAACTTCTCGCAGAAGGCGAAGGAGGCGGTCGCCGAGACCGAGATAACCGAGGAGACGCTGGACGACGCGCTGTGGGACCTCGAGCAGGCGCTGCTGCAGAACAACGTCGCGGTCGATGTCATCGACCACCTCAAGCAGGACCTGGAGGACGACCTCGTCGGCACCTCCGTGACCCGGACGACGGCCGGCAGCACCATCGAGGGGGCGCTGCGCGACGCCATCACCGACGTCCTCGACCAGAGAGACATCGACATCGAGCAGGTCATCGCCGAGCACCGTCCCGCGCTCATCCTGTTCATGGGGTTCAACGGCTCCGGGAAGACGACCACCATCGCCAAGCTGGCGTCCCGGCTGAAGACGGAGAACGACGTCGTCCTCGCCGCGGGCGACACGTTCCGCGCCGCCTCCATCGAGCAGCTGCAGGAGCACGCGGACAACCTCGACCTGCCGTGCATCAGCCACGCGTACGAGGCCGATCCCGCCGCCGTCATCTACGACGCGATGGAGCATGCCCGGAAGGAGGACGCCGATGTGGTCCTGGCCGACACCGCGGGCCGGAGCCACGAGGACCGGAACCTGATGGACGAACTCAAGAAGGTGGTGGACGTCAACGAGCCCGACCTGAAACTGCTCGTGGTCGACGCGCTCGCCGGCAACGACCTGCTGCAGCAGGCCGAGGAGTACGACCGCATCGGGTTCGACGGCATCGTCCTCACCAAGGCGGACGTCGACACCAAGGGCGGCGCCGCCCTGTCGCTGGGATACGTCACCGGGAAGCCCATCTGCTACCTCGGCACCGGGCAGGGCTACGACGACCTCGAGGAGTTCGACCCGGCCGCACTGGTGGACCGCCTCCTGCCCTGACACTTTTTAAACGAGGCGCGTGAATCCCCGGTCATGGACCCTGCGCGGCGGAACCGGCTGGTGGCCGCCCTGCTCCTCACCGCGGCGTTCCTGGTCGCCACCGCCATCAGCCTCGTCGTCCTGAACGCCTCCCACTACCAGACGTTCACGCTGGAGGGCGACGTGGCAGCGGACGCGTGCAAGCACTACGACGCGGCCTGCACCTGCTACGGGACGCTGCGCGTGATGGAGTCCTACCCGCCGCAGTACGCGTGCGACGGCATCGAGATCTGCCACGACATGAACCGGACCGTCTGCCCCTGACCCCCGGTGGATTTAAGACCGTCCGTCCACCACCTCGTCCCATGCGCTGGATAGACGTGCACACCCATATCGGCGAGGACACTGGCGGTATCTCCGCCACGATGGACGGGCTCCAGGGGTTGCTGGACGACGGCACCATCGACCGCGCCGTCGTCTTCTGCTTCGACGAGACCGACGGCATCCCGGCCGGCAACGAGCGGGTGCGCGAGGCCGTCGCGGACGATGACCGTGTCTCGGGCCTGTTCCGGCTCGACCCGGCCATCCACGACCCGGATGTCCTCCACGACCTCGACTGGGCCGCCGGCGTCAAGCTCCATCCCCGCTCCCAGGACTTCGGGATGCAGCACGTCTACGAACACCTCGAGGTGGCCGGGACGGAAGGGTTGCCCGTCCTGGCGCACACCGGGGTCGGTGACTCGCGGAAGCGGCGCGCCCACCCCGAGGAGGTACTGGACGCGGCCGAACTCCACCCGGACACGGACATCATCCTCGCCCACGCCACGAAGGGCTACTACTACCACGCCCACGACTTCCGCGAGCGGATGGCGGCGTGCGACAACGCGTACATGGACATCTCCCTCCACTGCACCCCGCTCGGCGTCGAGACCATGGTCGGCGACCTCGGGCCGGAACACGTCCTGTTCGCGTCCGACTGGCCGTACGGCCATCCCGTCCCGATGCAGAAGTGCGTGGAACTCGCCGACATCCCGGAGCCGCAGAAGCAGCAGGTGGCATGGCGGAACGCCGACCGGCTCTTCTTCTAGGAGTCCTGCTTGTGCCACCACTCGCGGAACACCGCGGCACGGTCCCCGTCCATCTCAACCAGGCACACCCCGTCGGTCACCGCCCCGGACGCGTACACCGCGCGGAAGTGGCCGATGCCCCGGTCCCCGTCCACCGACAGCACCTCGACGGTCACATCCACGTCCTCCAGGTCCTCCGCGGCTTCGTCCCAGTAGTCCCTGATCTCGTCCCGGCCGATGAACGCTTTGAACGGGGACAGGTGGTATTCGCCGTCACGGGTGAAGATATCCGTCACCAGGTCCGGGTCGTGCGTTTCCCACGCCTCCGCGTACCGCTCCAGCCACGTCCGGAACGTCTCACCATCCATGCGTCCCGTGGGGGTGGCGAGGGTTAAAAGCGTCACCGCCCGAGTTCGCGGGCCAGCACGGTCACGTTGATGGTCTCCCGGAACCCGGCGTCGTCCTCGACATCGTCCGGCACGTCCCGGTGCACCAGTCCGTCCTCCGCGATGACGTACTTCGACGGCGACCCGGACGTCATCACGTGGTGGTCGCCCTCGGTGCGGAGGAACAGGAGGACGTGCTCCCCCGCCGTGAACTCGGCCGCGGTGGACACATGGTAGCCGTAGCCACCGACCTCGCCGCCCGGCACATGGATGGTGACTGTGCCGCCCGGGGAACCCACCAGCACCCGGTCCACCGTGACCGTGACGGGCCGGATGACCGGGTGGTCGCCGTCCGACCGCTGCGCATCCCCGACATCCGTGACCGTCCCGGTGACGACGGTGTCGGACTGCCGCGCCTGGTCCGTCACGTTCAGCACCTGGACCGAGAAGAGGCCGGATGTCATCGTCCCCTGCACCGTCCCGAGGGCGCCGGCGTGGAACGCGAGCAGCACGGCCAGGCCGGCGAGACCGAGCGCGACGGACAGGGCGGAGCGGTCCATGCCAGAGACTGTCACGTCCCCCCTTTTAACGGTTCGGGGGTGCGGTGTCAGGCGTCGAACGCGTCCACGAGCCTGGAGATCCGTTCGCGGTCAGCGTCGGACAGCGCCACCGCCTCCTCGAGCTGGTCGGCGGTGTACGGGCCGTCAACAGGAAGTTCGGTGCTGCCGTACCGTTCCCCGGTTGTCGGGTTCACGGTCACGTGGTTCATCCCCGCTCCCGGGGATGTCCGGGCTCCGCCGTGGACCGCGTACTCATCCGTCCCGTCCCGTTCCCGGCGCATCAGCCGCCGCCCGTCGTCGAGGTCGACGAGGGCCCGGTACGTCCTGTCCGTTTCTGGTCCGTCGGTCGCCTGTGCGGGGGTGACGCGCTGGATGCTCATGGACCGTCCCGACCCGCCGACACTTTTATCGTTATCGAATTATTATGGAATAGAAATATTCCGAAAAGAATCAAAGAGGGTTTTAAGCGGCGAGCACCAATACCGGGCCATGGACATCACCAACCTCGCGGACGGCGCGGAGGAGTTCACCGCCAACGCGTGGCTGTTCGACGGCGTCCTGGTGGACGCCGGCGCGGGGGAGACCGTGCTGGACCGGGCGCTGGGCCGGGAGGTGGACACGGTCGTCATCACCCACTCCCACCCGGACCATGTGGAGAACCTGTCCGCCATCGTCGCGGAACACGGCCCGGACGTGTACGCGTTCGACCCGGCCAACCTGGACGTGGATGCGGAGCCGCTCGGCGACGGCGACACCATCGACCTCGCCGGCACCGCGTTCGAGATCCTCCACACCCCGGGCCACCGCGACGACCACGTCTGCCTCTACGCCCCGGCGGAACGGGTCCTGTTCAGCGGCGACCTCCTCTTCCCCGGCGGCGCGTTCGGCCGCACCGACCTCGCGGAGGGCGACCGCGACACGCTCATCGCATCCATCGAACGCGTCGCGGACCGGGACGTGCAGGAGATGTACGCCGGCCACGGCGACGCCACCACCGCCGACGTGAACGCGCAGATCGCGGAGAGCCTTGCCGAGGCGAAGAAGCACGAGCCCAAGTATCCCGACGGGTGACCGGTCAGCCGAAGAGCGAGCCGTACCGGCACGTGTCGGACGCCGACCCGCCCCCGGCGTACAGCACGAACTCGTTCTCCCCGTCCTGCACGTCGTCCGGTGTCAGGGTGATGCGCTCGTTCGTGTCCACGTCCAGGTCGACCGACCGGTTCTCCCCGTTGACGCTCAGCGTCGCACCGGCCGTGTCCCGGGCGAACATGACGACCTCGCCGTCCTCACCGTCATCCCCGGGACAGTTCGCGGTGACGACCGTGGCCGCGGTCGGGGCCGCATCGACCGATCCACCGCGCTCCACCGCGGTCGCAGTGATGGTCAGGTTCTGGTTCGTGATGGTGAGCGTCCCGTTCGCAGGGTCGGCGCCGACGACGGTGGTCCGGAGGGACGCTCCGGTCCCCGGGTCGAGACACAGCTCCGCCCGGCCCGGGATGGTCGTGTTCGTGGTGTCCGCCATCTCCTCCTGCGCATCGGTCACGATCTCGTCGTAGAGGTGGCGGAGCGCGAAGTCGACCGTGAACCGTTCACACGCCTCGCCCGCGACCGTGTCGGAGCCGCGCCGCGTCACGTTGATCTCATCCAGGTCGTCCGCGAACGGCCGTGCGGACGTCACCATGAGCGGGAAGACGATGGCCCACAGCGCGGTGTGTGCACAGCCGGTGTCATCCCCGCCGAGGATGGAGCGGAACGTGTCCCCGCAGTAGAGGGTCGCGTCCGTGTCGATGCTGGTGTGGACGGTGGCCGTGAGGTCCTGGCCGGCGAACCGTCCCGAGAGGGTCTTCCTGAGCCATGTCCCGTCCGACGCCGCCGCGAGGCTGTAGTTCGAGGTGCCGTTGCCCTCGTCGATGGTGTAGTCGACCTGGTACGTTCCCCGCGCCTCCGCCAGGTCGGCGAACGAGGGGGTCCCGCCGAACGGCAGTGCGGACATGACGGTGTCCGCGAGGCCGGGCTGGGTCGCGACGGCCCCGCCGCCGGCCACGAGCAGCAGCACGAGCGCGGCAGGGAGGAGCCACCGGCGGCCACCCTCCGCCTCCGCCGCGTCTTCCAGTCCGGCGGCTGCCCGTTCGGCGATGTGCTCGGCCCGCTCCACGGCGTAGCCGGCGTCCACGAGTTCCGCGGTGACGTCCCGGTGGGCCCAGCCCTCGGCGATCCGGTCGCGCGCCCACTCGATCGCCTCGTCCATGGGAAGAATAGGTGTGCGGCCCGCCTTTAAATCCTTCGATGCGACGGGGTCAGTCCATATCGACGCCTTCCAGGTCGAGCAGGTGGCGCTTCACGTCCTCACCGTACGCGTAGCCGCCGAGACCGTCGTCCGCGACCACCCGGTGGCACGGGATGACGATGGGGACCGGGTTGGCGTTGCACGCGTTCGCGACCGCCCGTGCCGCGTCCCGCCGCCCGATGTGCGCCGCCACGCCGCTGTAGCTCCGGGTCTGGCCGTACGGGATGTCCCGGACCGCGGACAGGACGTTCCGGGTGAACGCGGTCAGGTCCTCCAGGTCCACCCCGCCGCGGTACGTCACCGACTCCCCGTCCATGTACCGGCGGATGAACCGGTCGAGCCTGTCGCTATCCAGTCTGTCGTTATCTATCGTGACCGTCGTCCCGGCAACATCCAGGTCCATACATGGTCGTTACTCTTGAATAGATATAAAAATATTCGATGGGGTGCCGCTGATATATGCTACCGCGCGCTCGTGACGCGATCGCGGCCGAGATCGACGCCGCGGTCGACGACCTCTTCGACCTCTCCGACATCGATGCCTCCCGTGTCGAACTCAACCTGCACGACGGGGACAAGGGCGACCTCGCCACCGCCGTCCCGCTCGAGGTGGCGCACCGCGTCGGCGCGGACCCGCGGCAGGTCGCCGGCGACATCGCGGATGCCACCGAGGTCCCGGACGAGATCGCCGAGGTCTCCGTCGACGGCCCGGGCTACGTCAACTTCTCGTTCGACCGGGACACGTTCATGACCGGGACGGTCGACCAGATCCTGTCGGAGGGCGCGGAGTACGGTCATCTCCCGGGAGACGACCTCGTGATGATGGACGTCTCCTCGCCGAACGTCGCCAAGCCGCTGCACATCGGCCACCTCCGGAACACGGTCATGGGCCTCGCGCTGGCGAACGTGCTCGAGGCGCGCGGCAACGAGGTCATCCGCGACAACCACATCGGTGACTGGGGCACCCAGTTCGGCAACCTGATGTTCGCCTACGATCAGCACCAGCGCGGCGAGGACGCGTACGGCATCTTCGACGAGGCACAGGTGGAGCACGACTTCGGTGAGGAACCGGTCGACCACCTCCTCGACCTCTACCAGGCGTTCGGCCGCCGCGAGAAGGCGCTGGACGAGGCCGGACGGCAGGACGAACTCGAGATGCTGCGGGACGAGGGCCGCGACTGGTTCCGCCGGCTCCGCGAGGGCGACGCGGACGCCCAGGAACTCTGGGAGGAGTTCAAGGACGTCTCCATCGACCGGTTCAAGACCACGTACGACATGCTCGATGCGGAGTTCGACGAGTGGATCGGCGAGGGGTTCTACGTCCTCAACGGCTACACGGACGACATCGTCGACCAGGCCCTCGACTCGGGCGTCGCGGTCGAGAAACCGGATGGCTCGGTCGTCATCCCGCTCGGCGCCGATGTCCCCCACGCGGACGACTTCCCGCTGGTGGACGACGAGGACGCGGACATCACCGAGTTCATGATCCGGAAGTCGGACGGCACCACGCTCTACGGCACCCGGGACCTGGCCACCATCGCGTACCGCGAGGAGGAGTGGGGGCCGGACGAGATCCTCTACGTGGTGGCGTCGGAGCAGGACGAGTACTTCCAGGACCTGTTCGACGCCGCGGACCGGATGGGATTCGACAGCGACGACCTGTTCCACGTCTCCTACGGCATGCTGTCCCTTCCGGAGGGCTCGATGTCCACCCGGCAGGGTACGGTCATCCGCGCCCGCGACCTGCTGCAGGAGGCGCGGGACGAGGCGTACGACATCGTCACCGCCAACAACCCCGACCTGGCGGAGGACGAGGCCCGTGAGATCGCGGAGCAGATCGGGCTCGCCGCCACCAAGTTCGAGAACCTCAAGGTCGGCCGCACCAAGGACGTCACGTTCGACATGGACCGCGCCCTCGACTTCCAGGGCGGCGACACCGGGCCGTACATCCAGTACGCGGCCACCCGCGCCGGTTCCATCCTCGACGAGGGCGGGGTGCCGGACGCGATGCCCGACGCCCCGTCGTACAACGAGACCGACGAGTCGCTGGTGCGCACCCTGGCGATGTACCCGCTCGCGCTGGAGTCCGCGACCGACCAGTACGACCCGGCCCCGGTCGCCCAGTACATGCTGGACGTGGCGCAGGAGTTCAACAGCTTCTACCACTCCAACCGGGTGCTGGACGCGGACGAGCGCGAGGAGCGGCTTGCCATCACCGGGGCGACCCGCCAGGTGCTCGACAACGGCACCGACCTGCTCGGGTTCGACACCCCCGCCCAGATGTAGGGTGCGGGGAGCGAGAGAGTGACCATGACAGACGACGGCATCGTCATCGAATTCGGCCACGCGTACCTCGAGGATCTGGAGGACGGCACGCACCGTTCCCCGGACACCCGCCTCTTCGACGAGACCACGCGCTACCTCGACGAGCACGACGTGCCGTACGATGTCGTGGTCGTGGTGGACGACACCGATGTCCGGTACGACGGCGAGTTCGGCACCGCCGCGTTCGACGAGCGGAAGCGCGCCCTCGCACAGGGGTACGTGGACGACCTGCCGGTGGAGCCGGACGGCACGTTCTTCGAGTCGCAGTTCGGTGACATCCTGCGGCGGCTCACCACCGACCTTCCCCGCATCGACAACGGCGATATGGGCCGGCCGGGGACGTGGGGCGTCCGGGAGACCACGGACAAGGCATATATCTATGGCACGCACGTGGATGGGCAGGGGAAGCCCAAGATGAAACTTGCTGACGACTCGGCGGACGCGGACAAGGCCGCACCGTTCACCTGCGAGGCGTACGACGCCGCGATGGCGCTCGCCAAGACGGGTGTCGCGGAGGGGCCGGCCGGGTTCCCGGCACGGGAGCAGGCGCTGACCATCCACGACCAGGACTTCATCATGTCGGAGCCGCACGTCGCATCCCACACGCTGCAGCGCGTCCTGCACGCGAACGGGGTCATCGACGCGGAGACGTACCGGCCGCCGCGCCACCTCGAGGTCGGGCCGAACACGTCGTTCGACGCGCTCCGCACCTATCTGGGGGCCGGGCAGGATGCCTGACACGGGACGCGGCGAGGGGGACACCCCGCTCATCGCATCCAACCGTGATGCGGACCGGTTCTACAAGCATGAAGGGTTGAACCCGACCGGCAGTTACAAGGACCGGTGCAGCGCCGCCATCGTCGACGCGGCCCGCGACCGGGGCGTGACACATCTCCACATGGTCTCCTCCGGCAACGCCGCGCTGTCCATCGCCGCGTACGGGGAACCGGCGGGCCTCGACGTCACCTGCCACCTCCCGGACAAGACCTCACGGGAGAAGCAGGACCTCATCGCCGCGCTCGGCGCATCCGTGGAGCGGTACCCGGGCAGTTACGAGGACGTCTACCACACCGTCGCCGACATGGATCTCGATGGCTGGAACGTCACGGCGGGCATGACCGACATCTCCATGCGCGCCTGCCGCGCCATCGCCCACGAAATCCTCGACGCCGGTGTGGAGCCGGACGTGGTCGTCGTCCCGGTCGGCAACGGCACCGACCTCGCCGGGACGTGGCACGGCTTCCAGGAGCGCGGCGCCTCCCCCCGCATGGTCGGGGTGCAGATGGAGGACGCGGCCCCATTGAAGGTCGCGCTGGAGACCGGGAAGGACCACGCGGTGGTCGAGGACCCGCCGGCCAGCGAGGCCGAGGGCATCATCGCCTCCGAGTCGTTCGAATGCACGGAAGCGGTCGCCGCCGTCCGCGAGTCGGACGGGGCGGTGGAGACGGTGGCGGAGGAGCAGATCGGGCCGGCCATGGAGACGCTCATCCACCGCGAGGGCATCATCCCCGAGCCGACATCGGCCGTCATCGAACCGGTCATGGACCGGTACGACGGCACGGTCGTCGGCACCGTCACCGGCTCCGGGCTGAAGCACGCGGCTGCCATCCGTGACCTCGTCCGGTGACTACATCTCGTCCAGCGGGTCGATGCCGAGGATGTCGAGCACGTGATCCATCACGTCGAGGTAGCGCTGCACGAGCACCTTCCGGCTCGCCGCCACGTCCGGGTCGTCCGCCTGGATGACCGGACAGGAGTGGTAGAAACTGTTGAACGCGGTCGCGAGCTCGTAGGCGTAGTGCGCGACGTAGTACGGGTCGTAGTCGTCGGCCGCCCGCTGCAGCGCCCGCGGGAACCGGGCCAGTTCGTCCACCAGGTCGTACTCGTCGCCCTCGAACACGAGGTCGTCCGGTTCGGTGTCCAGCGGCTCCTTCTCCAGGATCTTCCGCGCCCGCGTGTGGGAGTACTGGAGATACGGCCCGGTCTTGCCCTCGAACCGGACCGCGTCCTCCATGTCGAACACGATGTCGCGCTCCCGGCGGAACCGCAGGTTCTCGTACCGGACCGCGGCCAGCGCGACGGTGTGGGCGATGCGTTCCTGCTCCGCCTCGCTCATCTCCGGGTTGTTCTCCGCCACGATGTCCAGCGCCTCGGCCTCCACCTCGTCGAGCAGGTCCCGGGCGGTGATGATGCGGCCGCGCCGCGTCGACATCGACCCCTCCGGCAGGGAGATGAGGCCGTACGAGATGTGGGTGAACTCTCCGTCCAGCCCGAGCTTCCCGGCCGCCTCGAACAGCTGCTGGAAGTACTCGTCCTGCTCCGACGCCACCACGTAGTCGATCTCGTCGGGATCCCACCGCTCGTTCCGGTAGAGGATGGTCGCCAGATCCCGGGTGCTGTACAGCGTCGTCCCGTCGGACTTGAGGATGACGAACTCCGGTTTCTCCCCTGTCTCCGGGTCGGGCTCGCCGGCACGGATGAACACGGAGCCGTCCGTCTTCTCCTCGCCGGCACCGGTCCCGATGGCCATGTCGACCACCTTGTCCGTGTACCCCTCCTGGACGTAGAAACTTTCCCCGATCCACTCGTCGAACTCCACGTCGAGGATGTCGTACGTCTCCTCGAACCGGGCGATGCTGGCCTCGCGCATCCGCTCCCACAGTGCGACCGCCTCCTCGTCGCCCTCCTCCAGTTTCACGAACCACTCCCGGCCCCGGTCCCGGAACGTCTCCAGTTCCTCGCCGTCCAGTTCCGCCTCCTGCTGGCCGAACCGCTGGTACAGGTCAAGGAGGTGGTCGATGGGGTTCTCGGCGAACTTCTCCTCGTCCCCCCACTGCGTGTATGCATAGAGCAGATTGCCGAACTGTCCGCCCCAGTCACCGAGATGGTTGTCCGCGATGACCTCGTAGCCCTGCTCCTCCAGCACCCGGTTGAGCGCGTCGGACAGCAGGGTGTTCCGGAGGTGGCCGATGTGCATCGGCTTCGCGATGTTCGGGGAGGACTCGTCGATGATGGCGAGCCGGTCGCCGCGCTCCACGCCGTACTCGTCTCCGGCCGCGGCGATGTCACCGAGCACCCGGTCAGCGTAGACGTCCTCGTCCACGTGCAGGTTGACGTACGGCCCGGTCGCCGTGACCGACGCGACGAACTCCGGGACGTCCGTGATGGCGTCAGCGATCTCCCCGGCGATGTCCGCGGGGTTCCTGCCCAGTTCGGATGCCAGTTCGAACGCGACCGGGGAGGCGAACAGCGCCTTCTCCCCGTCGGTCACCCGGTTCAGTTCGACCGTGATACCGACGTCCGCGTCGTAATCAGCGATGGCCGCGGCGATGCGGTCGTGGACCGCCCGCCGTGCCTCGTCAAGGAAGCTCATACCTCGACCCACCCGTCCACGCTTTTGAACGTTACCCGTCCCGGGAGACGAGCCGCTCCACGGTTTCGTCCCACGCCTCCCCGCGCGCCATCCATGTCTCCCGCGCCGCCGCGACCGTGGCCTCCGGGATGGTCGGTGCCGGGATGTCCCCCGGCTCCGCGGGGACGTACTCCCCGTCCTCCTTGACGGTGCGGTACGCCTTGCGGAACGGCACGCCGTCCGCCACCATCGTGTTGGCGGTGTGCGCCGCGAACACCGCGTCGTCCATGGACTCCGCGATGCGCTCCGCGTCGAACGAGATTCCCGGGACCAGGTCGGCCATGATCGTCGCCGCATCGGTCACGGTCCCGAGCGCGTCCACCAGCGCCGGCTTGGTCTCCTGCGTATCCCGGTTGTAGCCGCTGGTCGCGTGCAGCACCGTCGACTCCACCTGGTGGCGGGCCCCGGCGACCGAGGCCGCCTTGCCCTTCACCAGTTCGAGGACGTCCGGGTTCGACTTCTGCGGCATGATGCTGCTGCCCGTGCAGTAGTCCTCCGGCAGCATGATGTGGCCGTACTCCGCGGTGGAGCGGAGGATGAGGTCGTTCGCCAGCCGGTCCAGGTCGAGCATGACGTGGGTCAGCGCGTCCAGCACCGCCAGTTCGATGGTGCCACGGCTCGACACCGCGTACGTCGGGTTGGCCTGGACCCGGTCGAACCCGAGCAGGTCCGCCGTCATCTCCCGGTCGATGTCCAGCGTCGTGCCGTAGCCCGCCGCGGCCCCGAGCGGGCTCTGGTCGTTCAGGTCGTACGCCACATCGAGCAGTTCCAGGTCGTCCAGCAGTGCCGCGGCGTGGCTCTCCAGCCAGACCTGTGCCGTCGTCGGCATCGCCTGCCGCATGTGGGTGTAGCCCGGCATGACCAGGTCCGCGTGCGCATCGCCGAGGTCCCGCAGCGCATCCACCAGGTCCAGCACCGCGTCGGCCACCCGGACGAGTTCCCGCTTCGTGTACAGCCGGGTATCCGCCAGGACCTGGTCGTTGCGGGACCGGCCGGTGTGCAGCTTCTTCCCCGCCTCCGTCCGGTCCGTCACCGCGTTCTCGACCGCTGTGTGGACGTCCTCGTCCCCAGCCTCGAGTTCCGGCGGGTCGTCCAGCACCTGGAGCAGTGCCGCGTGGAGTTCGTCCAGTTCGTCCGCGTCCAGGTAGCCCTGCTCGTGCAGCATCCGGGCGTGGGCGATGCTTCCCAGCACGTCGACCTCCAGCAACTCCTGGTCGTACGTCACGTCGTCCCCGGCCAGGAACCGTTCCACGGCCGCGTCGACATCCGCATCGCCGTCCGCCCAGAGCTTCATTCAGTCCTGCCCCTCGTTGCTCATCGTGGTCTGCAGGGTGTGCAGCTCGATGAACCCGGGGGAGGCGGACTGGTTGAACGTCTCACCCTCCTCGTAGGTCGCGAGCTGCTGGTCGTACAGCGCGTTGTCCGAGGTGCGGCCGACCACGGTGGCGCTGCCCTTGTACAGTTTGACCGTGACCGTTCCGGACACGTTCGCGTTGATGCTGTCGAGGAACGCGTCGAGATGGGACTTGAGCGGGTCGAACCAGAGCCCCTCGTACGCCATCTCCGCCCACTTCTGCTCCACGCCGTTCTTGAACGAGTTCTCGTGCTTGGTCGAGGTGAACTTCTGCAGGTCGTGGTGCGCATCCAGGAGGGTGGTCGCGGCGGGAGCCTCGTAGATCTCGCGGGACTTGAGGCCGACGACGCGGTCCTCTGTCATGTCGATGATGCCGACGCCGTGGCTCCCCGCGACCTCGTTCAGTTCCGCGATGAGCTCGTGCAGCGGCATCTCCTCTCCGTCCAGTGCGACCGGGACGCCCTGTTCGAACGTTATCTTGACGTAGCCGGGATCCTCCGGCGCCTCCTCGGGGAGGGTGACGAACTCGAAGACGTTCGCCGGCGGCTCCGTGTCCGGATCCTCGAGCGGCCCGCACTCCGAGCTCTTGCCCCAGATGTTCTCGTCCGTCGAGTACGGCTTCTCCTCGGTCTCCTCGACCGGGATGCCGTGCTCCTTCGCGTACGCGATCTCCTTGTCACGCGTCATGCTCCACTCGCGGACCGGGGCGAGCACCTTCAGGTCGGGGTCGAGTGCCTGGATGGCGCCGTCGAACCGGACCTGGTCGTTGCCCTTCCCGGTGCAGCCGTGCGCGACCGCGTCCGCCCCGACCTGGTTCGCGACCTCGACAGCCTTCTTGCTGAGCAGGTAGCGGGAGATGGCCGAGGACAGAGGGTACTGCCCCTGGTAGAGCGCGTTGGCCTTGATGGCCTGCGCGACGTACTCGTCCGCGAACTCGTCCTTCGCATCGACGACGAACGCGTCCTTCACACCGACATCGAGCGCCTTCTGCTTGATTGCATCGAGATCCATGCCGGGCTGGCCGACGTCCACTGTCAGGGTGACGACGTCCGCACCGTACTCCTCCTGGATCCACTTGACCATGCAGGAAGTATCGAGCCCGCCGGAGTAGAGAAGGACGACCGTGTCTACAGATTCAGGGTTTGCTTCATAGCTGGAAACCGTGCCTTTCGTATTCACCCTTGAGGGTGGTCGTCATCATTGATCGCCTGTCACACCGTCCGGAACGCACATTTATAAATCATCGGCCGGTCGCCGCCCTGCTGAACGGCCGTCACCCGCGAGGCCGGTCCCCGGAACGGGTGTGGTCACCTGTCGGAAATTACTTAAGGATTGTTACCCCCGGCAGGATATAACAGGGTTGGCGTGACATGGCAAGGCACACCGCGCAAGCGGAATACGACCGGCTGCGTGAGGTCCGTGTCCATAAACCCGGCATGGAGACCTTCCTCGGGACCCTCGCCCCCGAACCGAACCTCTTCCTCGACTCCTTCGACATCGGCGCCGCCCAGCAGGAGCACGATGAGATGGTCGAGGTGCTCAACGACTTCCTCGGCGAGGACAACGTCCACCATATCCATGACGACCTGGCTGACGGACCGCTCCGTGACATGGTCCGCGGCGACGTCCCGCACGGCGGGGTGAACATCGACACGGCGATGCTCGACAGCCCCGGCGAGACCTACGGCGAGATGTGGGACGATATCGACGGCCGCAGCAGTTACGAGCAGTTGCAGGCGCTCCTCGTCAACCCGGACATCCGGCGCACCCCGGCGCCGTCCCGGCCCGGCGACGATCGCGCTGATGACGTCACGTACACGATGGAGAACCCCATCACGAACCTGTTCTTCCAGCGTGACCAGCAGTTCCTGGGCGACCGGGGACCGGTCATGGGGAAGATGGCGAAGCAGGTGCGGCAGCCCGAGGTCGCCATCGCGCAGGCCGCATGGGAGGGCATCGGCGCCGACCCGGTCTACGCGGTGCAGGGCGACGACACGCTGGAGGGCGGTGAGTTCATCCCGGCCGGTGATGTCGCGCTCATCGGTGTCGACCCGGCGGGCGACGCGGAGCCGCTCCGCACCACGTACGGCGCGGCGGAGCAGGTGCTCGAGAACGGTGCGGTCGGCTACCCTGAGGTCGGCCTGGTCCGCGCACCGGTCGCCGAGGAGGAGCGGCTGAAGGCTGCGCACAACGACGGCGACACCGAGGCGGACATGCACATCATGCACCTCGACACCTGGTTCAACGTCGCCGCCCACGACGTGGCGGTGATGGACGAGGATCTCGCCCGGAACACGACCGTCGATGTCTACCGGATGACGGAGGACGGCGACTACGTGCAGGACCGGACCGAGACGTTCCACGACTACGTCACCGGCGAGATGGATATGGAGGTCGTCCACGCCGGGTACGAGGCCCGGCCGGAGGCGGCCAACTTCCTCACGCTGGACGACGGCGTGGTGCTGCCCATCTACCGGACCGACGACTCCGGGGCGTACGACGCGGACGACCCGGCCAACGCGGTCATCGAGGAGATGCAGGACATCGGCATCGAGGTGGTGCCGGATGGTCGCGGCCTCGACCTTGACAACCTCACCAACGGCTACGGCGGGGTGCACTGCATGACGACCCCGCTCGACCGCGGCTGACCCGGTGCGGACGGACCGGGGATGAACGGGAGAACGGAACGGACGGGAAGAACATGGGATGCCCTGGGCGTGCAGCCCAGGGCCGCTTCTGTTCCGATCCGGTCACTCGGGTGACGGGACCATCATCTTCATGCAGAAGACCGAGCCGCCCGCCTTGAGGTACTCGCTCGTATCGACCTCGCGGACCGCGTAGCCGGCGTCCTCCAGCCGCTCGACGGTGACGTCGTTCCCCTCGTGGATGATGACGTGCTCGCCGTCCGGGCTGTG
>CAZNTD010000005.1:0-9204 GCA_964575915.1 uncultured archaeon | reverse complement strand
TCGGATGATCGCTGGGCCATCTCCCTGTATCACCACTGGTCGAGATGCTTAATAATCTTTTCCTATATGCGACATGACTTTCCATCCGTTTCATCGAGAAAAGAGATGTTTTATGTGAGACAACATGTGCCGTTCTCCCGAATCTTTATATGGGGTGAGATGTCCCATATCTATCTCCCATGTCGGTCACGGAACAGGTCCGGGCGTACGTCGAGAGACGGCCGTACATCCAGGAGGCGCTGTCGCAGCAGATAATCAACTACTCCGCGCTCGCCCGGCAGGTATCGGACGAGATCGACGGCAGCTTCGAGGCCATCAAGATGGCGCTCCGCCGCCACTCCGACGACCTCCGGGAGCGGCGCGAGGAGCGCGCCACCAACATCGCCCGCATCCTCGGTGGCACCTCCATCGAGCTCCGGAACAACGTGACCGTGTGCAAGTCCGTCGAGCCGGCCGGCGACGAGATATTCGCCCGCACCGAGAACGGCTACACCGTGATGCGGGACGGCGAGGCCGATTGCGAGGGCGAGGCCATCCCGGACCAGGTCATGATAACCCTCCGCAGCTCCGAGGATCTTGAGCGGACGCCCGGCGTCCTCGCCTACGTCATGTCCCTCCTCGCCGGCCGCGAGATCAACGTGACCGAGTGCATCTCCTGCCGCGAGGACACCCACATCGTCGTCCACGAGGACGACGCGACCGAGGCGTTCTCCCTCCTCACCGAGAAGCTCGGTGAGTGATCTCCCGTTCAGGCCTCCCGCCCGGTGGACAGGCCGTCCCGTCCCTCCCGCACGAGCCACGGCACCATGAGCAGAGCCGCGACCGGGTCCGCCCACCACCAGCCGGCCACCGCGTTCGCGGTGAGCCCGAGCAGCAGGGTGAAGGAGAGGTAGGAGCAGGCAAGCGTCTCCCGCGCCTCGGAGCGGAGCGCCGCGCTCCCGATGTTCCGGGCGGCACGCATCTTCCCCCAGGCGACGAGCGGCATGACCCCGAGCGAGAGCAGGGCCAGCGCGATACCGAGCAGGCTCTCCGCCGGCGCGGCCCCGGTCCACAGCATCCAGCCGGCCTGGCCCGTCACGTAGACTGCGAGGACAAGGAAGGTGGCGCCGATGAACCGGTGCACCCGTCGTTCGGCCGACGCGCGCCGATCAGCCGCGACCCCCTCCTGCTCGAGGGACAGCCGCCACAGGAGGATGGACGCCGCCGCGACCTCGATGACGCTGTCCAGCCCGAACCCGACGAGCGCGATGCTGCCCGCGGACACGCCGGCGTAGATGGCTATCCCTGCCTCGACCACGTTGTACGCCAGCGTCGCACCGACCAGCCAGCGGCCGATGCGCGCCCAGTCACGAGCCGCGCCCATCGTGCCACCAATGTCCCGCACGGTATATGAAGGTGCGGGGGGTGGGGGCGGGACCGGCGCGTCAGAACGTCGTGATGTCGCCGGCGATGACCTTCTCCAGCACCGTGTCCGTGTTCGCCAGCCAGCGGTCCGCGACATCCTGGATGGCCTGCTCCTCGGACGCGGTCAGTTCCCCGGCCACCTGCACGGTCGCGGTCTGCGGCCGGTCGATGGGCGTGCCGATCTGGCTGAGCAGCATGACGTGCGCCTCCTCGACCCCGACCTCCTCGACCACCTGGTCCGCGATGTAGTGGGAGAGGATGTTGTAGATCTTGCCGATGTGCGCCACCGGGTTCTTGCCAGAACTCGCCTCGAGGGACATGGACCGCTTCGGGGTGATGAGACCGGACACCCGGTTGCCCCGTCCGGTACTCCCGTCGTCGCCCATCTCCGCCGACGTCCCGGTCACCGTCAGGTAGAGCTCGTCGTCCGCGTCGCCGTCCGCCGTGTTGATATCGACCGTGACCGCACGGTCCGTGACCGTCTCCGCCACGTCCCGGACGTGCTCCGCCAGTCGCGCCTTCTTCTCGTGGTATTCGTCCGCATCCGCGACGTACCGGTCCACGAAGGCGGCCGCGACCGTCAGGTGGAGGTCGTCGTGGTCCCGGTCCGCCATGACCTTGATGTCCTCCCCGAGGAACGGCATCTCCTGCTTCGTCGCGTCACTGTTCAGGTTCCGCTCGACGTTCATCACGACCGTCTCGGTCTCCGACAGCGGGGCGTGACCGATCCCGAAACTGGTGTCGTTCGCCAGCGGGACGGAGCCGGACCGGGCGTACATCTCCGTCAGGTCGCTCGACCCCTTCCCGATGCGCGAGTCGATGACCACGTCCTGCTCCACGTCGAGGTTCCGCACCGTATCGTCCAGGAACTCCTTCGCCGCCGTGATGGCCGTCCCGTGAACGTTGACCGTCTCCCCGCCGTACTCGTGCGTCGCCCGGCCGCCGAGCAGGATGTAGATGGGCCGCACCATCGTCCCACCCCCGAACGCCGGGTCCGCGGCGCCGCCGATGATCTGCACCTCGTCCGTGTTGTGGTGGGCGATTGCCCCGAACGCGTCCCGGTACTCCTCGCACAGCGCCCGGGACACGGCCTCCGAGATGCCGTCCGCCAGAGAATCCGGATGGCCGATGCCCTTCCGCTCCACGAGTTCGATGCGGTGCGTTTCGATGTGTTCGCCCGGGATGTGCTCGACGACGATGTTCCTGTCGCTCATGCCCGCACCCGCACACCCAACATATAAGAATATCACCCGCCCCGTTCAAGTCAGATACGAATGATTCCGTCCCTCGATGACTTGCGCGACCGCGTGGCCCGGCTCCGCACCGACCTCGGCCTGTCACAGGCCGCGGCCGCACAGGAGGCCGATGTCTCCCAGTCGTTCGTCGCCAAACTGGAGAACGGCGGCTCCGTCCCGAACTACCGCGACGCCGCCCGGCTCCACAACGCGCTGGAGGCGCTGCAGGACGCCGACCAGACCACCGCGGCCGACCTGATGACCCCGGACATCATCGGCGCGGAGCCGGACGACCGGGTCGCGGACGCCGCGGACCGGATGAAACGGGAAGGGTTCTCCCAGTTACCGGTGGTCGACGGGGAGACCTGCGTCGGCAGCATCACCAGCCGCGGCCTCCTCGGTGCGGCGCCGAACGACCCGGTGCGGGACCACATGCGGTCAGCGCTCCCCACCGTCCCCGCAGCCACACCGCGGGACGCCGTGCGCGAACTGCTGGACACCGAGAACGCGGTCATCGTCACGGAAGCGGGACGTCTCGCCGGGATCATCACCGCGGCCGACCTGCTCTAGGCCCGGTCGTAGTCGAGCCGGATGCCGTCCCCGTCCTCCGCGACCGTGAGGTCCGTCCGGATGGCCGCCCAGTCCCGCGCGGCCGCCCGGTCGACGCTCGCCACGTCCGCGTGGAAGTGCGGTGCCGCCTCCTCGTAGACCCGCACGAGGATGTCCTGCACCGCAGCCCCCAGCCGGTCCATGAACGCGTCACCATCGGTGAACGGTACCTCACCATCATAATCACGCTCCAGCACGTTCGGCTCGTGGTAGCTGAACTCCGCCGCGTACTCGTCAAGGTGGCCCTTGACCAGCGTTGCCGCGTGGTCCGCCACCGGCGTGTAGCCATCATGGAACGCCGCATCGCTGATACGGTCGCCCAGGTGGACATCGGCGAGGGAATCACGGAGATCGGACCCGGTCTGCATCACTGCCATACCTGTCACCTCGCGGTGGTCCAACGCTTAAATGGATTCTGCCCCGGATGCGACCAACCTTTAAGAGTTTTCATCGTCCCGTCCATGGCAAGCGGAGGTAGCTCAGTCGGTTAGAGCGCTGCGCTCATAACGCAACTGCCGCCGTCCATGGCAGCCGTCTATGAGCACTGAGGGACACGTCGTTCTCCCCGCCGGGGAGAAGGGCGTTCGAGAAGACGCTCGCGTCTTCGACCCGATGATCTTGTGCGCGCTCGTGAGAGACGCAGAGGTCGAGGGTTCGATTCCCTCCCTCCGCACTCCTACGGAGTGCTTCGAGCACGGTCCGCTTCGCGGTGCCGTGCGTTCCACATTCCCTGAAGAATTCTCGAACCCCTTCTCTCACGCGGTCCGAGAAGCCGGTGCTCCGCATCGTTCTTCCAGGAGATGCCTGCATACCCGGTCAGCCGGCCGGTCCAAGGCTGGTCATGACAAGCAGGCCGAGCACGAGGAGCGGCAGGCCCGCCCCGATACCCAGCACGGTGAGCGTCATCCCGACCGTGACCTGGTTCCCCCGGCTGACCAGCTGGTCGTAGAGGTAGATACCCGCCGGCCACACCCCCGTCGCGAGGACGACCGCCTTCACCACGCCCGGCCGGCCGAGCGCCGCGTCGATCCCCACGACCGCCAGGACGACGGCCGCGCCGACGAGCGCGGCCTGCCACGTGGCCGGCGGCCACCGGAACGGCCACCGCATCCTATCCCTCCCGGTCCCGCACCGACACGCCGGCGATATCCTCGAGCGCCCGGATAGCCGCGGCCATGTCGTCCTCGCCGTAGCCCATCGCCCTGGCGTGGTTGACCGCCTCCCGCGCCGCCGCGGTGACCGGCATCGGCACCTCCTCCCGCGCGGCGGCATCGACCGCAAGCGAGAGGTCCTTGAACATGTAGTCGACCGGGAACGCGGAGGAGAAGTCGCCGTCCCGGATCTTCTCCGCCTTCGCACGGAACATCGGGCTGTCCACCGCGCCCGCGGTGACCACGGTCATCATGTCGTCGATATCCAGATCCTGCGCCGCCCCGAAGACCAGCGCCTCGCTGAACGCCTGCATCATATCGCCGAGCAGCAGGTTGACGAACAGCTTCATGTCCGTCCCCGCACCGACATCGCCGCACCGCACCACCGGATCCCCGATGGCCTCCAGCACCGGCTCCACCGTGTCCAGCGCGTAGTCGTCCCCCGCCGCAAGGACCGTCAGCGTCCCGTCCTCCGCCGGTCCGACCGTGCCGGACACCGGCGCATCCACGAACCGGCCGCCCACCGACTCGACCGCGTCCGCCGCCTCCAGCGTCGCCTCACGGCTGATGGTCGACATCTGCACCACGTACTCCGACGCGGACAGGCCCTCGAGGAGCCCGTCATCCCCGTGCAGCACGTCGAGCACCGCATCGCCGTCCGGCACCATGATGCAGGTGACGTCCGAGCGGGAGGCCACCTCCGCCGGGCTGTCCCGCTCCGACGCACCCGCACGGGTGAGCGCCGCGGTCCGCCCACCGTACCTGTCATAGATGTTCAGGTGATAGTCCGCCTCCAGCACGTTCCGGGCCATCGGCGCCCCCATCGCGCCCAGCCCGATGAATCCGATCTCTCGCATGCATCCAAGACCGGGCCGCGACTATATCAATCTGTTCCCCGGCCGGTCGCCATGTCCACGGACCCGCCGAACCGGTAACCGGCACATCGACCGCCTACCCTGTCCCGTCGAGCGCCGATGCCACCTGTTCGAGGGCGTCCGCGAGCCGGCCGAACCCGTCCTCCACCGTGGCCACCCGCCGCTCCTCGCGGTAGCACTCCGGGGTGCAGTAATGGACACGGTCGCCGCTGTCGTCGGTTACGGACACCTCCATCTCGTGGACCGGCAGCTTCACCTTGCAGAACTGGCATGCTGGCATATCGAGTCACTCTCGTCGGAGCGACGGATGCGGGACAAAGATTTTTAACCACCGTGGCCCCTGTGGATCGCGCCCCGCGTTTTATATTCCGCCGGACGCATCCACCATCCATGGCGGACGACATCCCGGAGACGGAGGAGGAATGGAAGGAGGAGCTGACCCCCGAACAGTACCGCATCCTCCGCGAGGGAGGCACCGAGCCCGCCGGGACGGGCGACTACCTCGAGCACGACGTGGACGGCACCTACCGGTGCGCCGCGTGCGGCCAGGACCTGTTCGACTCCGACACCAAGTTCGGGAGCGGCGACCACGGCTGGCCCTCGTTCTGGGCTGCCATCGACGAGGCCAACGTCGAGTTCCACGAGGACACGTCCCACGGCATGACCCGCATCGAGGTCCGGTGCGCCCGCTGCCACTCCCACCTCGGCCACGTCTTCGACGACGGCCCCGACCCCACCGGCAAGCGGTTCTGCATCAATTCCGCAGCACTGGACTTTGAGCCGGACGATTGAGCGGAATTGATTGTGAGCACGGTTCCGGAGAAACCGTGCGGGCATCAACTCTGCGGCCCTTGAATTCGATCCCAAGGACGAGCCGCAGAGCTGATCCTGGGCACGTTCCGGAGCGGTCAGGCGGACCGGCCGGTGCGGACGAGCACCACGACGGCCAGTGCCGCGACCAGGCACAGCCCGCCGACCGCGAGGAACATGTCGGTGTAGCCATCCGCCGCCAGGTGGCCGCCAAGGATGCTTCCGACGCCGCCCGCGACCGCGTTGAGCGCGGTGTACCCCCCGATGGCCTCGCCGCGGATGCCGTCCGGCGCCAGCGTCGTCACCAGCGTCGTCCCCGCCACCGCGATGACCGCCCACGACAGCCCGGTCAGCAGGAACGCCGCCGCAAGGAACGCCACGCCCGGCGCCGCGGCACCCAGTGCGGCGCCGCCGAGCCCCACGGCAGGGAACAGCACCGACCGCAGCCCCAGCGCCCCGCCCAGCAGCCCGGACAGGGCGTACCGGTCCGCCAGCACTCCCGCCCGGGTGAACGCCACCGCGGCCGCCCCGTTCGACAGGAAGAACAGGCCGAACACGACCTCCTCCCCGATACCCAGCGACGCCCGGAGGAACAGTGGCAGCAACGCGAAGTACATCCCGAACCCGGTGAAGAAGACGAACGCCGCCGCGAAGAACCCGGCGAGCCGCGGCGTGACCCGGTGGACCGCCCGGCGCGGCCGGAGGAGCGCGGTCACCGCGAACAGGCGGGCGGGCGCGAGGAACAGGACCATGCCGGACACCTCCCGGCTCTCCTCCAGCACGAACCGGAGGATGCGCCGGTACCGCGTCGCCGCCACCGGCCGGCCCGCGTCACGTGGCAGCCGCCGACCGGCCACCATCGCCGCCACCCCTGCACACCCGGCCATCGCCAGGAAGAACCCGTGCTGCGCCGCCGTGAGCGGCACGAACCTGGGAACGACCACCATCCAGAGGAAGCCGAGCGCGAGGCCGGCAGCCCATCCCACCCCCTGCGCCCGGGAGAGGGATGCGATGCGGTGCTGCCACCGGTACCGCGGCTCGTCGTCGATGGCGATGAGCGTGAGCGTCGGGGTCAGCGCCGCCACCACGAACCAGATGATGCCGTTCAACGCGATGATGCCGCCCGGCGACGATACGGCGACGAACCCGGCGAGACAGGCGGCGACGGTGAGCAGGCCGCCGATGACGATGCGTCGCCGGCCGTCCTGCCGGTCCGACACCGCGCCGAGCAGGATGGCGCCCGCCGCACCGCCGAACCCGGAGGCCGCGGCGAGGAGCCCGATCTCCGCGGCTCCTCCACCCTGCTCGATGAGATAGAGCGGGACGAGCAGGGACGCGGCCCCGAACGCGACCGCGCCCAGCAGCCACGCCCGCAGCCACCGGTCGTCCATGCCGGCTCCGCGACCATCGAGCTTTAAATTTGTTCAATCCACACGCGGAAGGGATGTCGGGAGATACGCGCGAGCGCCGGGTCCAGATAACGTTCTCGGCCGACGAATGGGAGGAATGGGCGGATGAACTACCGGAGGAACTCGTCGACCGGGCCGAGGACGCGGAGCAGGTGTTCTTCTTCGAGCCGTCGCGGGAGATCGTCGTGGTCGCGCCCGACGAGGACACCCTCCGCGCCCTCTCGCGCGTCGCCCACCTCGAATCGTCCAGCGGCGACCTGTACAAGTTCGTGGTCGACCGGATGGACCTGTGGAACGCCGACCTGTCACGGGAGGAGGCGCACGACATCTTCGACGACGTGCTGCCGCACGACTCGCCCACCTTCCGCGAGTTCGTCGACCAGACGTTCCGCCGCGCCGACATCTTCAGCATCCGGAAGGAGGGACCGTTCTACGTCCTTGTCGCCGACGATGCCGACCGGATGGAGTACGCCCGGCAGGTCGAGGACGTCGCGGACAACCTCGTCGCGGATATCACCGATACGAAATCACGCATCGGCTCCGGGTCGAAGGCCCGGGCACAGATAAAGAAGGCGTTGCTGGACAAGGGCTACCCGGTCGAGGACGACTACGCGTTCCGGGAGGTGGACGAGGAGCTCGGGCTGGAGCTGACCATCGACCTCCGTGACTACCAGGAGGACATGGTGCAGAAGGCGTGGGACATGAAGGCCGCCGTCCTCGCCAACCCCGCCGGAAGCGGGAAGACCGTGACCAGCATCGGATTGATGGCGCGTATCGACGCGCCCACGCTCATCCTCGTGCCGCAGCGCTCCCTCGTCCCGCAGTGGAAGGAGGAGATCCTCGACAAGACCAGTGCGACCGAGGACATGATCGGCGAGTACCACGGCGATACCAAGGAGCTCAACGACATCACCATCGCCACGTACCACATCGTCGGCTCTCGGACGGAGGTGTTCCGGAAGGACTGGGGGCTCATCATCTTCGACGAGGTCCACCACATCCCCGCCGACGTGTTCCGCACCGCCGCCAACCTGCAGTCAATCCGCCGCATCGGCCTCTCCGCCTCGCCAGTCCGCGAGGACAACAAGGAGCGGGAGATATTCACGCTCATCGGCCCCGAGATCGGTGGGGACTGGTCGCTGTTCTTCGCCCGCGGCAACGTCCTCGTGCCCGACGTCCACATCCGGTACGTCGACTGGCACGACTCCGGCCTCCGCGCGGAGTACGACAAGGCGGACGGCATCAAGAAGAACATCATCGCCGGCAAGAACCCGGAGAAGGAGAAGGTGCTCGACGACCTGCTGGACGACCACGCCGACCAGAAGATGATCGTGTTCGCCGACTGGATCGAGCAGGGCGAGAAGCTGTCCCGCGAGTTCGACATCCCGTTCGTCTCCGGCGAGATGGAGCACGAGAAGCGGGACGAGATGCTGCAGCAGTTCCGGGAGGGCGAGTTGACGCGCCTCATCGTCTCCCGCATCGGCGACGAGGGACTCGACATCCCCGACGCGGAGGTCGGCGTCGTCATGTCCGGCCAGGGCGGCTCCCGGCGGCAGGCCACGCAGCGGGCCGGCCGGGTCATGCGGCCGTTCGGCAACGCCACCATGTACTTCGTCGCCACCCGCGGCTCCGTCGAGGAGGACTACGTCGACCGGCAGATGGAACTGCTGCGGGAGAAGGGCGTCACCGTCCACGTCGAGGGGCTGTACGA
>CAZNTD010000004.1:0-29277 GCA_964575915.1 uncultured archaeon | reverse complement strand
CCCTCGAACCGTTCCGCGACCCCGACTACCTCGGGACGATGCTCGAGATGAACGATCTGGAGGGCCAGGTGTTCTACACCTCCGACTACCCGCATCCCGACGCGGACCATCCCGGCATGGTCGTCGACCATCCCGGGCTCACCACCGAACAGAAACGGGCCATCCTCCAGGACACCCCCATGGACCTGTTCGATATCTGATGGACCCGGTCCGCATCCCGGTGCCCGGCCCGCTCGGCGCCGACCACGTCAACTGCTACCTGTTGCCCGGCGAGCCGTGCACCCTCATCGACACCGGTCCGCACCGCGGCGCCTGGGACGCGCTTGTGGACGGGCTGGCGGAGGAAGGCGTCTCCCCGGCCGACGTGGACCGGGTGCTCCTCACCCACCACCACTCCGACCACTTCGGCAACGCCCACCGCCTCCGCGACGCCGGCGCCACCGTCATGAGCCACCGGGACGCCGCGCCCATCGTGGAGTCCTACCCGGCCCACCGGGAGAGGAGCGACGCGTTCTTCTCCACCTACTTCACATCCCACGGCATGCCGGCGGACGTGGCGGACGGCCTCGTCGCATCCACCCTGCCCGACGCGGACTGCTCCGTGCAGGTGGACCGCCGCCTCGCGCCCGGAGACACCGTGACCGTCCCCGGCGGCATCCTCGAACTGGTCGACGCACCGGGCCACGCCTCCGGCAACGCCGTGTTCATGGGCGACGGTACCGCGTTCACCGGCGACACGGTGCTCCAGGACATCACCCCCAACCCGACCCTCCAGCTGCCGCGGGACGGTGAGGAGCCGCCGGCCAGCCTCGCCATCTACCTCGACACCCTCTCCCGGCTGAAGACGGTGCTCCCGGACCAGGGCTACGGCGGCCACGGCCCGCCCATCCCCGACGTGCCCGGCCGCATCCGGGAGATCGAGGAGCACCACGCGGACCGGCTCGAGACCGTTCACGGTCTCCTCGACGGGCCGACGACCGCGTTCACGGTGATGAACGAGCTGTTCCCTGACCTGTCGGAGCCGCAGTACTACTTCGGCATGTCAGAAAGCATCGGCCACCTCGTCCTGCTCGAGATGGACGGCCGCGTGTCCCGCACCGAGCGCGACGGCACGGTCTACTTCTCCCGTTCCTGATACCGCTCCGCCAGCACCGTCCGCCGCACCCCGCCCGTCTCGCTCGTCGGCACCTCGTCGACGAAGACGTACTCCTTCGGCCGCTTGAAGTCCTCCAGGTCAGATTCCCGACACCACGCGTCCAGCTCGTCTGGCTCCACGTCCCCGACCACGAACGCGACCACCTTCTCGCCCCACCGCTCGCTGGGCACACCGGCGACCCCGACGGCATCCACCAGGGGATGTTCCATGAGAACGTCCTCCGCCGCCGAGGGAGCGATGTTCTCGCCGCCGCTGATTATCATGTCGTCGGCACGCCCCTCGAACCGGATGACGCCGTCCTGGTCGCGTGACACGACGTCCCCGGTGAAGTACCATCCATCGTGCACCGCCTCCTCCGTCTTCCCGGGCTTGTCCCAGTAGCCGTCGAACACGGTCGGCCCGTCCATAGAGACGATGAGTTCGCCCGTCCCCTCGACCACGGCCTCCGGGTCGTCGCTGCCCGGCTCCACCAGCCGGACATCGTGGAACACGTGCGGATGGCCGATGGCGTTCCCCGCTTCCAGGTTGTAACACGTCTCCCCGGCCTCCGACGACCCGTAACTCGTGCAGAAGATGTCAGGGTCGAACGCGTCCCGGACCGCCCGCTCCACCTCCGACGTCAGCAGCCCGGAGCCGGTGTGGACGTACCGGACGCTCGACAGGTCGTACTCCCCGCGACCGGCTTCCTCCGCCAGCCCCTTCAGCTGGGTAGGGACGCCGCCGATGCTGTCCACCGACTCCCGTTCCACGGTCGCCAGCACCGTGTCCGGGTCACGGTCCGCCGGCAGGACGACCGTCGCCCCGACCAGCATGCTTCCCAGCAGGTGGAGCGTCCCCACCCCGTAGTACGGGTAGATGAGGCAGACCGTGTCGCCGTGCACCACCTCGTCCCGCAGCAGGGTGACCAGGACGGTGTGGTACATCCGGTCGAACGTGTACGGCACCCCCTTCGGATCGCCGGTCGTCCCGCTCGTGTAGCCGATGGACGCGATGTCGTCCACCGACACGTCCCGCTCCGGGACCGACGGCTCACCCATCACCGCGTCCAGCGGCTCCGCCCAGTCCCGGATCTCACCGTCCACCTGCACGTACCGGTCCACGTCCAGCTCCGCCCGGACCTGCGCCACCGCGTCCGCCCGCTCCGCGTCGAACACCAGGACGTCCACCCCGCCGTCCTCGACGAAGTAGGAAAGGTTGCCGGGATCGGTGCGGGGCTTCACCTCGCACGTCCGCAGCCCCCGGTCCCACGCCCCGTACATCGCCGTGAACAGGGGAAGGCCGTTCGTCCCGAACAGGCCGACCACAGGTTCCGTCCCGTCCGCCAGGCCGTCCCCGACCCGCCGCACCCGGTCCCGCAGTTCCGTGTACGTCACCGACTCCCCCGTGGCCTGGTCGTCGATGGCTGTCATGTCCCGGTACCGCTCCGCGGCGTGGTCGAGCATCCGACGGAGATGCATACGACCACCATTCCCCCTCCGCGTTTTAATACTCCGCCCGCCGTCAACCCCCGCCGCCCCGGGTTTACTGGCGACACCTATTTAGTCGTGGCGCGCCCATCCCGGGCCATGACACGGACCATCGTCTTCCCGGTCCACGCCCTCGCCCACGAGCGGATGGTCGAGAAGGCGGAGGAAGGCGTGATGCCGACGTTCAAGACCCTGATGGACCGGGGGAGTTACGGCGTCTGCACCTCGGTCATGTCCACCGCCTCCCCGGTCGACTACACCTCCATGCTGACCGGCACCGCGCCGCAGCACCACGGCATCGTCGACTTCCAGACCGGGACGTTCGAGGGATCCCTGTTCTGGAACGACCCCGCCTCCGAGACCCGGGTCATCCCACCGGAGGAACTCGAATCCTCCCGGCTCTTCACCAGTTACGACGTCGACGTTCCCTGGGTGTGGGAGATGCTGCCCGACCAGCGCGCCGTCCAGCTCGGTGTCTTCTCCCCCACCACGTTCCCCGCCCCCGAACTTCCCAACGACGGGCTGTGGCTCTCCGGCTTCTGGACGCAGCCCACATCCTACCTCCGGGACCAGGTCGCGGCGTGCAACGACCAGGACGTCCGCGACCGTATCCTCGACATCGAACCCGACTACCCCGTCACCCCGCTGTTCGCGGTCCCGCCCATATATCCGGAGGACTGCGACTCGGAGCAGGACTACCTCCGCGCCGTCCTCGACAACAACATCGCGTGGAGCGAGCGCATCCACGACGCCCGGCTCGACATCCTGCAGGACCAGGAGTGGGACATCCTCCTCTCCGAGGAAGGCATCTGCGACAACACCCAGCACCTGCTCTGGCCCCGCTCCCCGGACAACCCTGCGTTCGACCCGGACATCGACCCGTGGCTCGCATCCGAGGGGCTGCTCGACGCGTTCTACCGCCACGTCGACGATCTCCTCGCGCGCTATCTCGACCTGGCCGACGACCCGAACGTCATCGTCGTCTCCGTCCACGGCCAGGAGGAGGCGACCGAGGACGAATACATGCACGACCGGTTCCACAACCTGTACCGGTACGACATCTGGGAGACCCCGCCCGGCTGGGAGTTCCGCGCGGAGAAGCCGGGCTGGTCGCCGCCCACCCGCGCCCACCACACCGAACGCGGCACCTACATCGCCGCCGGTCCTGACCTCGCCGCGGACGGTGCATCCGACCCCATCTCGTGCATGGACATCGCCCCGCTCCTCCTCGCGCTGCACGGCCGCGACGTCCCCGCCCACGTCGACGGCCGCGTCCCGTCCCACCTCCTCGCATGAACGCAGGAACGTAAACCCGGATTCGGACCGGTTTACGCCACAGGGCGTATTTAAGAGGGGCGTCCCCACGTGGCCCCATGAGCCACGACCGGCGCACGCTCGGTATCGTCGGGGCCGTCGCGCTCGTCATCCTCGCGGGCGGCCTCGTCGTCATGAACGGACAGACCCCGACCGGCCAGGCCGCCACCGATGCCGACCGGCTCCGCATCGGCCACGTCCCCGGCCTCCTCACCTCCCCGCACTACACCGCCATCGAGGAAGGGTTCTACGAGGAGGAAGGGTTCGACGCCGAGATGGTGCAGCTGCCCGGTCCCGAGATCAACAAGGCCCTGGTGAACGGCCGTATCGATGTCGGCAGCGGCGCCACAACCCCGGCCAACTACCAGATCGCGTCCGAGGTCCCGATCCGGTTCGTCGCGGCCCGTGCCGGCTACGGCCCGGACCAGCCGGGTGCCTCGCTCGCGGTCCGCAGCGACCTCAACATCACGTCCGTCGACGACCTCCGGGGGAAGACAATCTGCTCCTCCACCTCCGGCTCCATGGGCGACCTGTGGATCCGCATCTGGGCCGACCGCGTCGGCCTGGAGCACGGCGAGGACTACGAGTTCACCTACCTCGGTGACGAGACCAGCTACCAGGGCGCGTTCCTGTCCGACTCCGTCGACGCATGCTTCACCGACTCCTCCACCCCGATGGACCTCCTCCGGATGGAGGGGATGGCGTACGAGTTCGACTCGTTCAGCCGCAGCGGCATCATCGCCGCGTTCGCCGCCGTCCGCGAGGAGTGGACAACGACGGAGCAGGACAAACTGGAGCGGTTCCTCCGGGCCTACGTGAAGGCCGCGAAGTACGCGCGGGACAACCCGCAGGAACGGCTGGAGAACGTCGCGGCGCACAGCCCGTACACCATGGACCAGCTCGAGCAGATGACCCATCCGCGGGTGCCGCGCGACCTCCGCGTGAACACGACGAAGATCCGGATCGGCCAGGACTACATGGTGCAGTACGGCCAGCTCGACCAGCACCACGACATCGAGCCGTACGTCGAGAACCGGTTCGTCGCCGACATCCAGGACGACATCGCCGGTATGGGACCGGCCGGGTGAGACCCGTGGAGACGGTCCGCCTCGAATCCGTATCGAAGGAGTTCCGTGACGGCCACCGAACCGTGACCGCCCTCCAGGACATCTCGTTCGCGGTCGAGGACTCCGAGTTCACGGTGCTCATCGGCCCGTCCGGCTCGGGGAAGAGCACGCTTCTCCGCATCATCGCCGGCCTCGTCCAGCCGACATCCGGAAGGGTCGTCTACCGCGAGGGCGACAAGTTCGACCGCGGCGACATCTCGTTCGTCTTCCAGGACTACGCCCTGTTCCCGTGGCGCACCGTCGCCGGCAACCTCCGCGCCGCCATGCAACTGGCACGCACGGAACCCGACCCGGACCGCATCGCCGCCCACCTCGAGATGGTCGGCCTCTCCGACTTCAGCGACTCCTACCCGCACCAGCTCTCCGGCGGGATGAAGCAGCGGGCCGCGCTCGCCCGCGCCCTCGTCACAGACCCGGAGGTCATCCTGATGGACGAACCGTTCGCCGCGCTCGACGCACTGACCAAGGAGGCGCTGTACGGCGAGTTCCGCGACATCCTCGCCGACCGCGACAAGACGGTCGTCTACGTCACCCACGACATCGAGGAGGCGTACCTGTTCGCGGACACCATCCGCCTCCTCTCCAGCGACGGGGAACTCCTCGAGGAGATGGACATCGGGGAGGGGCCGCGGCACCGTGACGTGCTGGAGACCGATGCCTACTTCGAAACCCGGGACCGCATCCTCGACCGCATCGGGGGCAGCCTCTGATGGACCGCCACACCGTCCTCTCCCCTGCCCGCCGCTACCGGATCGCCGGCGCGCTCGCGTTCATCATCGCCTGGGAGGTCGCCGGCCGCTCCGCGCTGTCGAACGGGATGGTCCCGCCGTTCTCCGACACCGCCATCCGCATGGTCGTCCGCATCCTCGACGGCACGTTCATCGGCCACACCGTCGACACGCTTGTCAGGGTCTACACCGGGTTCTTCCTCGCCGCCCTCGTCGGCATCCCGCTCGGTCTCCTCATCGGCTGGAGCTGGCGCGCCCGCAACCTGTTCGACTTCCTCATCGACTTCCTGCGGAACGTCTCCTCAATCACGCTCATCCCCATCACCATCCTCATCATCGGCATCGGGTTCTCGCAGAAGGTTGTGGTCATCTTCTACGCATCGTTCTTCCCGGTCGTCCTCAACACCATCAACGGCGCTGCCGCCGCGGAGCGGTCCCACATCGAGGCCGCCCGGTCGCTCGGCGCCACCGACCTCGAGGTGATGCGCCACGTCCTCGTCTACGCCGCGCTCCCCTCCATCTTCACCGGCCTCCGGCTCGCCATCGGTGTGGCGTTCATCGTCGTCATCGCCGCGGAACTGGTCGGGGCCACGTCCGGCCTCGGCTACTACCTCCACGAGGCCTCCCGCACCTACAAGATCGTCGACATGTTCGCCGCTGCCCTGTTCGTCTCCGTCCTCGGCTACCTCTCCACGAAGGCGGTGCTCCTCGTCGGCGACCGGCTCACTGCCTGGAAGGACGGCGGGGTGACCGGGCGGTGACCGGAACAGGCACCGGACAACACATAAGAACGTGGAGACGAGGACATCGCCATGGACGTTGACATCCGGTTCGACGGGGCGCCGTACGACGGGTTCACGGAGATATCCAGCCACGAGATGGCGGACTTCGTCAAGCGCCGCTACACCAACGGCGACGTCACCGTCGACATCGCGCTCATGCCCGTCGACCCGGACGCGGTCGACGCGGCCATCGCGGAGCGGCGGGACGAGATCGCGACGATGGACATCGCCGTCCCCGCTCCGTACACCTCCGAGGTCGAGGAGAAGCCGCAGGACCCCGACCATCCGCTCGAGTTCCACGACACCGAGCCGCCACACGGCACCGGCTACGCCGACCCGGAGTACCGGCCGCTCGTCGCCGATACGGACCAGATCGCCCGCTACCGGTACCTCGTCACGTGGCGATACGTCGAGGAGGCGGACGTCCTGGCAGAGATCGAGGTGTACGTCCCGGTCGACGCGTTCGACCCGGACACCGTCCGCGGCCTGGCCGACGCCATCACGTTCTCCTGACCGGTCAGCGGAGCGGCGGCAGGTCGAAGAGGATGTCGCGGTCCGCCATCGCATCCAGCACCGCCTGGTGCCGCTCCCGGCTGCTGTTCGTCAACCGGTACACCCGGCTGTGCATCCCGGTCTCGAGGAACGCCGTGTCGTTCCCGCCCCACGACCGGAACGAATCCATGGCGGCTTCCGGGTCCGCCGCGGCCGATATCAGCGTCCGGTTCAGCGCATCCGCGACCGCCATCGACGTCCCGGTGTGGTCCCGGTGGGAGACGATGAGGTTCATCGCGATCCATCCCCCGAACGCCTCCTCCAGTTCCGCCTGCGGCGACGCGATGCGGCGGTAGTCCCCCTCCGAGGGTGGCCGGTGCAGCAGCGCGGCGTCGACCTCGCCGGTCCGGAGCAGCAGCCGGCTGCGCTCCAGCCCGACCGGGGTGATGTTGTACGCCGTGTCCGGCACGCCCGCCCGGGCCAGCGCGAGCCGGGCCAGGTCGCCGGCGAGCAGCGGTGTCATCGCCACGCGCGTCCCGGCGATGTCCGCCATGCCGGTGATGTTGCTGTCCGCCCGGACGTAGAGTGAGAACATGTCCGCCGGGCGGTGGAACGCGGCGACGGCCGTCAGGTTCCGGTTCGCGGCGGTCACGCGCGGTGCGTTCGACAGCGCCACCATCCCGCCGACCGCCCCGCCGGTCGACAGTTCCCGCATCACGGTCGTCTCCGCAGTGTCGTCGACGGCCACGCCGGACGGGTATGACACCCCGGCCTCGACCGCCCACTGCGGGAGGAACGCGATCCAGTCGATGCTCGACGTGTAGAACACCGGTCCGTCAGGTCCCTGGTCGCCCGCCGGCCCGCCACCCCCACCGCTGGCAAGGATCATCGCCGACGCGACCAGGACGACCGTCCCGGCGACAAGGATGCCGGTGTGGACGGACCTGTCCCGTCCCTCATCGGAGGACATACACAGTTACCCGCCGCGCCACGTTTTAAACCTACTGGCCGGGCCGCGGCGTGTGGAACCCGGCCGGCTCGAGCGGCTGCCGCGACACCCGGACCGTGTCGAGCAGCCCGGTGAACCGGTCGCCGCCGTAGCCCGCACCACCGATGTGGGTCGTCCCGTTCGGCAGCCGCATCCCGGCCACGTCCTCCGTGTATCCGACCGCCTCCCCGTCGACGTACAGCCGCGCGGTTCGGCCGTCGAACGTCCCGGCGAGGTGGTGCCACGTGCTCATGTTCATCCCGTCGCTGTACACCGCCGCCTCCGCGGTGCCGTTCCCCACCCGGAACTCCGCCTTGCCGTCCCGGGTCACCGCCAGCAGGTAGCCGGCCGGCCCGTCGTAGTCGTACGTCGTGACCACGTGCTGCTTGCGGTCCACCGCGTCGGGCCGCACCCAGGCCTCCACGGTGAACGTGCCGCCCGGGTCGATGGCCGGTGTCACCGCCAGTTCGGTGCGGTTCAGGACGAGGGCGGACCCGTCCACCCCCTCGGCGAACCGCCACGTCCCGTTCGCCACCGCGTAGCCGTGGCCCGACCGGTCCGCGACCGTCCCGTCGAACCCGAACACCGCCTCGACCGTGTCGCTCGACACCCGGAGGTCATCGATGTCCCCGGCGAACCGGTCTCCGTCGTACCCCTGCGCCCGGCCGAGCACCAGCGGCCCACCGGTATGCACCAGCTCCCCGGCCAGTTCGGCGGTGTAGTCCACCGCTTCCCCATCGATGTACAGCCGCAGCCGGTCGCGGTGGAGGATGGCGGTCACGTGGTGCCACCGCCCGTCGTCCACCGGCTCGCTGTAGACCCCGGTCCACGCCGTCCCGTTCCCGACCCGGAACCCGATCTCGTCCGCCTCCGTCCTGACGAGCGCGTATCCCCGGGCCGCATCGTAGTCGTGGCGGCTCACGATGTAGCCCTGGCCGCGTCCCGGCTCGGCCCGCACCCATGCCTCGATGCGGAACGGCATGGACAGGTTCAGCGCCGCCGTGCCAGGCACCGTCACCGCACCGGTCTCCCCGTCGAACCGGACCGCCCGGCCGGACACCCCGTCGACGTACCGCACCCCGGTCGCGTTCGCCGCGCCGGCGAACCCGGTCGTCGACGCGTTCCCGTCGAACGCCATGCCGAGCACGGTCGTCCCGGTCTCCGGCAGCGGCGTCGCCCCGCTCCCCGCCCCGCCGTACGCGACGTGCAGGAGCAGCACGGCAGCCAGGAAGACGACGAGCCCGCCACCGATCCACGCGGCCACGGTCCAGCCGTCCCGTCCATCGATCATGCACCTGGATGCACGGCGGAAGGATAAAAACCTGCGCCACCCCTGCCGGGAACCTATAAAAGGCTGGCGCGTGTCCGCGTCCGTATGCCCCCAGGGACCGAGGTCTCCGTCGGGATATGCGCCCACAACGAGGAGGAGACGATCGGGACGCTGCTCGACCAGGTCGTGGCGGCAGACATCCCGCTCGCCGAGGTCGTCGTGGTCGCGGCCGGCGACGACCGCACACCGGACATCGTCCGTGACCGGGCCGCCCGCACGGACGCGGACATCATCCTCGTGGAGGAGGACCGCCGGGAGGGCCAGTCCGCCGCCCAGACCCGGATCCTCGGCCGTGTCACCGGCGACGCGGTCGCGCTCGTCGACGGCGACGGCATCATGGAGCCGGGAAGCCTGGAGCGGCTCGTCGCCGCCTACGACGGCTCCACCATCCTCTACGGCCGCGAGGTCCCGGTGACGCCCGACACGGTCGCCGGCGGCATCATCGACGAGTTCTGGCGGATGCACCACCGTCTCTCCTCCCGCATCCCCTCCTTCACGACGCAGCTCGCGCTTATCCCCGCGGACCTCGTCGACCGCATCCCCGCCCACATCGTGACGGACGACGAGTGGCTCGGGATGCGCGCCCGCGATCAGGGCTACGGCATCCGGTACGTGCCGGACGCGGTGAAGTACCACCGCATCAAGGGCGACCTGGGCTCGTACCTCCGCCACCACCGGAAGAACTGGGCCGGTCTCTTCCAGGTGCAGGAACTGGAGGGCAGCACCAACCTGCAGCCCACCTGGCTGAAGGCCCGGTTCTACGTCGAGGAACTGCTCGCCGCGCTGCCCTCCCGCCGCGCACCGTACGTCGTCGCGGCCGGCGGCCTCGAACTCGCCGCGTTCCTCCTCGCGCTCACCGACCGGGCCCGCGGCGACTACCCCGCCATCTGGGACCGGTGAGTCACGGCTCCCGCCACGGCTCGTCCCGCTGCAGGAACGTCTCCATCCACCGCTCGAACTCGTACATCCGCTGCATGTAGAGCACCCGGCCGACCGGCAGGTCCGCGTACCGGCCGGGGCGGAGCACGTCCCGGAGCCGCCCCGCGTCGAACAGGTCACGGGATGCCAGCCGGCCCACCGCCGCCTCGTAGACGTCCCGGTCCTCCCGGATACACGGCAGCAGGATGTTGTCCGTGACGAACCCGATGCCCGACGGCCCGCCCGTGACGAGGTGGTCCGGCACCCGGTGCCGCGCCAGCCGCTTCAACAGCCGCCGTCCCCGCACCTGCGCCATGGGGAGGGACGCGGTGTACTCGACGAGCGGCGGGTAGCCGTACACCTCGTGGTTGTCCATGTCGTTGAACATGAGCCCGGTGAACGGGCCGTCGTACATCCGCAGGTGGAGGTAGTGGAACGTCTCCTCGAACGTCTCCCCGTCCAGCCCCCACTGCTGGTCGATGCGCGCCTCCGCCGGCGGCACGTCCCGGTGCTCCGCCGCGACCACCCGGTCAGCCACCCGGCCCGGCACCTGCATCGCGTTCGTCATCACGGACGACGCGTACGGGCTGGCCAGCGTGTCCAGCCCGCTCGCCACGCCCGGGAACCGCCGGGCCAGCAGCCAGGGCAGCCGCGTCCCGTGCAGCAGCCGTGCGGCCGGCCGCAGCCACCGCGTCCGGTCCAGCCGCCGCACCCGGCCGAACCCGACGGGGAACGGGATGACCGCGGGGAACCCGGTGAACAGCGTGTCCACCTCCTCGCTCCGCGCCAGCTGCCGCGTCGGCAGGTCGGGGATGGACGCCGGCTCCTCGTACAGCCACATGTCCCGTGGCCCGGGCAGCCGGTAGTCCCGGCGGAACGTGTGCGGCTCGGCGTCGTACCGCTCCGCCATCCGCGCCGCCCGGTCCAGCCCGGTGTCCGACCAGCTGAACGTGTAGGTGTGGATGTCCCGGTCCGGGGCGCGCTCCCGCAGCAGCGACACCAGCATGGTCGAGTCCAGCCCGCCGGAGAACATGACCGGGACCGGGCCGTCGTGCACGTCCACCATCCGGTCCACCGCCTCCACCAGCAGCTCCTCCACCCGGTCCACCGCGTCCCGGTCGGACACGTCCCGCGTCCCGTGCCGGTCCACGTCCCAGTACGTCGCCCGGTTCACGGCCCGGTCCGTCACCACGGTCCGCTCCGCGGAGTACGTCTTCCGCACCCCGTCGATGAGGGTGGGGCCGCCCCCGAACAGCTGCATGGTGCTCCGGACGTGCTGCACCGCCGCGTCCGTGTCCAGTTCCGCGTCCAGCCGTGGCAGTGCGAGGAGCGGGGACAGCTCGCTGCAGAACGTGAACGGCCGGTCCGTCGTGTGGTAGATGAACTTGCTGCCGATCTTGTCCGACGCCAGCACCAGCCGGTCCGCCGCCCGGTCGTACACCGCCGCGCGGAACCGCCCGTCGATCCGCCCGGGGAAGTCGATGCCGTCCATCCGGTACAGCGATGCGACCCGCTCCTCCGCCGACCCGGCGCCGGCCAGGTCCAGGAGGTTCCCGTTGAACGCGACCGCCACGTCGCCCTGGTCGATGTCTGGCCGGGAGGACAGCAGCACCGCATCCCCGTCCCCGTGGACGTGGACCCGGTCACCGGTCCGCTCCCGGACCGCGGTCGCCAGCCGCTCCGCTGCGTCCCGGTCCCCGCCGTACACCCCGCCGAGGAACTCCGTCATGCACCCGTCTCCCCGGTCCACGTTTAAATCGGTGACTCACGCCCCGGCGATGTCCCGGACCGCGGCCGCGACCCGTTCCACCGCGTCCCGGTCCATCCCCGGGGAGGACGGCAGCCCGAGCACCCGGTCCGCGACCCGTTCCGCGCCGGGGAACGGCCGGTCCGGGTCCGGGAACGGTGGCAGTCCCGGCAGCGGTTCGTAGAACGTGTCCGTCCCGATACCCCGGTCAGCCAGCCCGTCATGCAGGTCGTCCCGCTCCTCCGCCCGGACGGTGTAGAATACCGGTGACGGTGTCGCGCCGTCCCGCCCGTCCGGATCCATCGGGTCGACACCGTCCACGTCCGCGAGGAGCCGGTGGTACGTGCGGAACAGGTCGCGCTTCCGGTCGAGCACCGCCTCCACGTCGTCCATCTGCATCCGGCCGAGCGCGGCCCGCACGCTGTCCATCCGCTGGTTGAACCCCTGTCGGACGAACCGGCCGTCGGCGTCCCGGCCGTAGTCCGCGATCTCCCGTGCATCCGCCGCCAGTTCGGCATCATCGGTGACGAGGGCACCGCCCTTCCCCGTGGTCAGCGGCTTGTTCCAGGAGAAACTGAGGCAGCCGGCCCTCCCGACGGTCCCGGACATCGCCCCGCGGTGCTGCGCACCGAACCCCTGCGCCGCATCCTCCACGAGCGGCACACCGGCATCGTCAGCCACGTCCCGCAGCGCGCCCAGCCGCGCCGGCCGGCCGAACAGGTGTGCGACGACCACGGCAGCTGTCCGCCCGGTCACCATGTCCGCCACCGCTCCCGGGTCGAGCGCTGCCGTCCCCGGCTCCACGTCCGCGAAGACGGGTGTCGCCCCGGTCGCCGTGACCGCGGCGACGGTCGCGCCGTACGTGTACGCCGGGACGACGACCTCGTCGCCCCGCCCGATGTCCGCGGCCGCCAGCGCGAGCCGGATGGCCGCCGTCCCGGAGTCCGTGGCCACGACGTGGTCCGCCCCGCAGAACGATGCGAGGTCTTCCTCGAACCGCTCCACCGTCTCGCCCTTCGGTGAGAGCCAGCCGCTCTCCAGCACCGCGGCGATGCGGTCCGCCCCGTCCACGTCGATGTCCGGCCGGTAGAACGGGATGTCCATGTCCCCGTTGTTGCCGTGGAACGTATTTATGTCTGGCCCGCGTCGCACCGGAAAACGGCGAGTCCGCCGTGCGTCTCCCGGTCGCACCGGTCGAGCAACCGGCGCTCGTACGCGGTGAGCTGCCAGGACATCCGCTCGTCGTCCGTGACGACGGCCACCGGTCCATCGCCGAAGAGGGCGCGGGTCAGGTCGCACGACCGGTGGTCGACGTTGCACACCAGGCCGCGGACCGTGCCGGGATGATCGGTGTAATGGAGGAACGGCCCGGCCATCGACACGTAGAACGTCGTCCCCGACGGTGCATCCATGGTCGCGGCGCGGGTCGCCGCCCGCCAGTCGACGGTGTCGTCGTAGCCGACCGGGTGACGGTCGAGGCAGAACGGCGGCCGGTACGACGGGCCGCTGCAGACCAGGGAATCGGTGGGCGCGGTGAGGTGGCCGGCGAGTGCGGCCGGCGATCGGAGGTCATCGGCCGCGTCCGTCCCCGGAACGGTGATGGTCGTCCCGGCGAGGACCGGCGGCAGGTTGACGAGGTAGGCGAGGACCAGTGCGGCGACGAGGACGCCGCCCGGCGGCCACCGGTCGATGAGCAGCGTCGTGCCGCGGGCCATGAGGAGGATGAGCGGCGGGATGAGGAACGGGTGGCCGCGGACGATGGGAAGCCCCTGCGCGGACAGGACGGCGTGGACCGGGATGGTGAGGAGGAGGAACGTGACGAGCAGCCAGGTGTACAGCGCCACCGTCCCGGTGTCCTGTGCCTCGCCGGCCCGGTACCGTCGCACCCCCACGGCCAGGGGCATGAGCAGGAGGACCGCCGGGATGTAGAGGAACGACGGGGAAACGTAGAACCCGGCGATCCCTGTCATCGCCTCGCCGTACGCCGCGAGCGGGGTCGACACGACCAGCTGCACGGTCGATGCCACGACCCCGATACCGTCCATGGCCGTCGCCACCGCCCCGCCGCCGAGCGGTGGGATGGCCCCGGTCTCGGGGACCATCCGTGCGTTGAGCGCGATGAAGAGGAGGCCGTTGAAGATGGCGACGACGGCGACCCCGGCCGTCCAGATCCGCGGCATCGGAAGGTCCCGGCCGCGGAGCCGCTGCAGCCCGGCGAGGACCGGGGCGAGCACGAGGAGGACGATGGAGACGAGGTGGGTGGCGATGGCGAGGCAGGCCGTGGCCGCGGTGGCGACCACCGCATCCCGCCGCTGCTCCTCCACGGCCAGCACCGCGAGGGTGGCGGTCGCGGTGAGCAGGAAGATGCCGGCCGCGTTCGGGATGGCCTCGCGGGAGTAGATGACGTGGTTGGTCTCGACGGCGAGGAGGAGCGCGGCGACGAGCCCGGTCCGCCGGTCCCACAGCCGGGTGGCGAGCACGCCGATGAGGACGACGGTGAGGGCGCCGAGGAGGATGGACGGGCTGCGCGCCGCCAGTTCGGTCATGGCGACCGGGAGGACGTGGAGGGTGGCGAGCAGGTAGAAGAAGACGGGTGGCTGCCCGCTCATCACGGCGTCGGTCGTCGGGAACCGCTGGATGAGCGTGCCGTCCCGCACCATCTCCGCGGCCGCTGCCACGTACCGGCCCTCGTCGGCCCAGAACGGGGATTCCCCGGCGCCGTACAGCCGGATGCCGAGCGCGACGGCCGCGAGCAGGACGAGGATGAGGAGGTGTGCCCGGCGCGGGCCGAGGCGACGTTCCACCGTCTGCAGCATGCCTCTCCCTTCGCGCCGATGTTTAATTATCTCCGGGGCCCTGCACCTGTGAGACGTCGAAGATGCCGTACCGGGCGAGGTCGTCCAGCACCCGCTGGTGCCGGTCCTGCGCATCTTCCCCGACCATGTGGATGGAGGACTGCGCGTACCGTTCGAACGACCGGGTGAGGTTCTCACCGGTCTCCTCCTGGTAGTCGGCGGCGATCTGGTCGACGAACTGGCGGGCGACGGGGTAGGTCTCGTTCAGCGTGTCGGCCATGTCCCTGGCGAACCCTTCCCGGCCCTCCTGTGCCACGATGAGGGAGAGGAAGATGCGGCCGCCGTACTCCTCCTCGATGTCTTGCTGCGGGTGGAAGAGGAGGTGGGTGCCGGCGGGTTCGTCCTGGTCGATGAGCGCGGCGTCGACGTCACCCGCCGCGAGGCGCCGGTGGGATGCGGCCGGTGGGACCGGGACGGTCTCGTAGTCGGACGTGTTCAGTCCGCGCTGGACGAGCGCCAGTTTGGCCAGCGACCCCGGGAAGATGGGGGCGATGGCGATGCGGCCGCCGCGCAGGTCCTCGACGGAGTCGATGCCGTCCTGCGCGTACAGCCCGAACATGGTGTCCGGCCAGTAGACGCCAGCGACGAGCCGGAGAAGCGGGTTGAACTCCTGGATGCGGGGGAACTGCGTCGTCGAGACGATGCCGGCGTCCGCACTCCCGTCGCGGAGCATCCGGAGCCAGGTGGTGTTCCGGTCGCGCCACTCGGAGATGACTGTGGTGTTCGGCGGGTATTCCAGGTCGGAGTACTCCGCGACCCATTCGTCCATGTACGTGACGTAGCTCACGTTGGGCTTGACGAACACCCGTTCGTCCGTCGGTCCGGGTTCGGACGGTCCGTCCCCGTCCGGCAGGTCGATGAGGAAGACGAGGCCGCCGAGGGCCAGTCCGATGAACATGATGGCGAGGAGCCGCTGCGTCGACACGGGGAGGTCCATGTGCCTTCCCGCGCACTGTCGGGATTTAAAACTACCCCTTCCGCCGCCCTTCCGGTGTCCTCGGGCCGTAGCGACATACAACTGTCGCTCGCTCCCCGGGGCCGCGAAACATTTTTAAACTTAATCGACGAACAGGACAACAAAGTTTATAAACAACAGATTACTATGGATGAGTGGTGACAAAAGATGGCAAGTTACGGTGAACAGATCCGGGAAGCAGGCTCCCGGGCGAAGGCCGCTGTGAAGGAGTTCGCCGACCTGATGGTCGGTGAGCCGGATCCGGACAAGTCGGATCTGGAGCGGTACGGGGGACTGTCCCTCATGCCTGCCGACACCTTCACCAGGGAGAGCTACGGCGAGGAGCGCACGCTCCCCCGCGAGGAGCGGGAAGGCCGCAGCGACATCCCCCAGTGGTGGAGCGGGTACACGACCCCGCAGGAACGCAAGCGGCGCGTCCAGGAGAACAAGAACAATTGATCGTCCGGGACGGCCCGAGCGGTCCGTCCCCGGCCAATCATTCTTCGGCCCCCGACCCATAATATTTATACGGGCGTCGCATGATTCTCTACCATGGTTCTGATCGGTGAGACGCTGGACCAGGTGTGGGCGAACCTGCTGGGGTCGCTCCAGGTGGACGCGGTCTCACGACCACAGCTCTTCGCCGTCGTCGTCCTGCTCGTCCTCGGGTTCGTGGGCGGCCGCATCGTCGCGGAGGTCGTGCGCACCCTCCTGCAGATGACCGCGCTGGACGACATCGCGGTCCGCGCCGACATCCAGTCGTACCTCCGGAAACTGGACTACCGCGGCTCCCTCTCCGACTTCATCGCAGACCTCGTCAAGTGGGTGATCTACATCCTCGCCGTCTTCGCGGTGTTCTACGTCTTCGGGTTCCGGTTCGTCACCGACTATTCCTCCGTCCTCGTCGGCTGGGCGGCCCGGGCGATGCTCGCTGCCGCGGTCATCATCGCCGGGACCATCGTCGCGGGCTACCTCGAGCACGTCACCGCCCGGCTCTTCCGTGGCGGCCGCATCTCCGGCCGTGCCGACGAGACCGGGGCGGAGATCCCGGTGTACATCCTCGCCGGCAAGACGGTCAAGTACGTGGTCGTCGCCGCGGCGTTCCTCGCCGCCCTCGGCATCATCGGCGTCGACCAGGTCATCCTCAACATCCTCGTCGCCCTGTTCGGCCTGGGAATCGTCGCCGCGCTCGTCATCGGCTCCCGCGACATCACCCGGAACATCGCCCTCTCCATCTACTTCCAGCTCTCCCGCGTCTTCCGCGGCGGCGACCATCTCGCGGTCGACGGCATCGAGGGCGATGTCGCCGGTATCCGGCCGCTGTACACCAAGCTGAAGAGCGACGGGAAGACGTACTACGTCCCGAACACGCGGATCGTGTCGGAGATCGTCGAGAAGGGCGAGTAAGATGCGCTGGCAGGTCGTCGCCAACTACACCGGCCTCTTCCTCAAGATATTCTCCGTTCTCCTGCTCGTCCCGGTCGTCGTCGGCAGGTTCTACGCCGAGTCGTTCGCTGCGATGGAGCCGTTCCTCCTCGCCTCGTTCTTCGCCATCGTCCTCGGCTGGATCCTCGCCCAGGTCGGAACCGACGCCCGTCCCACGGCCATGGAGGCGATGGCGACCGCGACCATCGCCTGGCTCATCGCTGTCGGCCTCGGCGCGGTCCCCATCCGGGTCATCGCGGACGTCCCGTTCATCGACGCCTACCTCGAGACCATGTCCGGGTTCACCACCACCGGCATGTCGGTCCTTCCCACGCTCGACCTGCCGCACTCCCTCCAGTTCTGGCGCGTCTTCATGCAGTGGATCGGCGGCCTCGGCATCCTCACCTTCTTCGTCACCGTCATCGTCGAGTCCGGCGGCGTCGCCACCCGGCTCGTCGCGACCGAGGCGAACAAGACGGACGGCGGCTCCATCCGCCCCTCCCTGTTCAACGCCATCAAGTCGCTCTGGTACGTCTACATAGTCCTGACGGTGTCGATGGTCCTCCTGCTCTACTACGCCGGGTTCTCCGGGTTCGACGCGGTCGGCTACGCCCTCGCCACCCTTCCAACCGGCGGGTTCTCCACCGCCACGCCGCTCACCTCGCTGATGGACCCGTTCGTCATGACGGTCTTCACCCTCTTCATGTTCCTCGGCGGCACCAACTTCCTCCTCATCTACAGCGTCCTCCGCGGCAACATCTCCCGGCTGGCCCGCAACTACGAGTTCCGGCTCTACCTGTTCGTCGTCTGCCTCGCCATCTTCGTCTTCATCACCGACCTCGCGACGCAGCGCGGCATGGGGCTCCAGGAGGCGGCCGCGACCGGGACGTTCCACGCCATCTCCGTCCTCAGTTCCACCGGGTTCGAACTGGAACCGGTCCGCACCTTCCCGGAACTGTCCCGGTTCGTCATCATCGCGCTCATGTTCGTCGGGGCATCCCTCGGCTCCACCACCGGCGGCATCAAGATGCTCCGGTTCGGCCTGATGCTCAAGCTGGTCAAGCAGCAGGTCAAATCGCTCGTCCTCCCGCCCACCGTCCTCAACCCGGTGACGGTCGGCCGGCGCATCGTCCGCGACGACGAGATGCTCCAGGTCGCGTCCATCGTCTTCATCTGGCTGCTCGCCGTCGTGGCCGGCGGATTCCTCATCGTCGGCTTCTCCTCCCACGGCATCGCCGACAGCGTCCAGGTCATGGCCTCGGCCATCGGCACCATGGGGCCGTCGTTCATCCCCGAGACCGAGCTGGTTGCGCTCCACCCGCTCGCCAAGATCGGGCTGATGATCGGCATGCTCGCCGGCCGTCTCGAGATGCTCCCGCTCCTCGCCCTCGTCAACATCAAGCTCCTCGACAAGTTCGCCTGAACGGAAAACGCTGCGCGGTTTCTCGCACCGGCAACGGCTCCTGCCGCGGCGCGGTCGTCAGCCATAGATTAAAATACGCGCCGCCCGCATCGGGGACCATGTACGTCATCCTCGTCGGCATCAACACGGTGTCCCGGAAGCTCATCGAGGACCTCGCCCGGAACCATGACCTGGTCGTGGTCGAGGAGGACGAGGCCAAGGCCGAACGGGTCTACTCCGAGACCGCCGCGACCATCGTCAACGGCTCCCCGACCCGCCTCTCCGTCCTGGAGGACGCGGGCATCTCCAAGGCCGACGTGCTCGTGACCACCCAGGAGGACGACAACAAGAACATGGTCGTCTGCATGCTCGCCAAGAAGTACGGCGTGCCCAAGGTCGTCACCCGGCTCGAGAACCCGGACTACCGCGAGGTGTACGACATCCTCGAGGTCAACACCGTCGAGTACACCGACATCGTCTACGGCGAGTTCATCTCCGCCATCGAACACCCGGAGATCGTGAAGATAGCGAACATCGGCAGGGGGAAGGAGATCCTCGAGATCGTCATCGGGGAGCGGTCGCCGTTCAAGAACCTGCGCGTCGACGAGATCCGCGACCTGAAGCACTTCCCGGCGGACGATGTCGAGTTCTCCGCGGTCCTGCGGGAGGACGAGGTGCTGCAGCCGACGGACACGTTCCGGCTGAAGGAGAACGACTCGCTCGTCATCATCATCGACCCGGCTGCCAAGGGCGACCTCAACTCCGTCCTGGGCAGCCGGAGCTAGAGCAGCGCCCGCGCCATCAGGCCCAGCGACGCCGCGATGATGCCGCCGCCCAGCAGCCACGACAGGTGCTGCGCCGCCACCGCGTAGTCCACGTTCTGCACCAGCGCGGCCACGTAGATGCCGGAGAGGATGAGCACGGAGAACCCGATCATCGCCACGCGCATACCCCTCCGGTGCGGGCGAAGCATTTTTATGGATACCCTCCCTCCATCTCGCCATGCTCCCGGTCCTGCTGGTGCTCATCGCCGGCATCACCATCGGCGCGGTCGCCGTCGCGTTTTCCGCGGTCCCGCTCCCTGCCATCGGTCTGCCCCCGTTCGAGAACACGCTCGCGTTCTTCAAGCAGCTCATCGCCGCCGGTGTCGGCCTCCTCGTCTTCATCGCCGTCGTGCTCAGCGGCTGACCTCCCGGTCCGGCAGTCCAAGCAGTTCGTGGACGAGCGTGTCGAACCGCGCGTACCGCCCCGGGATGGCCGCCGCGATGGGCCGCCGCAGCACCACGTACACGGTCCCTGCCAGTAGCATCCCGGCGGCCAGCGGCCGCGTCCCCGCCGGTCCGGCCACCAGCACCGCGCCGCCCGCGACCATCGCGACCACCAGGTCCATGGGCGAGCCGTCGTACAGCAGCCGCCGCGCCCGCCACCACGACCCGGTCATGTGGCAGTACACCGCCCGGTCGTCCGTCCGCTCCCACGGCCGCAGCTCCTTCCCGCCGCCCAGCACGTCGGACGCGCTGTGCAGCGCCATGCCGCCCATCATGGCGGCCAGGGTGCCGGTCGCCGGGTCCGGCCGCACCGCGACCAGGGCGCCGCACACCGCCGCGCCGAGGACGTGGAGGACCGGGGCGTGCAGCGTCCGGCGGTGCACCGCCACCATGTCGATATCAGGGAGCAGCCCGCCGATCCCCCCGGCCAGAACCGCGGCGACCGCGGGGACCGGGCCGAGAAGCGCGAGAGCGGTGCCGTAGAGCATCCCGACCAGGATGTGGGTGAACAGCATCATCCGCCTGCGAGGGTGTGCGGAGCGAGCGTATATAAGAAACGGTGGTGTGGGCCGGCATCCCGGCCCACCGCGTGTCTACCAGGCGTCGAACGGCAGCGCCCCGTCCTCGGCCACGTCCGGGTCCGGGTCGGCCGCGTCCTGGTCGACCCAGAACGTGCCCCACGCGGACAGCCGCATCACCCCGAGGCTGGCGTCGACCCCGCCGTACTGCTGGTCGAGGTTGTCGGGGTCGTTCGGGTTGTCGCCGCCCGTCCCCTTCGGCTCCTCGGCGTGTCCCTGCACCCGTGCGTTCGCCCAGGCCCGGGCCATCCGCTCCTCGTTCCCGGTGCTGAGCTCGTCGGGAATGTCGGCGATCTCCTCGTACGGCTCCGCGCCGGTCCGCGGCTTGCCGCTGGTGTCCTCCAGCCACACCGCCAGTTCCGGGATGGAGAACTCCGTCTTCGTCGGTGTTCCATCCCGCTCCGGGACGTCGTACGTGACCCCGACGCTGTCCTCGCCGGTCATCTCCCGGACCGGGACCGCCCCGGTCACCATCCCGACGAGGTAGTCGGCCTTCTCCAGCAGTTCCAGGTCGTCGTACGCCGTGTCGGCCCCGTCGATGTCATCGTAGTGCTGCTGCAGGATGGCGTCCATCAACGGTTCGTGCCGTTCCAGGACCGTTTCGACGTCGCGTTTCGGGCCGTCCTCGTATGCGGTTGCCACGTGGGTTCACCTCCATACAGTTAGATGGCGAAAATTTAAAAATGTGTCGCCCTTCAGAGGTGATAAACAAAATATCCGTATGTTATGTGGTGGTTCCGGTGCTGCGCACCACCTTCCCCTTCCGCTGGCCCTGCGTCTCCAGCAGGTTGTAATGCTCCAGCTTGTTGACGTACTTCCGCACCGTCCGCCGGCTCCGCGGCTCGTCCACCGCCTCCGTGTACGCCTCGTACAGCTCCCCGGGCGTGATGGTCCCGGCCTCCGTCACGATGTCGACCACGGCCTGCTGGTGGTCGTTCAGCTTCTCCAGGTCCTGCTGCCGCTGCCGCTCCTGCGCGTCCGGCACGGCGTCCGCCACGATGTCCGCCGTGATCTCGTCCATCCCGTCGTCCTCGGCCAGCCGGGCCGCGCTCCGCAGGATGCCGATGGCCATCCGCGCATCGCCTGCGGCCCGGTCCGCGATCTCCTCCAGCACCGTGTCGTCCACGCTCCCCGGCTCCAGGCCCCACTCCACCCGGTCCTGCAGGATGTCCACGAGCGCCTGTAACGGGTAATGGTCGAACGCGACCCGGCGCGCACCCATCAGCCGGCTTCGCACCCGCTCGTCCATCCGCGCGAACACCGACTCCTCCGTGTTCGCGATCATGACCATCGACACGTGGTCCATCCGGTAGAGGTCGTAGAGCACCTTCTGGTCCTCCAGCTGGTCGACCTCGTCCAGGATGAGGACGTACGGCCGCTCGTCCGCGCGACGAAGCCGGGCGAGCAGCTCGTCCTTCGGCGTCGACTGGCGGTGGACGTCAAGCGTCTTCCCGATACCCTCCAGCGCCTTGTACAGCACACGGAAGCGGTTATAGTTCTCCCAGCAGTTGATATACGTCGAGCGCAGGTCGAGCAGTTCCTGCCCCAGTTCGTCCATCGTGTACCGCGCCACGGTCGTCTTGCCCGCGCCGGACGGTCCGGACAGCAGCACGTCCTCCGGCGTCCCCTCATCCAGCAACGGCTCCATGGCGCCCGCGAGCGCCTCCGTCTCGCTGTCCCGGTGGCGCAGCTCGCCCGGCACGAACTCCTCCTGCAGCACCCGCGCGTCCGCGATGACCATACACCACCATTCCCACGCCTCGTATTTAAATCGGAAGGGTGCCGGTTCCGAAAAATGTGCGGTTCCGGAACGTCCGGAAGGCGCGCGGTCCGCTATTAAAGGGGGCCCGGACAATCCCCACCTGCAATGTACTGCGACGACTGCCACGACCCGGTCGGCATGCAGCTGAAGGACTACATCAAGACCAAGGAGAAACTCGGCACGGTGCTCTGCCCGGACTGCCGCAACGGCGCCCCGCGGCACGAGATCCCGGACGAGGTGGCCGGCATCCTGATGCACTGACACCCGTCCGGCCCGTTTCTATACACGGGCCTCCCACTTCCGCGAGGCCCGGGGACCCCAGGACCGTCCCGATACGCCGGGACCGTATCCGGCAGATGCACGCGCGTCCCCCGCGCACCCTATCCGGGGCAGATCCGGCGGGACGGTCCCCTCTCCTTCTCACCGCTCCGCCACGGACCGCCGCGCCGTGTCGTACACCGCGTCAACCTTGCCGTAGAAGCTGTCCGGCGAATCGAACGCGTGCACCCCGCCCACGATGGCCGTGTGCTCCCGGTCCGGCCTGTCCGCCACCACGTCGTGCACCACCCCGGTCCAGTACCGCTCCCGCGCCTGCTCGTGGCCGATCCGCAGCTCCCGGTCCACCATCTCACCCCGCAGCGCGTCCCAGTCCGGGAAGTACCGGTCCACCGCGTCCCGCACCGCATCCTCCGCACCGCGCAGCACGTGGCCGTCCGGCAGACCGGCCAGGTGGCCCGCCATGAACCCGGACGGCGCCCCGTCAACGTCCCCGTCCACCAGGCCGTAGAACGTGCCGGGATGCGCGTTCAGCCCGTCGACCACGGTCGCGTACGCCGCGTCCCGGCCGAACCCGCCATCCCCGATGGCGGTGCGTAGCGCCGCCTGCAGCCGCTCCTCCCGCTCCACCTGGCCGAGGCAGTGCGTCACGTAGCCGTCCACGCGGCCGCCATCCAGGTAGGTCACCTGGTCCTCGCCCACGGCATCCCGGACCGCCCCCGGCTCCACCAGCATGGTCCGCGCCTGCCCCGCGTCCCACGCGTCGGCGAGCCGTGCCCGGCGGTCCGGATCGTCCACCCGGCCGAGGATCTCGGACCGCAACGCCTGGTCCGCCACCGCGGCCTCGTCCGGCGGCAATCCCTCAACCAGGACCCGGTCCGACGGGTCGAGAAGATCGTCGATACGGTCGACGAGGCCAGGGTCCTTGTGGTGCGTACCCACGACCGTCAGCATACGCCCCTATCTCGCCGAAGACTTACAAATATTCGCGTCCGTCCCGCCGGGACGGCATCAGTCGGCCGAGAACGTGTCATGGACGCGACTGCGGAGGTCCGACACGTCCAGGTCGTCCCTGCGGTGCAGGAGTCCCGCCGCGCTCCCGGCGACCGCGAGCACCAGCACGGTTCCGAGCCCGACCAGTTTCATCGTGTCCGGCCGGTCACCGGCGTCCCACGGCGGTGTCGCCGCGGTCGCGGCCATCTCGACGGACGCGTTCTCTCCGCCCGGCAGCCCGCTCCCCATCCCGGTGAGCAGGCCGAGGAGCAGGATGATGGCCGCCGCCCGTGCTGTTCGCTGCATCACGTCCGCCATCCCCCACGAGGATTTAAAAATGGGTCGGTCGCCGGGGCGGGATGCCGGCGGCATCCAGGGCGGCCGTCACCGGCTGCACACCCTGTTCACCCGAGTTTCCACCGGGGGTCGTCCCGGTCCTTGATCTCCACGATCTCCTCCAGCACCTGTAGCTCGCCGGCGGAGAACGCGTCCTCCATCTCCCGGATGACCTGGTAGTCGGTGCCGGACGGGTTGGTGTACAGCGTGTCGCCCTCCGCTATCTGCCGTCCCACGGTCGCGTTCGTGATGGACACCGCGACCTCCATCCCTTTCGACGCGGAGTCGATGCTCTCCCCCTCGTCCTGGATGGCCTTCACCCGGCCGACCACGTCGCCGTCCGGGGTCATGACCGACGACCCCGCGTTGAGCACCCCGTCGAGGATCTCCACGCCCACCACGGCAGGCCCGGAGGACCGGAACGTGTGCTCCGGCAGCAGCCGGAACTTCGCGGGCCGCGTGATGTTCTCCAGCACCACCTCGCGCTGCGACCGCTCCACCTCGGCCACCCACTCCTCGTACTCCTCCACGAGCTGGTAGACGATGTCGCTCTCGAAGTATGCGATATCCGCGTCGTCGATGCGCTGCTGCGCGGTCCCGGTCGCTGACGTGGTGAACGCGAGGATGGCCCGGTCCGTCCCGTCCTCGTTCTCCGCCTCGACAACGTCCTGCTTCTTCACCTTGCCGACCGCGGCCTTCCGCACCGGGATGTCGTGCTCCGCGAGGATGTCGGTGATGGCCTCGAGGCTTCCCAGCGAATCCGCGCGGACGATGATGCCTGCATCACCGGTCTGGATCTGGAACGACGCCATCTCGTCCTCGACCTCCTGCACGGCCTCGTCGAGGTCCGCCTCGTCCCGCACCGCCCGCAGCGGCGCGCCCGCGACCACGTCGTCGAGGTCCGGTGCCGCGATCTTCACCCCGGCCGCGGCGTGCACCTCGTCGATCTGCCGGAACTCCTTCTCCGCCCGCATCTCGGTCAGCGGCTCGGGCTCCAGCAGCGCCTTGATGGTCGTGGTGATGACGCCGTCGCTCCCCCCGACGACCAGTATGTCGTCCGTCCGTATGGTGCCGTCGGAGACGATGACGTCGAGGGTGGTGCCGAACCCCTTCAGTTCACCGACCTCGAGCACGGTCCCTGCTCCCTCGCCCTCCTGCACCTCCAGCCGGTCGCTGAGGAACCGCTGCGACAGCCCGCTCAGCGTCATCAGGAGGTCCGGGACGCCCTCCCCGGTCTCCGCGCTCATCGGCACCACGCCGACCTTCGCCTGGAAGTCGTCCACCCGGTCGTACCGGTCGACCGTGAAGTCGTGGTCCGCGAACTCGGCCATGAGGTCGTAGATGATGTCGTCCAGCCGCTGCTGCACCCGCTCCGGCTGCTGCGCGTACGACGCCACGACGCAGTCGTCCTGCTTCTCCCAGCCCGGCACCGTGTCCACCTTGTTCAGCGCGATGACGAACGGCGTCGCCGAGTCCTGCAGGATCTCGATGGCCTCCCGGGTCTGCGGCTGGACGCCGTCGTTGATGTCGACGACGAGCACCGCGATGTCGGAGAGGGAGCCGCCGCGCTTCCGCAGCGACGTGAACGCCGCGTGGCCCGGTGTGTCGATGAACAGCAGCCCGGGGATCTCGAGGTCTGTCTCCAGCTGGTCGAGCAGCGGGCCGCACACCTCCTCGATCTTGGCCAGCGGGACGCTGGTCGCCCCGATCATCTGCGTGATGCCGCCGGCCTCCGCCGCGGCCACCCCGGATCCCCGCAGCCGGTCCAGCAGCGTGGTCTTCCCCGCGTCCACGTGGCCCAGGACCGACACGATGGGCTGCCTGATGGTCATACAGCGGACATGCGCGACCACTTTTTTATAAACGGCCGTGCCGTGCGGTCACCGCAGCGCGTGCGGCGCGACCGTCACGTCGTCGATGCGGAAGCCGCTCGAGCACAGGGTGAGGATGATGCCCGGCAGGATGCCGGGACGGGAAGCCACGGGCCGCCTTCCCGTCACGGGTCAAGAATTATCGTATCAGTTGTTATCCGCGTACTCGAGGTTGCGGTTCCGCTTCCAGTTGGCCTCGCACTTGGACGAGCAGAAGAACTGGCGCGACCCGTCGCTCTTCACGAACAGCTTGCCGCCGGTCCGCTCGAGTTCGTCGCCGCAGTAGCTGCATTCGGCCATGTTACTCCATCTCCGTCTCCTCAAGCATCAGGATGTCGTTTTCGCGGACGGGCCCCATCACGTCACGGACGAGGATCTTGCCCTCGTCGGTACCCTCGACGATCTTGCAGCGCACCTTCTTCACGCCACGGTGGCCCTCGTCGCCGAGCACCTGGATAACTTCAGCTGGGACCGCCATCTTCCATTCACCTGAGTTCCTCGACCTTTGACACGATGTCGTCGACCGTGTCACCGGCGGAGCCGGCGCCCGTGATCGCGACAGCGGTGGTCTGCACGTTCAGGCCCGCGGCAAGTCCGAGCTCCTCCTTCTGCGGCACGAACGTGTACGGGATGCCCTTCTCCGTGCAGAGCGGGGCGAGATGCATGACGATCTCCGGCGGCTCGACATCCTCCGCGATGACCACGAGATCCGCGTCACCGCGCTCGACCGCCTTCGTCACTTCGTTTGCCCCTTTCCTTATCGTTCCGGTGTCCCGCGCCTTCTCGACCGCATCGTACGTCCGGTCGGACAGGCCATCGGGCACCTCGAATTCTACGTAGCTCATGTTCTGTGACACCTCATGTCATCGGCTACCCACGAGATGCGAGATTAATCTTATAAAGGGTGTTACCGGGCGTGCCGCGGCCCGAACGAGCCGTTACCGGTGCAGTAACTGTCGCATCCGCCGTGTCGTCTCCTCCGCCCGGTCGAGGAGATCGGTCATACCGTCCGCGGTCTCCCGGTCCTCGTCGAGCGTCCCCTCCATCGACCCGACGTGGTCGTCCAGCTCGCGGCTCACCCTCCGCATGTCCGCCAGCGCCTGCAGCGTCGTGCGGAACGTGTCGACCTCGACGAACAGCGGCCCTTCCTCGACGTCAGGCAGGTCGAGTTCCTTCAGTTCCGGCGGCTCGGGAAGGCCGGTGTCCTCCTCGTCGTCGGCCCCGCCCATCATCTCGCCCCGGTCGGGGGATTCGCGCGGGGGTTCCAGGTCCTGCTCCCGTCCCGGCCCGTCCCGCCCGGACCGTCCAGGCGCCCCGGTGGGCCGCGCGGACTCGTCCGCATCCTCCGGTGCGGGCCCGCCATGCGTGGCCGGTTCCGGTGCGCCGCCGCGCGGCGGCCGCCCCGTCTCCCTGTCCGTATCCATATCCTCCTGGTCCCGCTCGTCCTGGCCGCCGGGCGCGGGTGGCTTCGGTGCGCCGCCGCGTGGCGGCCGGTCCTCGCCCCCGCCACGCGGTGCCGGCGGTGCCCCTGCGCCGTCCTTCCCGGGGGCCGCACCGCCAGGGCGGGGACCACCGCCCTCGTCCTGGATCTTCTGCCGGATCTTCTCGATGTTCTCCTTCAGCTCCTCCTCGTCGTCCTGCGGTTCCGTCTTCTTCCCGCCGAACGGTAACTTGTCCAGGAGTCCCATGTCCTCTCCCTTGCCCATCCTGCCTTTTATATCTCTCGCCCGCCCCGCCCCTCTTAAATTTTTCACCCTATGGTGACATCATGAGCGTGGATGGTGCGGTGTACGCGGACGTCGTCCGTGACGCCGCAGATGGCGGTGCAGCACTCGAACGGTTCCGGGAGCCGCTGGGCGACGACCGGTACGTCCGGTTCGCCGAGCCCATCGCCATGACGGCGGAGGACCCGGACGCGCTCGCCGCGGCCGCCGACGCCCATCCCGGGTTCCATGCCGGTGACGGCTACGTGACGATCATCTCCGGCGGCGAGATGCTGGCCACGTACGACGTGGACGAGGGCAGCGTCTCCATCGACGGGGACGTCCTGCACAGCATCACCCGCGACCGCGACCCCGGTCCGCTCGGCAGGGTCGTGGAGACGGTCCGTGGCGACCGCAATCCCATCTACCGTCGCGGCCGGGATCGCGCGGCCGGCCAGGACCTCGACGACGCCGGGGAGTGGCTCACCCGGAGCCGCCGCACCTCCTACGGCATCCTCGGCCTCACCGCTGCCGCCGCCGTGTCCGGTGGCTACGGCATCCTGTCCGGCGAGCCAGCGTTCCTCGAACTCGGGGCCGGTCTCGCCGCCTCCGAAATCGGGTTCATGGGGACGTACGGCGCCTACGCCGGCGGCGGCACCGACGAGATGATGGACCGCGCGACGTCCCGCCGCGCCGACGCCATCGACGACCGTGCCGGCGATACCGTCGTCCACGCCGATACCTCCCGGGTCATCGACGCGTGGATCGACAGCATCGACCCCGATGCAGAAACGCCGGCCTGGCTGGAATGATATCCCTCGGGGCGAGCAGCAGTTCTCCCAGGATCAGTGGTGCGTGTACCGCGACCGGCGGATCCGGTCGATCGATCCACAGGCGTCCGCTGCGCGGAGCCCGCATACCCGGTCAGTGATGCGTGTACCAGGCGTCCACGTCTTCTCCGTCCGCGTCGACCACGTTGACGAACCCGAACCGCACGAACGCCTGCCAGGCGAAGCAGGCGGCAGTTCTCCCAGGATCAGTGGTGCGTGTACCAGGCTTCGACGGGTTCTTCCGTGTCGACCACGTTGACGAACCCGAACCGCACGAACTGCACCACGTCTTCCGGCACGTCCGGCTCGACCAGGCCCTCGGTCTCGGTGCCGTCCGGCAGGACCACGGTGCACTCCGCCGCGTCGTCCGGCACCCACTGGACGATGTCCGCGCCGCGCTCCACCGCGGGCTCGTGGCTCTCCGAGTGGAACTCCGCCGTCTCCCCGTCCACCGTGACGTTGCAGAAGTCCTTCAGCCGGAGGAACCCGTCCTGGAGGTCGTCCCGGTCGATGTACACCGTCGCCGTCCCGCCGTCCACGTCCACGTCGATAATCCGGGTGCCGCGGTCCTCCTCCGGGTGGCGGCTCGTCTCGGCGGTGATGCCATCCGGCAGACCGGTCACCTCCAGTTCCACCGGGTCCTCCACGAAGAAGTACCGGTCCGCCCCGGCGTCGATGACATCCCGGTTGTGCGTGTACAACGTGTCCACCGGCACCGTCACGTCGTTGTTCGACATCCCGAACTCCAGCACGAACTCCCGGATGGCCTCCGGTGCGAACCCGCGCTTCTTCAGCGACCGGAGCGACCAGGTCCGCGGGTCCTCCCAGCCCCGGTACTTCCCGGAGTCGATCTTCGCCTTGGACGTGGATGTGGAGATCTTGATGCCCTCGATGCCCAGGAGGCCGTGGTGGAGGATGTGCGGCTCCTCCCAGCCGAGCAGGTCCCACATGAACCGCTCCATCCGGTCCTCCATG
>CAZNTD010000003.1:0-37625 GCA_964575915.1 uncultured archaeon | reverse complement strand
CGGTGACGATGAGCTGGAGCAGGAACAGCATCCGCTGGTTCGCCACGTAGGCGGATGTCGTGAGGAGCGGGGTGGACAGCAGGAACAGCACCTTCTGGGTCATCGTCCCCAGGCCGGCGATGAGGCCGAGGATGACCAGGATGACCCCGGGGATCCCCCAGGCGAGTCCCCGGTGCTCGTCCAGGTACGCCACGACCTCCCGGGGCCCCATCATGTTACGCGTCCTCCGTGGCCGTGAGCAGGGTCTCGGAGTCGGACACCCATCCGAAGATGCCGCCCTGCGCCTTGATCATGTTGACGGTGGCCTCGTGGAACTCGGGGAAGTAGGAGGCGATGCAGTCCTCGAGCACGAGGCACTCGTAGCCGCGGTCGTTGGCCTCGCGGACGGTCGACTGGACGCAGACCTCGGCGGTCACGCCGCAGACGATGATGTTCTCGATGTCGTTGTTCTGCAGGATGAGTTCAAGGTCGGTCTGGTAGAAGGAGTTCTTCCCGGGCTTGTCCACGACCGGCTCGCCCTCCTCGGGCTGGAGTTCGGGGACGAAGTCGTGTCCCTTCTCCCCGCGCACGAGGAGTCGGCCCATCGGTCCGTCCTCCCCGATCTTGGGGCTGATGTTCCCGCGCTCGATCTTGGTCTCGGGCGCGTCCTCGAGGTCCGGGCGGTGTCCCTCCCGGGTGTGGATGACGAGCATCCCCATCTCCCGGGCCCTGTCGAGCACCCGTTTCGTCGGCTCGACCGCGGCCTGGAGGCGGGAGACGTCGTTGCCGAGGGAGTCACCGAACCCGCCCTCCTCGATGAAATCCCGCTGCATGTCGACGACCATGAGGGCCGTCCTGTTTGGATCGAACTCGTATTCATACGGTTCCGCATCGACGGTTATCTTGCTCATCGTTCCACCACTGGGAGGGTCGGCCGCATCACCATACCATTGTCCGGCGCGGTTTAAAAGGTCGAGGGCGCACCGGGCGGCGAGCAGATGTGAAATCCTGGGGAAGGATCGCACCAGAACGGAGCGCCCAGGCCGGGATTTGAACCCGGGTCTTCACCGTGACAGGGTGAAATGATAGTCCGAACTACACCACCTGGGCATTCAGGTCGCGTGTGCAGGTCACATACGGGCGCACAACTTTTTAAATGGTGCAACCGGCGCGTCGCGGTCAGCGGTCGCCGAGCGTCCGTCCGATCTTGGCGTGGATGGCGTCCGCACCGACCGCGTTGCTGCCGATGAGGTCGTCGAACATACCGGTGATGATCTCCCGCTTGGCGGCGGTGTCGGACAGGCCACGGCTCTGCATGTAGAACAGGTCCTGCTCGTCGATGTGGCCGGTGGTCGCGGCGTGGGTGGCCTCCACGTCGCTGTTGTCGATCTGCAGCTGGGGCGTGGTGTCGGCCTCGGCCTCGCTCCCGATGAGCACGGTCTTCTCGTCCTGGAACGAGCTGGTTCCCTCCGCGTCCTGGGTCACCTCCTGGACCCCCTTGTAGACCGCCCGGGCCTGCTCCATGGCGATGCCGCGCGAGTCCATGTCGCACCGGGTGTTGTCCGCGCCGTGGATGACGTGCGTGGTCATGTCCATGTGCTGGTCGCCCGCGGCCAGGAACCCGAGGTTGTAGTCGAGCGTGGACCGCGGCCCCGTAAGGTGCGTGGTCACGTGGTTCCGGTAGCGGTCGGCGCCGACCGCGGCGATGGTCCAAGATACGGTCGCGTCTTCGCCTGCCGCGGCATGGCACGCGGTGTAGCCGGTCCCCGCATCCATCCCGTTGACGAGCGTGGCGTCGAGCACCGCGTCGTCGCCGATCACCGCCTCGAGGATGGTGGTCGCGAGCGCGGCGTCGCCGCCGGTCCGGTCGACCAGGGAGGCGGATGCGCCGTCCTCGACGACCACGACGACGTGGTGCGGGAACAGGCCGGCGGTGCCGTCGGCCGCGACCACGACCTCCTCGGCCGCACCGGCCGGGACGCGGATGCAGGTGACCTCGTGGAGCGCTGCCGCGTGCTTCCCGGTGATGCGGTCCGTGGACGGATCGATGGTGCCGAACGCGTCCGCGGCCCAGTCCGGCAGGTCTCCGGGTGCGGCACGGGCCACCTCGGTGTCGCCGGAGGCGTGGACTGCGACGGTGCCGGTGCCGGTCTCCGGCAGGTCGTCGGGGAACTCGGTCCAGGTCTTGCCCGGGGTCCGGACGGTCTCCGGCTCCGGCAGACCGTCCGGCTCGATCGTATCGATATCCGTCATCCCAGCGACCCCTCCATCTCGAGCTGGATGAGGCGGTTGAGTTCGACCGCGTACTCCAGCGGCAGCTCCTTGGCGATGGGTTCGATGAAGCCGCGGATGATCATCTCCGCCGCGTCCTCCTCCTCGACGCCGCGGCTCATGAGGTAGTAGATGGCGTCGTCGTTCAGCTTGCCGACGGTTCCCTCGTGAGACACGTCCACGTCGCTCTCCATCACCTCGACGAACGGCATCGTGTCGCTCCGGGAGTCGTCGTCGAACATGAGCGCGTCGCAGTCGACGTTGACCGAGGAGCCGGTGGCGCCGCGGTGGACGCGGACGAGCCCGCGGTAGTTGGAGCGGCCGCCGTTCTGGGAGATGGACTTGGACTCCACAGTGCTGTGCGTCCGCGGGGCGAGGTGGTGGACCTTGGCCCCCGTATCGATGTCCTGGCCCTCCCCCGCGAAGCCGATGGTGATATGGTTGGCGGTCGCTTCCTCGCCGGTGAGGTAGGAGGAGGGATAGAGCATCGTGACCTGGGAGCCGAGCGATCCGGACACCCACTCCATGGTGCCGCCTGCATCGACGATGGCGCGCTTCGTGTTGAGGTTGAACGTGCTCTTCGACCAGTTCTGGACGGTGGAGTACTGCACGTGCGCGTCCTCCTTGACGAACACCTCGACGCCGCCCGCGTGGAGGTTGTGTACCGCGTACTGGGGCGCGGAGCAGCCCTCGATGTAATGGACGCGGGAGCCGGGTTCCGCGACGATGAGGGTGTGCTCGAACTGGCCCATCGCCGGCGAGTTCATCCGGAAGTAGGCCTGGAGCGGCATCTCCACCTCGACGCCTTCAGGCACGTAGACGAACGAGCCGCCGCTCCAGATGGCGGCATGCAAGGCGGCGAACTTGTTGTCGGCCGGGGGGATGCACTTCCGCATGAAGTGCTCCTTCACGATGTCGGGGTGCTCCTGGACGGCCTGGTCCATGTCCATGAAGATGACGCCCTTCTCCTCCCACCGCTCCTTGAGGTGCTGGTAGTGGACCTCGGACTCGTACTGGGCGCCGGTGCCCGCGAGGGACTTCCGCTCGGCCTCGGGGATCTCCAGCGCCTCGAACGTGTTCTTGATATCCTCGGGGACGTCGTCCCAGTCGTTGGCCTTCGCGTCGTCGGCCTTGAGGTACGGGATGATCTCGTCGATGTCGAGGGCGGAGAGGTCGGGGGACAGTTCCCAGTCGGGCATCGGCTTCTTCTGCCACTCCCGCAGCCCGTCCAGCCGTTTCTCCAGCATCCACTCCGGCTCGTCCTTCTCCGCCGAGATGGCGCGGACGATGTCCTCGTTCAGCCCCTTCGGCGCCTCGAAGACCGACCGCTTCGGGTTGCGGTGCTCGAACTTCTCCCGGTCCTCGTGGAGCTGCTGGAGGTCGTCGGACATGCATGGGGCCGGGCGGTCAACCTTTATGAATATATAACGAGGTTATACGCAGGGCATAAAAGGGACGGGCGCGGTGATAGGTGCATGCGGACAGGCGGCGTCCAGATGGGGTTCTCGGACAGGCATCCACTGCTTGCGCTGCTGCTCGCCATGATCATCATCGGGTTCGCGGTCGTCATCGGGTTCGCTATCCTCGGAGAGGCGCTCGCGGGCTTCGATATCTTCGATATCTTCCGGTCCTGGACGTAGAAGGGATGCAGGGACGGTGGAGCGGAGGAACAGGAAAAGGATGCTGGCAGCGTCCCCAGGCTCCCGCCTCTCGGCAGTACTACTGATGGCGCTGGAGGGCTTAACTTCCGTGTTCGGAATGGGTACGGGTGTTGCCCCTCCGCTCTGGCCGCCAGCAGACATCTCGTTCACCTCAACCTTTATGAATACCTCCCCCGGCGGGTGTCGGACGGCCACGAAAGGTTTTAAGATTTCATCATCAGGGAGTGGCACATGAGCGACGTGTGGGTGTTCGAGGACGCGTGGGCCGAGACCGCGCCCGGCGACGACCTGCTGGACGACTACCGACAGTCCGACCGGTTCCGGGCGGACGACACGTACCGGCCGGACACGGTCGTCTACCTGGGCGATGCGGAACTCGTCGACCGGGAGGACGCGCAGGACATCGCCGACCCGGACGCGTTCGACGACGCGATGCGACGGGTGGACGGCTACCGGGACGCGGAGCGGGCGGACCGGGTCGATATCACCGGCGGCTCCGTCCCCGCCGTCAAGATGGGTGGCGGGATGCTCTGGGGGATCGACGCGGACGACGACCTGGCGGCGTACGACTTCGTCCTGGTCGACACCGAGAACGACGACGGCACCCATTTCATGCGGGAGACCATCGTCCTCGACCACGGGCAGGGCGGCGCGGAGCTGTACGGCGATGCGCGCCACCTCGGACGGTACGACCCGTCCCAGCTCGCCGGCATCATGGACTACGAACGGGACACCGCGGATCTCGACGCGCCGGCCGGCAACCGGTACGTGACGGACAAGGTGGTGCGCGGCCTCGCCGAGGGACCGTTCACCGTCCACCCCGCCATCCGGGACGCGCTTGACATGGACATCGACGAGAGCGGCGGGATGGCGGTGCACACCGTCCACCCGTACCGGGACCGCATCCCGTTCATCGCGGAGCCGGGCAAGGGGGATATCCATGCCGGCGTCGCGGAGGACGGTGAGGACCCGGCGGACATGCTGGCCAGCGACGGCGTGGAGGAGACGGTGCCGGCCGTCCGGGACGGCGACCGGGTCGTGGCCGGCCACCCGGCGTTCGGGCACGACGCGCTGGACGGCCTGGCCGCGGACGCGGTGTACGACCAGGTGACCGCTGCGGCGGCGGACCCGGACAGCCCGTTCGCGGAGGGCGACATCGAGACGCGGCCGTTCCCGGCCCGGCGGGTCGCCCCGCGGTCGCCGGTCCGGGCGGTGTTCGACATGCCGGACGGTCGGAGCGTCATCGACGTGGCCACCATCGGCTGGGAGCCGCAGAACTCCAGCATCGAGTTCGTCTCCCACTACGTGAGCGACGCGGACGGTATCAGTTCGGCTCTCGGCGCGGACTGAGCGGTTCTCATCCCGGGGCGGCGAGGAACGCGGCGAGCTCCTCCGCCCGGCCGGACGCGATGCGGGAGGACAGCATGCCGCCCTGCACCTCGCCGCACCCCACGACGCGGCCATCGTACACGAGCGCGACGTAGCCGTGCGGCAGGTCCGTGTCCAGCGATGCACCGTCGAGGAGGCGGAGAAGGTCGTCGCGGTCGAGGACAGCCCGGTTCTCAGTGATGCGGTCGTCAAGCGCCTGGAGCGCATGGGTGGTCGGCTTGTACCGGGTGCGCATCACGCGGAGGCAGCGGAACCCGGTGCTCTCCGCACCCAGGTCGGTATCGGCCGCCGCGCGGGACGTGAGCCAGAGGTCGCCGGACCGCTCGACGAGGACGCCCGGGAGTTCCTCGATGCCGAACCGGTCGGCGAGGTAGGCGCGGCCGTCACCGGGTGAACCGTGCAACGAACATCCCCCCGGAGTCGAGGTGGTGCGGGTAGATGCGCAACGTCTGCACCATCCGATTCCCGTACGTTACGTCCTGCCAAGCTGTCACCCCGCGCCGGTGTGGGATGTCGAGGGCGACCCGGGAGAGCTCCAGGTCGGTGGTGTCGAGGACGTGCCGGACGACGGCCTCGTTCTCGCGCGGGGTGAACGTGCACGTGCTGTACACCATCGTGCCGCCCGGTGCGAGGAGCGTGGCAGCACGGTCGCACAGGTCGCGCTGCACCTGCGCGAGCCGTTCTATCTGCGTGTCGCCCGCCGGTTCACCGTCCCGCCGCGCCCGGTTTCCCTCGCCGCTGCACGGCGCGTCCACGAGGATGCGGTCGTACGTCCCGGTCATGTTGCGGCCGTCACCGTGCGTGACGACGGCGGTCGTGCTGCCGGTCCGGTTGACGTTGGCGTGGAGGCCGCGGATGCGCCTGCTGCTCTTCTCGTTGGCCACGACCACGCCCTCCCCGTCGAGGGCGGCGGCGATCTGGGTCGTCTTGCCGCCCGGCGCGGCGCACATGTCGAGGACCCGCTCGCCGGGTCCCGGTGCGAGGACGGCCACCGGCACTGCGGCAGATTCCTCCTGGACGTAGTAGTCGCCGCGCCAGTGCAGCAGCGTCTTGCCCGGCTCCGCGTTCCGGGGCAGCCGGAAGACGTCCGGGTGCCACCCCGCGGGCTCGGCACCCGGGAAGACACGCTGGAGACGCTCCTGGAAGTCGTCGCCGGCCTTCAGCGGGTTGCGGCGGATCGCCGGGGTCGCGGGCCGCGCGACTGCCTCCGCGAACGCGTCCGGGTCGTCGATGATGGCGCGGTACCGGTCCATGCGGGGGCGTGGTCGGATAGCTTTTTCACGGTTCCGTGCGTGGAGGGATACATGGAGCCGGAGCGCATCGTGTCCCTCGCCCCGTCCAACACGGAGATCCTCTACGCGCTGGGGGCGGGCGAGCGGGTGGTGGCGACGACCGCGGTCTGCGACCATCCCCCGGCGGCGGACGACGTCCCGTCGGTCGGTGGCTGGACGAACCCGGACGTGGACGCGGTCCGGGAGCACGAGCCGGACCTGGTGCTGGCGTCGGACGCGCTGCAGGACGACGCGGTGGACCGGTGCCGGGAGGCGGGGCTGGACGTGAAGCAGGTGAAACCGGTCCGCCTCCACGAGGTCTGCAACAGCATCAAGGCCATCGGGGAGTGGACCGGGCGCATGGCGGCGGCGCGTGAACTCGTGGACGGGATGAACGACGGGTTCCGGGAGCACGCCGCACAGGGCGGGACACGGGTGTACTGCGAGGAGTGGCACCGGCCGCCGATGGCGAGCGGGAACTGGGTACCGCGACTCGTGGAGCTGGCCGGCGGTGAGCCGTTCCTGGACGAGGGGGAGCGGAGCCGGGAGGTGGACGTGGACGCGGTCCGCGACTTCGACCCGGAGATCATCGTCCTCCACCCGTGCGGCTACGGCGATGCGGCCAGTCCGGATGCGGTGGTGGAGCGGGACGGCTGGGCGGATATCACCGCGGTGCAGGAGGACAGGGTGCACGTGGTGGACGACACCGTGCTGAACCGGCCGGGACCACGCATCGTGGACGGCCTGGAACGGCTGCGCGAGTTCGTCGCCGCGGCGGAATGACCGGCGTCCCGGGTTTCACGGGTCGGAGCAGTCGCGGATGTAGCCGCAGTTGTCGCAGATGAGTTCGCAGTCGAAGGAGAGCATCTCGTCGCCACAGATGTCGCAGGTGAACGTGGTCATGGTCACGGGTAGACCTGTTCGCCGGTCTCGGTGTCGACGATCTTGATGACGTTGACCGGGCATCCCTTCGCGGCCTCGAGGGCGTCGTCCTTCCGTTCATCCGGGATCTCCTTCTCCCAGATGCCGCCGGACTCCTCGTCCGCGTCCTTCAGGTCCGCGAGGCCGTCCTCCACCAGGACGAAGTCCGCCGGGTCGAGCGCCTCGCAGGTGCCGGCGCCGATGCAGCCGGTGCGGTCGTAGACGATCTTGTACCGGCCCATCACGCGCCCTCCAGGTCGGCGAGGATGGTGTCGACGTGGGTTTCGGGGTCGACGTCCGGGTAGACGCGTTCGATGGTGCGGTCCGGGCCGATGACGTAGGTGACCCGGGCAGCGTGGCCGTTGCGGACAGGGACGTCGTACGCGTCGATGACATCACGGTCCGGATCGGCGAGCAGCGGGAACGGGAGGTCGTGGTCCTCCGCGAAGGCGGCGTGGGACGCGACGGTGTCGGTGCTGACACCGAGGACGGTGATGTCGCGGTCGGCGAACCGGTCGATGGCGTCGCGGAACGCGCATGCTTCCCGGGTGCAGCCCGGCGTGTCGTCCTTCGGGTAGACGTAGAGGATGACGCGGCCGGGGATGTCCGCGAGCGAGACCGGGTCGCCGTCCTGGTCCGGTGCGGTGAACCCGGGGGCGTCATCGCCGGGAGCGAGCATGGACGGGGATGCGGCGGAGATGTTGAAAAGCCTACCGGTCATGTCACGGCCGGTAGATGTCGGTGTCCGGGTGGAACAGGTTCCACGTGTACCAGTACGACCGGACCGCGTCCATCCGGACGAGCGTGGTCCCTGCCAGGGGGCCCTCCACCGCCTCGCCGTCCAGCGTCCACCGGCTGCCGGTGGCGGTGTCCACGAGGCTGCCGTTCCGCAGCATGAAATCGACCGGGGTGCCGTCGACGGTGCGGCGGAACGCGGTGATGGTGCCACGTTGCTCGTCCTGCACCAGCATGACCGGGGTGTCCCCGACCTCGTCCTGCACCAGTTCGAGATCGCGGACGTGGACGTCCCGGTACGCCACCGCGTCACCGCCGGACTCGATCCCGTACACCAGGTCCTTTGGATGGAGCGCGTCGTCCCATCCCCCGACCGGGGTGCGGTCGGTGCGCCGGTAGGTGGCGTAGGGATCATCGACGTAGCGGGACGCGTTCAGCAGGGATGGACGATCAAGCACCGCGGTGTCGGGGTGCGTGAGCTGCCAGAGGCTCCACCGGGCGACGTGGGACCGTTCCGGGTCGAGCGTCGCCGGGACCGACGGGCCGCGGATGGCCTCACCGGTGAACTGGCTCCACAGCGTCCCGGTCTCCCGGTCGCGCATCACCATGTTCCCGTTGTACAGCGTGCCGTCGTGGTGGAACGTGAGGACGCGGCCGTCCACCACCCGGGAGTAGACGCGGTGGACGCCGGAGTGCGGCGAGTAGGTGACGGCGACCGGTTCGCCGGCGATATGGGTGTTGACGACGCCGTGGTACCGGAGGATGCGGACCGGGAAGGCGTACGCCCGGGAGCCGCGGGTCACCCCGACGACCGGGTCACCGCGCTCCAGCCACGCGTCGGCATCCGCGGCGGACGTGTAGTCCGGCCGGTCGACCGAGGGGACGCAGTCCGTCCCGAGGCAGAGCGTCCACAGGGCGTCCTGCGGGACGGTGTACCTGACCCCGGACAGGTCGGACCGGTAGTCGGCCGTCGCGTTCACCGGCGTCTCCCCGGGCGCAGGATAGACCAGGGCGATGCCGATGAGGGAGACGACGAGCAGCACCGTCGTCACCCCGAGATAGACGGAGTCCGAGAGCGCCATACCTCCAGACGGGGCGTGCCGGCTACATAAACCTTTCGCATCGTCCGACCTCGCACGGGCGGCGTGAACGGCTGATTAGACGGAGGATACCGGGCCCAGCAGGACCGGCGGGTGACCGACCTGTGCGGATCAGGAGAACAGGAAGAGTCCCGCCTCCCCGATTTGAACCAGAAAATCAGAGATTTTCTTCTCCGTATCAAATCGGATATGGAACAGGAAGAGTCCCGCCTCCCCGATTTGAACGGGGGGCCATCCGCTGGCTGCAATGGATCGCATCCGGCTGGATCTACAGGCGGACGCTCTGCCAGGCTGAGCTAAGGCGGGATGTGGTGTCGCAGGGTGCGACGGACACTCCGGTGCTCAGCGGGGACGGAGCGTATAGCAGGGTGCTGCCCAAATATTTAAACCTTGCACGGTCGGTGGCGCGGTCAGGAGAAATCGGCGCTGGCCCGGGACGAGCTGCGCTGCGACTCATCCCCGCCGGCCTCGTACCGGAGCGCGGCGGACGGGAGGGTGACCGACCCCTCAACGGCGACCTGCGGGGAGATCTCGTAGGTGAGGATGCGTTCCTCGCCCGGTGCGAGGCGGCCGAGCTGCCACTCGATCTCGGTCTCGTCGTCGCTGCGGCGGATGGTCTCCGGCGGCGACGCATCGAACTTCTGGATGAGCGACGCGATGCTCGGCACGGTGTCCGTCACGGTGACGTTCCGGAGCTCGGAGCCGGACCGGTTGGCCACGCGGAGGTGGACCGCCGTGGTGCCGTCCCGCCGCACCGCGGTCTTGGCGACGCGGGGGCTGCGGTACTGGCGGACGCCCAGCCCGGCGGCGAGGATGAGCAGCAGGGCGAACAGGCCGGGCGCCCACCAGTTGATGCGGTAGGAGACCGTCTGGGCGGTGCCGGGCGCGACCGAGCCGAGGTCCCACGTGTAGACGGTCTCACCGCCCTGCCGCGCGGAGGTGGCCGGGTCGGGGTCGAACGAGGTGAACAGGCCGGCGTACGCGGGGAGCCGGGCGGTGACCGTCGTCCCGTTCGACGCGGTGTTTCCGGTGTTGTTGACCGCGATGGTCGTCTCGGAGGTGACGAGCATGAACTCGTCCCGGCGGTCCTGCTCGATGTTCTCCGCGTCCGCCACCTGGATCTGGGCGGAGGCGGTGTCCTGCGTGGCCCCGCCCAGTTCATGGACGGCCACGTCGATGGACATCACCCCGCTCTCGTGGCGCGGCGTGGCGAACGTCGCGGTGAGCCGCTCCGGCTCGGAGGCGATGAGTCCAGGGACGGGGACGGTCCGGGTCTCCTCCCCGAAGGTGAACGCGACCTGGTACGCGTTCCGGGACAGCTCGCGGTTCCGGACGTTCTTGATATCGGCGGTCACGTTGAACGCATCCCCGGGCTGGTATGTGGACGAGGCGGTGGTTATCCCGGTTATGATGATATCGCGGTCGCGGACGATGCGGTAGGATGGCCGCTTCTCCACGGACGTCCCGTCATCCGCGCTGGCCGTGATGATGACGCCGTAGTTGCCGGCGACCGCCTCCGCGTCCGGTTCGATGTAGAGGGTGGCGTTCCCGGTCTCGCCGGGTGCGAGCGTCATCGAGTAGGTGTCGAGGAAGTACCAGCCGCTGTTCCCGGCGCCGTTGTAGTTGAGCCGGTACTCCTGCGTCGTGTCACCGGTGTTGGTCACGGCGATGTCGAACGTTGCCGCCTCGCCCGAGCCGGGCGTGACCGAGGCGTCACCCGTGTCGACCGTGACCTCGAGCGCGCCGGCAGCCGGGACGAGAAGGATGAGCGCGGCGAGCACGAGCACCGGTTTCACACGGTCCATGGGCCGTATATGGTGACCAGTTTATATAAATCTGAACAGGGCTGTGCGGGACGCGGGGCGTCCTGGCCGTCCCGGCACGTGGCGGGGTGGTGTAGCGGTAACATCGGGGCTTTGGGAGCCTCGGCCCCCGGTTCGATTCCGGGCCCTGCCATACCGGATCTTCCGACGCCGCATATCGTATCATCACGCCTCACACGGTTCAGCGAGACCCCGGTTGTGCTCCAGAGCCATCTCCCCCGGAGGTCTCTATCCCTGGCTCTTCCGGACCAGGGTGTAGCCGATGCCGGTGCCGATGATGATGAGAGCGGCGACGAGGAGCGGGGTGGACGGGGCGGCGAGCGCGGCGGTCGCCCCTGCCAGTGCGGAGGGGATGGCCTGGCCGACGGCGCGCAGCGACTGGTTGACCCCGAGGACGACGCCCTGCTCCTCCTGCGACGCGGTGCGGGAGATGAGCGTGGTCACGAACACCTGGGAGACGGCGTTGCTGAACGCGAACGGCGGGACCGCGAGCGCGAGGACGATGAGCGTCGGGGCGGCCCACTGCGCGAGGATGAACGTACCGGTGAGCACCATCGCGACCGGGAGGACGCGGGATTCCGCGAAGCGGTGGGAGACGTACGGCACCACCTTCAGCTGGCCGACGAGCACGAAGATGCCGGCGAACAGGAAGAAGTTGCCGATCATGAACTGGTCGAACCCGAACCGGCCGTTGAGGAACACCGGGACGAACGACGTGAAGAACGTGAACCCGGAGAAGTAGAGGAGGCTGACCGCGAAGAGGTGGCGGCGGTCCGGCCGGTCGAACGCGCTGCGGACGTTGTGCACGGACTGGAGCCAGTCGATGCCGCCCGGCCCGGTCATGGGCGCGGTCTCGGGAAGCGCGAGGTAGACGAACAGCATGCTGAGCGCCGACAGCACGGCCGCGAACAGGAACGGCGTGGCGGCGGTGAAGAGCGGGTGGATGGCGGTGCTGGACAGGATGCCACCGAGGAACGGGCCGATGATGAACCCGAGGCCGAACGCCGCCCCGATCTTCCCGAAGTTCGCTGCCCGCTCCCCGCCCGGCGTGATGTCGGCGATGGCGGCCTGGACGATGGATATGTTTCCACCGGTCAGGCCGTTGACGAACCGGGAGAGGAAGAGGAGCGGGATGTTCCCCCAGACGATGCCGGCCGCGAACACGAGGTTGGCGATGACGGTGCCGAGGATGGAGAGGATGAGCATGGAGCGGCGGCCGTGCCGGTCGGAGAACTGTCCGAGGATGGGGGTGGCGATGAACTGGCCGACCGGGTAGGCGGCGATGAGCAGGCCGAGGAGGATGTACCCGGTCTGCAGCGAGTATGCGTCCGGCAGGATGAAGAACGTGGAGGCGGGGTCGGTGAACAGGAGCGGGATGATGGGCAGGACCAGGCCGAACCCGATGACCTCCACGAGGACGGATATGAAGAGGATGCGGACGATGCGCTGGCGGTCCATACCATCACGGACGACAGGAACATTTTTCAGTGCCGCGGCCGTCACGGGAGCGCGTCCCGAGCCTCGTCCTGCACGTCACGCGGCACGTAGAGACGGGTCTCCGCGTTCGCGTCGAGGGCGGACCGGAGTGCGGCGGGGAGCGGGGACACAGCGTCGAGCGCCGTCCGGTCACCGTCCGCGAGTATCGGGACGTCGTACGGGTCGCCGCCACCCATGGCGATGCGGTCAGCCAGCACCTGGTCCGGGCCGAGCCCGGTGGCGTCGCGGACGTGGTCGCGGAGCGCATCGATGTCCGCCTCCGGGCCGCGACGGGCCGCTATCTTGTACAGGTCCCGGTTCTCCACGCGCTGGATCATCGGGGCGGAGGCGGCGCACTGCCGCATCCGGGAGAGCAGTTCGGGATCGTCCATCGCGGCGAGACGGGATGCCTGCACGTTCTCCGCCGCGGCGTACCGGTCGTACGCGGCGAGGAACATCCGTTCGGCGATGCGGGACGCGCGGTGCATGTAGACGGTAGGCATCATCAGGTAGCGAGCGGTGAGAAGCGATTCGAGCGCGGTGATGTACGCGGCGTCGAACACGAGCCGGTCATCCTGGATGCGGGCGGCGCGGATGATGGTGTCGGCGTCGATGGTGCCGTAGGCGACCCCGGTGTAGTGCGCGTCGCGCATCAGGTAGTCCATCCGGTCGACGTCGATGTGGCCGGCGATGATGCTGCCAAGCGTCCCCTTGCCGTCGATGAGCGCGCAGACCGCGTCCGGGTCGACGCCGTGGTCCGCGAGGATGTCGACGATGGGGGAGGCCTTCACCTTCCGCTTCGAGAACGTCTCGTGTGCGGTCCCGGCCTCGTGGAAGACGGTGTCGGTCACGTGGCTGAACGGGCCGTGACCCAGGTCGTGGCAGAGGGCGGCGAGCCGGAGTTCCTGCCGCCGGTCGTCGTCCACGTCCAGCGCGTCGGCGAACCCGCCGGCGAGGTGCATCGCGCCGAGCGAATGCTCGAACCGGCTGTGGGTCGCGGACGGGTAGACGAGGCTGGAGAACCCGAGCTGCTTCACGCGGCGGAGCCGCTGCATCTCGGGCGTGTCCAGGATGGCCTCCTCCAGGTCGGTGAGATGGATGTAGCCGTGGATGGGGTCCTGGACCTGCATGCGCACGGATGCGCGGTCACGGTATAAAACGGTGACGGGAGCGCGAGCGACGGGCCGGTCACGGTCGGTCCAGTTCGCCGCCGAGCGAGGTCGACAGGGTTATCTCGGTTCCGCCGGAATCGCTCCAGTACAGGTCGTCGACCTGGATGAGACTGTCATCGCCACCACCGCCATGGTTGGATTCGAGGTAGACGCGGATGTCTTCCCCTGCGTATGATGAGACGTCCAGCACCTTCTCCTCGGCGATATCGTGCGTGTTACCGTTGTTGTTCCCGCCCCAGGTACGGTTGTCGATGACGCGGTCGGCGGTGCTGAACGAGCTGTCCGCGTCGGCGTCGTGGACGAGCGCCCACATCACCCCTTCTCCCTCGCTGTAGCTGTACGCATCGGCGGTCCCGTAGAACCGTTCGGACCCGACGTACCGGCCGCCGTCCGCGCTGCGGCCCTGGAGGTTGTGCCACCAGTGGACATGGACCTCACCGGGGACGGTGTAGGGGTCGGACCGGATGTTGCCGTTGTACCCACTGCCGTCCGCACCGGAGTCGAGCGTGAGTGTGCCGTCACCGAGGACCGGGGTGGGGCAGCCCGAACCGGGGGAGCACACCGCGTCGCCGGAGCCGCTGGACAGGACGTCGATGGTCGCGGCGGGCCGGTCGCACGGGTTCTGGTGCGGATCGGTGGGGGTGGTGCAGGAGCCGGTGTCCGGGAAGCCGTCGAGCCAGAACTCGCTTGTCCCGCCGGGGGTCGCGGGGGCGGTGCTCCATCCTGCCCAGGAGTCGTCCGCGAAGTCGCCGTTGCGGATGCGGGACGGGATGCGCTGCTGGGCGTCGGCGAGGTCGTCATCGCCGTAATAGAGGTAGACATCGCTCTCGGTGGCCGATGCGGCGATGTCGGTGGCGAAGTGGATCTCGGTCGAGGCGGTGTTGCACCCGGTGACATTGTACGGCACCGGGTCGCCGTCCTCCTCGACCCGGATGTCGGCGCAGCCCGTCTGCATCTTCCCGTTCGAGATGAGGGTGGCGGTGTCGAGCGTGACCGATGCCGGGAAGCCGTCGAGATCCCCGGCGTGCGTGTTCGACACGGTGATCTCGCGGCCGTACTGCGTCCCGTGGACGAACCCGCCGTCGGCGGTGCACATGGTGGAGAACGTGTAGTCGTCGCGGGTGAACGCGATGTCGAGCGTGTACCGCTCGTTCTTGGCCATGACCACGGGGAACGTGAACGTGGCGGTGTCGACACCGTTCGCCCCGAGGAAGGCCTTGCCGGACAGGTCGGTGTCGTTGTCGGCCAGGAGGTCGCCGCCGTGGGAGAGGTAGGCGCTGATCGCGGCGCCGGTCAGGTCACGGCCACCGGTGTTGTCGAGGGTGATGTCGATGCGGTCGTTGCGGCAGGTGATGTCGCGGACGGACAGGTCGTACTGCACCTGTTCGGAGGCGTCGTCCAGCGTGTCCTGCTGGATCATCGTGACCCAGGTGTAGGCGCCACCGGCAGCGACCACCGCCATCCCCATCAGGATGGCCACGGCCACGACCGGGGTCACACCGCGTCGCATGCGACGTATATGCGCAGGAGGGTTAAAGAATGGACCGGGTCAGTCCCGGGCGGCGAACCGTTCCGTGTGCTCCTCCACCCGGTCGAGGAACGAGTCGAACCGGTCGTCGTACTGGTCGTCTACGAGATCGCCGTCGTCGGAGAACACGTCGCCAACGTTCGAGACCGGGAGGGACGGGCCGGGCCAGGCGTTGAGCGTGACCGCGAGTTGCCGGAGGTCGTCGGCCAGCCGGACGCCGCCGAACCCGCCGGCGGATACCGTGACGAACGAGAACGGCACGTCCTCGTACTCCGGGTAGCAGTGGTCGATGAGGTTCTTCAGCGCGCCGGGGATGGTGTGGTTGTACTCGGGCGAGACGATGACGAGACCGTCGCACTCCTCGACGAGCCGGGAGAACTCCTGCACGTCCTCCGCCGGTTCGCCGGGATCGGTGTACGTCCGGGTCTCGAGAAGCGGGATGTCCTTCTCGGCCATGTCGAAGAACGTGACGTCGTGGCCGCGGGACTCCAGCCGGGCGACGACCTCCCGGGCCGGATGGATGGACCGCCGGCCGTTCCGCACCGTGCCGATGACGACGAGGTAGAGCATGTCCCACACTTGGCACGGTAGTTTTATATGCCGGCCGGACGGAGGTTCGGTGCATGAGGGAGACGATCACCGAGCCCGACGTCGAGATGTTCCAGGTGCTCGACGCGGACGGGCAGGTCGTCGACGAGGACCGGGTGCCGGACCTGTCGGACGAGGATCTGCTGGACATCTACCGGGACATGCTGCTGGCGAAGCGGGCGGACGAGAAGATGCTGAAGATGCAGCGGCAGGGACGGCTGGGGACGTACGCGTCGTGCCGCGGGCAGGAAGCGGCGCAGATCGGCTCCGTCTTCGCGCTCCAGGACGGCGACTGGGTGGTCCCGGCGTTCCGGGAACTGGCGGCATGGGTTGCGCGCGGCCTGGACCTGTCCGACCTCATCGTCTACTGGCAGGGCGATGAGCGCGGCATGCAGGTGCCGGAGGACCACAACGACTTCACCGTGTCCATCCCGGTGGGAAGCCAGGTGCCGCACGCCGCGGGGATCGCCTGGGGGTCGAAGCTGAAGGACGACGGCGCGGTCACGCTCGCCTACTTCGGTGACGGCGCGACCTCGGAGGGCGACTTCCACGAGGGGATGAACTTCGCCGGGGCGTTCGGCCTGCCGGCCGTGTTCGTCTGCCAGAACAACCAGTACGCCATCTCGGTGCCGCGGAGGGACCAGACCGCGGCGGGGACGCTGGCGCAGAAGTCGGTGGCGTACGGGTTCGACGGCATCCAGGTGGACGGGAACGATGTCCTGGCGATGATCGCGGCGACGCGGGAGGCAGTGGAGACGGCGCGGCAGGGCGAACCGGTGCTCATCGAGGCGTACACGTACCGGCTGAGCGACCACACCACGGCGGACGACGCGTCGCGGTACCGGGACGAGGAGGAGGTCGAGGCGTGGCGGGAGAAGGATCCCATCGACCGGTTCGAGACGTATCTCCGGGAGGAAGGTGTGCTGGACGACGGGACGAAGCAGGAGATGCAGGAGGAGGTCGAGGCGGCGGTGTCGGACGCGGTGGACGCGGCGGAGGCCATCGCGGACCCGGACGTGTCGGCCATGTTCGAGGATATGTATAGCGAGATGCCGCCCCGGCTGGAGCGGCAGTTGGAGGAGATGCGGGACGCGCAGCAGGACGGGGGTGAGGACGGTGAGTGAGATGAACCTGGTCGAGGCCGTCCGGGATGCGATGAAGACGGAGATGGTGCGCGACGAGTCGGTGCTGGTCATGGGTGAGGACGTGGGGGTGGACGGCGGCGTGTTCCGCGCGACGGAAGGGCTGCTGGACGAGTACGGGGAGGACCGGGTCATCGACACGCCCCTGTCGGAGTCGGGCATCGTCGGGACCGCGTTCGGGCTGGCGGTGCGCGGCTTCCGGCCGGTCGCGGAGATCCAGTTCATGGGGTTCACCTATCCCGCGTTCGACCAGGTCATCTCCCACGTCTCCCGCATCCGGAACCGGAGCCGCGGCGCCTACACCGCGCCGATGGTCATCCGGGCGCCGTACGGCGGCGGCATCCACGCGCCGGAGCACCACTCCGAGAGCACGGAGGCGCTGTACGCGCACACGCCCGGTGTCAAGGTGGTCATCCCGTCCACTCCAGGCGATGCGAAGGGGCTGTTATCGAGCGCGATCCGGAGCGACGACCCGGTGTGCTTCTGGGAGCCGAAGCGGATATACCGGGCGTTCGACGGGGAGGTGCCGGAGGGTGAGCACACCGTGGACCTCGGCAGCGCGGCGGTTCGGGAGGAGGGTGAGGACGTGACCGTGGTGTCGTGGGGGGCGATGATGCGGCCGACGCTGGAGGCCGCGGAGAACGTGGACGCGTCGGTGGAGGTCATCGACCTGCGCAGCATCTCGCCCATCGACTGGGAGACCGTGAAGGGGTCGGTGGAGAAGACGGGACGGCTGGTCATCGTCCACGAGGCCCCGAAGACGTGCGGGGTCGGTGCGGAGATCGCGGCGACGGTGGCGGAGGACGACATCCTCTACCTGGAGTCGCCCATCCGCCGGGTGACCGGGGCGGACGTGGTGTTCCCGCTGTACAAGCTGGAGCAGGACTACCTGCCGGATGCACCGCGCATCGAGCAGGCTATCCGGGAGACGGTCGAGTTCTAGGTCAGGACGTGAACGTGTCAAGGCCCTTCTGCGTGTCGAGCGCGTCGTAGGATGCGATGACGTCCTCCATCGCGACCTCGACGAACTCGAGGTCCCGCTCCTCGAGGTAGTCGAGGACGGGGTCGGTCATCTTCGGGGCGACGAGGATGCCGCGGACGTCGCCGTCGTACCCGGCGAACTCGTCCACGATCTCGTCCACGTACCGCTGCAACTGGAGGACGGTGTTGTGGTCCGGGTTGCGCTTGACCTCGATGACGACGTAGTCGCCGGCCGCGTCCCGGCAGAAGACGTCGATGTAGCCGGCCGGGGTCTTCTTCTCGCGTTCGATGACGGTGAGGCCGTCCTCGACGATGCCCGGGTCGTCCTCGATGGCCTCGTGGATGTCGACCTCGTGGCCGCGCACCTGGAGTTCGGACCGGTCCACGAGCTGTGCGATGGTGATGAGCGCGATGGACTCGAACCGGATCTCCACCCGTTCGTCCGGACCGGTGCGGCGGGCGACGAGGACGAGGACGTCGCCGTCGCGGGAGACGTCCCATGCGTCGACCTCGGGCTGCCAGTTCTTCGGCTGGTAGTTGTCCGGGCCGTGGACGAGGAGGGCGGAGTCCTGCTTCTTGATGACGATGCGCTCGCCATGGTCCAGTTTCGACTTGGCACGGCCCTGGTAGGAGACCCGGCAGAGCCCGTTGACCTGGACGGTGACGTCGCGGCGCAGCGCATCGTCCAGCAGTGCGACCGCCTCATCGAGGTCCGGCTCCACCACGACCTGTTCCATGGATGGGGAAAGATTGCAATCCTTAAAGCAGTTCCGACACGTGGAACTGACTTCCGCCGTGGGCCGGTGTGGAACGGGTTTGACCGGTGCGGAACAGGCCCCACAATCAGATTTAAATGGACGCGTCGCGAAGGCAGAGGTATGCCGAGAGAGACCGTCGCCTCCTTCGACGTCGAGAAACTCGAGATCCTTGCGCCCGATGGCACCGTGGACGAGGACCTTGAGCCGGACCTCGACGACGAGACCCTGCTCGAGATGTACAGGGTGATGCGGCGGTCCCGCAGACTGGACGAGAAGGCCATCGCCCTGCAGCGGCGCGGGGAGATCGGGACGTACGCCCCGGCCATCGGCCAGGAGGCCGCGCAGGTCGGCAGCGCCATCGCGCTCCACGAGGACGACTGGATGGTCCCAAGTTTCCGGGAGCAGCCCGCCTTCCTGGCGCGCGGCACCCCGATGCACAGGTTGCTGTGGTACGCCATGGGGATGGAGGAGTCCGGCGAGGACTCCGGCACGACCATGCCGCCCAGCATCCCGGTCGGCTCACAGACGTTACACGCGGCCGGCATCGGCTGGGCGCAGGAGGTGAACGGTGACGATGGTGCGGCGCTGGTCTACTTCGGTGACGGCGCGACCAGCGAGGGCGACGCCTACGAGGCGATGAACTTCGCCGGCGTGTTCGACGCCCACACCGTCTTCCTCTGCCAGAACAACCAGTGGGCCATCTCCGTGCCACGGGAGCACCAGACGAACGCGGAGACGCTGGCGCAGAAGGCCATCGCCGCCGGCATCGACCACCTCCAGGTGGACGGCAACGACGTGCTCGCGGTGTACAAGGCGACGCAGGAGGCGCTGGAGAAGGCGCGGAACGGGGAACCGACCCTGATCGAGGCGGTCACCTACCGCCGGTCCATGCACACCACGTCCGACGACCCCAAGGTGTACCGGGACGAGTCGGAGACCGAGGAATGGAAGGAGAAGGACCCCATCGACCGGTTCGAGACGTATCTGGCGGATAAGGGCGTGCTCGACGAGGAGACAATCGCGGATATCGGGGACGATATCGAGGACGAACTGGTATCGGAGATAGAGACGGCGAAGGAGGGCGAGGAGGCGGTCGACCCGGCCGATATGTTCGACCACGTGTTCGCCGAGATGCCGCCCGAACTGGAGCGGCAGAAGCAGGCGTTCCTGGCCGAGCAGGGAGGAGGTGACGCCTGATGGCCGACGAACTGAACCTCGTGGAGGCGGTGAACCAGGCGCTGCACGAGGAGATGGCGCGGGACGACACGGTCATCATCTACGGCGAGGATGTCGGGGTGGACGGCGGCGTGTTCCGCGCCACCAAGGGACTCCTCGACGAGTATCCCGGCCAGGTGTACGACTCGCCGCTCGCGGAGGCCGGCATCATCGGGACCAGCGTCGGCATGGCCGCGTACGGCATGAAGCCGGTCGTGGAGATCCAGTTCTCCGGGTTCATCCCGCAGGGGTTCCACCAGTTGCAGCAGCACGTCGCCCGGCTCCGCGCCCGGAGCCGCGGCGGGTACGAATGCAACGTGACCGTGCGGGCGCCGTACGGCGGCGGCATCCACGCGCTGGAACACCACTCGGAAAGCTTCGAGGCCGGCTACGGCCACATCGGCGGGCTGCAGGTGGTCATCCCCTCGAACCCGTCCGATGCGAAAGGATTGCTGACCAGCGCCATCCGCAGCCCGGACCCGACCGTCTTCCTGGAGCCGAAGAAGATCTACCGCGCGTTCCGGGAGGAGGTCCCCGAGGGCGAGCACACCGAGCCGCTCCGGGAGGCGAACGTGGTGGAGGAGGGAAGCGACCTGACCGTCGTCTCCTGGGGCGCCATGTTCCACCGGACGAAGCAGGTGGTCGCGGATATGGACGCGGACATCGAACTCATCGACCTTCGCACCATCAGCCCCATGGACTCCGACACCATCATCGACTCGGTGAAGAAGACCGGGCGGTGCTGCGTGGTGCAGGAGGCATCCCGAAGTTTCGGGACCGCATCCGAGATCACCGCGCGCATCAACGACGAGGCGCTGCTCCATCTCGAGGCGCCCGTCGAACGGGTCACCGGGTTCGACGTGCCGTACCCGCTGTTCGCGCGGGAGGAGGCGTACATGCCCGGCGAGGACCGCATCCGGACCGGCATCGAGGAGGTGCTATCGTACTGATGGTCGTGGAGTTCACGTTCCCGGACGTCGGGGAGGGGGTGACGGAGGGGACGCTGCTGAAATGGCTCGTGGAGGTGGGTGACTCGGTCGAGGAGGACGAGTCTCTGGCCGAGGTCGAGACCGACAAGGCCGTGGTCGAGGTCCCCTCGCCGACGGACGGCACCATCACGGAGTTGCGGGCGGAGGAAGGCGCCCTCATCAACGTCGGCGATGTCATCGTGGTCATCGACGACGAGGGCGGAGCCGCGGAGGCGCCAGCACAGGACGGATCGGGGGAAGACGAGGCGGATATGGATACCGAAGCGGACGAATCAGCGGAGGCGACTGCCGAAGCGGAACCGGAGGAGTCGGAACCTGCGGTGGACGAGGAGATGGCGGAACTGGTCGCGGACCACACGGTGGACGAGGTGAAACACCGGGTGGAGCGGGACGACCTCGACCCGGTGGCGGTGCTGGCCGCGGAGCAGGACGGGCAGGAACGGAAGACGCTCATCTCCTGGCTGGAGGACCGGGTCGCCGCCGAGGACGTGCCGGAGAGTACTGCCATCGTCGGGACGCTGTCCGAGGATGAACAGCCGGAAGCCGCGGACAGGGAGGAGACGGAGAGCCGGGAGGCGGACCGGCAGGAGGAGGCCGTGGAACCGTCGGGGGACGTGCTGGCGGTCCCGGCCGCCCGGAAACTGGCGCTGGACGAGGACGTCGACCTCGCCTCCGTCACCGGAAGCGGCCCGGACGGCGCCGTCACCGTGTCCGACGTGAAGGCGGCTATCGCGGGCGGCACGGGAGCGGCCGACACCGGGGCGGAGGAGGCGGCCGCACCGGAGGCCGGCGGGAAGGTGCTCGCCGCCCCGTCCACCCGGCGGCTCGCCCGGGAGAAGGATGTCGACATCACCACCCTCGAGGGCGGCGGCCCGGGCGGCCGCGTGACGAAGGCGGACGTCGAGGCCGCGGCCGGGGCGGAGCCGGAAGCCGCAGCGGAACCGGAGGCGGGCGGGGACGCAGCCGGGGAGCCTGCGGAGACACGGGAACCGGTCGCGGAGGCCCGGCAGCCCGGGGCGCTGGGAGAGACGTTCGGCTCCTCCGGCCGCCGGTTCGAACCGAAGACGTACGACTTCGCGCAGTGGGGCGAGGTGGAGCGCGAGGAGCTGTCCGGCACCCGGCGGGCCATCGCCCGGCAGATGGAGCGGTCGAAGTACACCGCACCGCACGTCACCTCGATGGACGAGGCCGACGTGACCGACCTGTGGGAGCTCCGGGCGAAGGAGAAGGGGGTGGCCGAGCAGAAGGGCGTCCACCTCACGTTCATGCCGTTCATCATGAAGGCGGTCATCTCCGCGCTGAAGGACTACCCGCTGCTCAACGCGTCGCTCGACGAGACCACCGGCGAAGTCGTGAAGAAACACTACCACAACATCGGGGTCGCGGTCGCGACCGACGACGGCCTGCTCGTCCCGACCATCAAGGACGCGGACGACAAGAGCATCCTGGAGCTGGCGCGCGATATCAACACGCTGGCCGAGAAGGCGCGCGACCGGGAACTGTCGCTGGAGGAGATGAAGGGCGGCACGTTCACCATCACCAACTGGGGATCCATCGGCGGGTCGTACGGCACACCCATCCTCAACTATCCCGAGGTCGGTATCCTCGGCACCGGCGTCATCGAGGAGAAGCCGGTCGTCGTCGATGGCGAGGTGACGGTGCGGAAGGTGCTGCCGCTGTCGCTGACGTTCGACCACCGGGTGGTCGACGGGGCGTACGCGGCGCAGTTCCTCAACGAGCTGGTGACGCACCTGGAAGACCCCGACCTGCTTCTCATCGACGAGTGACCCGATATGGTCGTCGGAGATATGGAGACGGAGACCGGCCTGCTGGTCATCGGGGCCGGGCCGGCCGGATACCTTGCCGCCATCCGGGCCGCGCAGCACGGGCTGGACGTGACGCTGGTCGACCGGCGCGCATCGCTCGGAGGGGTCTGTCTCAACGAGGGCTGCATCCCATCGAAGGCGGTCATCCACGCGAGCGACCTGTTCCACGAGGCCGGGAACAGCGCGGATATCGGCATCTCGGCGGAGCCGGAGCTGGATATGGATACGTTGCAGGAGTGGCGGCAGCAGGTCGTCGACAAGCTGACGTCCGGGGTGAAGATGCTGGAGGAGCGGTACGGTGTCACGGTCGTGAAGGGAGACGCGTACCTGAAGGGGCCTGGCGAGGCGCACGTGGACGGGTCCGACGGCTCGGAGACCGTGTCGTTCGACGACTGCATCGTCGCCACCGGCTCGTCCATCGTCGAGATCCCCGGCATCGACATCGACGGCGAGACCGTCATCACCTCGGCCGAGGCGCTGGAGCTGGACGAGGTCCCGGACCGGATGGTCGTCATCGGCGGCGGCTACATCGGGATGGAACTCGGGATGGTGTACCAGAAACTCGGGAGCGACGTGACCGTGGTCGAGGCCGGGGAGCGCATCCTGCCGCACCTGCCCGCCGACCTCGTGACACCGGTGGAGACGCGGGCGGAGGATCTCGGGATGGATATCCGGGCAGGCACCACCGCTGACGACGTGGCCGTGGCGGACGGGACAGCGACCGTCACGCTCGGCGACGAGACGGTGGAGGCGGACGCGGTGCTCGTTGCCGTCGGACGGGAACCGAACACGGACGATGTCGGGCTGGAGAACACCGGTGCGGAGCTGGACGACGACGGGTTCGTGGAGACGGACGAGCAGATGAAAGCCGCCGAGGGGATCTACGCGGTCGGTGACATCGCGGGCGAGCCGATGCTGGCGCACAAGGGATACCAGGAGGGTGCGGTGGCGGCGGGAGCCATCGCCGGTGAGTCGACGGCGGCCGACTTCGTGGTCCCCGCGGTCATCTACACCGACCCGGAGGTGGCGACCGTCGGGATGAGCCGGGCGGAGGCGGAGGATTCCGGGTTCGAGGTATCCGTGGGCAAGTTCGCGTTCGGGGCGTCCGGCCGTGCCGCGACCCTGGCGCGGGACGACGGCTTCGTGCGCGTGGTGACGGATGCGGAAAGCGGGGCGCTGCTCGGGGCGGAGATGGTGGGGCCGCGCGTCTCCGAACTCGTGGCGGAGGCCACGCTCGCGCTCGAGATGGGCGCGGTGGTGGAGGACATCGCCGCGACCGTCCACGCCCATCCGACCCTGTCGGAAGCGTTCAAGGAGGCGTGCGAGGACGCGGTAGGACGGGCCATCCACAAGTACAACCCGCCGCGGGACTGACCGGAACCTATTAATGCCGGCGCGGGAACCGTTCTGGCATGGACTGGCTCGACGACCACCTGCCGAAGGCGCGCGACTCGTTCGACATCTTCGAGAAGCAGGTGTACGAGGAGGGCGACCTGGACCGGGTGGAGAAGGAGCTCGTCGCCATCGCGACCGCGTGCGTCATGCGGAGCGAGGAGAGCGTGGAGCGGCACGTGGAACGGGCACGGGAGCACGGCGCGTCGGACGAGCAGATCGCCGGGGCGCTCGGGGTGGCGTGGCTCACCACCGGCTCCACCCAGATATACTGGATGGAGGAGAAATACGAGGAACTGCTGGACCACGCATGGTACAAGCGGATGCTGCCGGACGCGTCCAGGGCGTTCGGGGAGTTCCACACCGCCATCTTCGACGAGGGACCGCTGGCGGAACGCGTCGCGGAACTCGTCGGCATCGGGGTCTCGGTCGTGTCGCGGTGCGAGCACTGCACCGAGGCGCACGTGACCCAGGCGCAGAACGAAGGGGCGAGCAAGCAGGAGGCCGCGGAGGCCGTCGCGGTCGCCTGGCACGTCGCGGCTGAATCACAGGTCTCGTGGATGGACATGGACGGGCTGTTCCAGGACTAGCGGCCGGCCTCGTACAGCTCGGTGACGGCACGCTCGCTGATGGGCCGGTCGAAGATGCGGACCTCGTCCACGACCCCGTTGAAGAACTCATCCGGGATGGTCGGAGAACCGCCATCGCCGCCGATGTAGTAGGTTCCTTCGATGTAGTCCGATCCGGAGGAAACGTCCCGGGTCACGGTCGCCTGGAGCGTGTCGTTCACGTAAAACTTGGCGGTCGTGTCGGTCAGGTCGGACGGGTCGGGACCGTGGTCGTGCGTGATCGTGAGCATGTACCACTCGCCGGTCGAGACCGGGGTGGCGCCGTACGTTCCCTGGGTCCGGGCGTATATCTGCTGGACACTGTTCGCGGTGAACCCGATCTCCCAGCCCCAGCCGTCCCCGACCACGACCGATGTCTCCGCCGGCATCGTGACCGGCTTCACCCAGGCCGACAGGGTGATGGGGCCCTCCCGCGTATCGAAGTCGTTGATGGTGATGGGCAGGTGGGTCGCGTCGTCGATGCCGTCGTGGAGCAGTGCGTCGCCGATGATGCCGGTCGTGAGCGTGGCCGGGGAGTCGCCGTCGCCGTTGCTCGTGTTCTCGTCGCTGAGGAAGGCATCGTTGCCCTGCACCAGATCGTGGTAGGGGCCGGTGTCAGCGTCCCGGTCGTCCTCGTCGAAGCTCCAGTAGTTGACCAGGCCGGTCGAGCCGGCGTCGCAGGTGGCCGTGACCGCCGCGTCGCTGTCCGGGAACCGGACCTCGACCGTGTAGGTGCGGCCCGCGTCCATGACCGCGGTGAAGGAGAGGTAGAGCGTGGTGAAGCCGCCAGGCTGGAGCACCGCCGCATCGGACACGTTCTTCTCCCGGGTCGCCACCAGATCGCTGTCCGCGGACAGGTAGGCGGTGACGGTGTCGTCCGCAAGCGTGCGGTCGCCGTTGTTCTTGATGCCGACGACAGCCCGTGTGCCGGCGCACCGGGACTCGCGCACGTCGAGGTGTGTGGCCAGTGATCGCGACGCCTCGTCCTGTGCCTGCTCCGTCGTCGAACTGATCCAGGCGTAGGCGCCGCCCGATGCGGCGACGGTCATCATGAGCAGCAGGACGATGGCCACGACGGGCGTGATACCGCGGCGCATACCTCTTTACAGGAGCCGTCCGCTTAAATGAGTTGATGGGTCAGCGGAGCTCGATGGGATAGAGCTGGACCTCGTCGAGGACGTAGTCCTGGGCGTGGCGGGCGAGGCGGAGGTCCGCGGTCGATGTGCGGATGCTGTCGGTGCAGCCGGACGCGGAGTCGACGACCGTCCCGTTGACCCGTAGCCGTTCGTTCCCGGATTCCGCGGAGTACGTGTACATGACCTGGTTCCAGGCGCCGACGGTCATGACCTCGGTGGCGTACATGTTGCCGCCGCACACCTTGCCGCCGGAGGGGTTGTAGACCGTCGCCCAGAGGTCATCGGTCGCGTCACCGCTGTTCCCGCCGAACTCGATGCGGTCGTTGTTCTTCTCGATGATGTCCTGCCAGTCCGACGAGGAGAACGGTTTGACCCAGATGGACATGGTTATCTCGTCGCCGCCGAAGGCGCGGTCGAGCGATGACGAATCCGTCACAGGGATGTTCGACCCGGCGTTCCGGTCATGGGCCTGCCCGAACTTCCCGGAGACGTAGGCGGTGGTGGAGACAGTGCCGTCGTTCCCGTGGCCGGACGCGTCGTCCACGGTCCCGTCGAACGTCCACACCCCGACGGCGAGCGCGCCCACGTCCGCGACGCACGACGTCTCCAGGGACACGTCGCTGCGCGGGAAGGACAGTTCGATGTCGTACGCGTTCCCCTCGGAGAGGACGTCGGGGAGGAAGAACGCGGACCGGTTGAACCCGGCCGGGGAGAGGTCCCAGTCCGACAGGTCGAGGTCGCGCGTCGCGACCACACCCCCGTCCGGGTCCGTGACGTAGAGGTCGGCCTCCCCTGTCAGCACCTGCCGGTCGCCGCTGTTCTTGACCGCGAGCCGGACCGCGCCGCGGTCGCAGATGACCTCCTTCGCCGCGAGGTTCGCCGTGAGATCGCTCTGCGCCCGGTCCCGGGCCTCCTCCTGGACGTTCTGCATCCAGGCGTAGGCGCCGCCCGATGCGGCGACGGTCATCATGAGCAGCAGGACGATGGCCACGACGGGCGTGATACCGCGGCGCATACCTCTTTACAGGAGCCGTCCGCTTAAATGAGTTGATGGGTCAGCGGAGCTCGATGGGATAGAGCTGGACCTCGTCGAGGACGTAGTCCTGGGCGTGGCGGGCGAGGCGGAGGTCCGCGGTCGATGTGCGGATGCTGTCGGTGCAGCCGGACGCGGAGTCGACGACCGTCCCGTTGACCCGTAGCCGTTCGTTCCCGGATTCCGCGGAGTACGTGTACATGACCTGGTTCCAGGCGCCGACGGTCATGACCTCGGTGGCGTACATGTTGCCGCCGCACACCTTGCCGCCGGAGGGGTTGTAGACCGTCGCCCAGAGGTCATCGGTCGCGTCACCGCTGTTCCCGCCGAACTCGATGCGGTCGTTGTTCTTCTCGATGATGTCCTGCCAGTCCGACGAGGAGAACGGTTTGACCCAGATGGACATGGTTATCTCGTCGCCGCCGAAGGCGCGGTCGAGCGATGACGAATCCGTCACAGGGATGTTCGACCCGGCGTTCCGGTCATGGGCCTGCCCGAACTTCCCGGAGACGTAGGCGGTGGTGGAGACAGTGCCGTCGTTCCCGTGGCCGGACGCGTCGTCCACGGTCCCGTCGAACGTCCACACCCCGACGGCGAGCGCGCCCACGTCCGCGACGCACGACGTCTCCAGGGACACGTCGCTGCGCGGGAAGGACAGTTCGATGTCGTACGCGTTCCCCTCGGAGAGGACGTCGGGGAGGAAGAACGCGGACCGGTTGAACCCGGCCGGGGAGAGGTCCCAGTCCGACAGGTCGAGGTCGCGCGTCGCGACCACACCCCCGTCCGGGTCCGTGACGTAGAGGTCGGCCTCCCCTGTCAGCACCTGCCGGTCGCCGCTGTTCTTGACCGCGAGCCGGACCGCGCCGCGGTCGCAGATGACCTCCTTCGCCGCGAGGTTCGCCGTGAGATCGCTCTGCGCCCGGTCCCGGGCCTCCTCCTGGACGTTCTGCATCCAGGCGTAGGCGCCACCCGATGCGGCGACGGTCATCATGAGCAGCAGGACGATGGCCACGACGGGGGTGATACCGCGGCGAAGAACCGGTCCCATGAGGATATGGTAGGCCGGCTCCTATTTCAATCTTGCCGGCTCAGTCGCCGGATCCGGGGTCGCCGGTCGCGTCCAGCCGGTCCCGGTACTTCTCCAGGGCGTCATCGAGCGCGGCGGAGAGGTCCACGTCGAGCGCGGCGGCGAGGCCGAGGAGGGAGAAGTAGAGGTCGCCGAGTTCGGACCGGATGTCCTCGTCGAAGTCTGGTTCGGTCGCTCCATAGTCGGAGGCCGTCAGCACCTCCTTCGAAACTTCTCCCAGCTCGCTCTGGAGGTCGTGCACCCATTCGGACGGGCCGCCACCGAGGTCGGCGGCGTCGATGAAGTCACGGACCCTGTCCTGGTCGTCGGTCATAGCGTGTCACGGATGCGTTCGGCGAGCGTTTTACATGTTCCGGCGGGCGCATCGGCGAGGAACGCGTCGAGCGTCTCCCGGGTCGCCGCCTCGCGTTCGCGGCGGTGGTCCGCATCGACGGGCAGGTTTCCCTGCAGCTTCTGGTCGCCCTCCATCCAGCCCTCGGTGAAGTACCAGTCCTTGAACCAGCGGCAGCCCGCGTGCCAGAGCAGGAATCCGACCGGGGTCGCCGGCGGGGGAACGTCGCGGGTGATGGCCTCCGCCGTCGTGGTGTCGTCGAGGTAGTGGACCATGAGGTGGCCGCCCGGTGCCAGGGCATCGGCCAGGGCGGCGAAGAGGGCGCGGTGGTCCGGGCGGTCGGGGTCGAACGTGGCCGTGGGCTGGAGTTCGAGCCACGGGGCGATGTGGCGGGTGCCGTGGAAGTGGGTGCCGCGGCCGACCGTCTCGCCGTCGCGACGCAGTTCGAACCGGTCGCGGCTGTGCCGGTCCGCCTCGTGCAGGTCGGCCGTGTACGGCGTGTCCCGGAGGGATTCGGGGAGCGGTGACATGTCCGGAAGATGTGGCCGGACGTTTTAACCGGTTCCGACGTGGAACGTTTTTAAGGCGGGAGCGTCAGAGTAAGGTATGACGCTCATCGAGTTCTACGGGCGGGAGTGCCCGCACTGCGAGGCGATGGAGGACAAGGTCGACCGGCTGGAAGAGAACGAGGATGTCTCGGTCGAACGGCTCGAGGTGTGGCACGACGAGGAGAACGCGGAGCGGCAGCAGGAGCTGGACGGCGGGAAGTGCGGCGGGGTGCCGTTCTTCTACAACACGGAGACGGACGGCTGGATCTGCGGCGAGGCGCCGTACGACCGGCTGGTCGCCTGGGCGCACGGGGAGATGGACGGTGGGTGACCCGGACAGGCCGTCGTACCGGTGCGAGACGTGCGGGGCGACGTTCGACAGCCAGGAGGGGCTGGAGGACCACGACTGCCGCCAGATGATGGAGGCGTGACGCGTTACAGGGTTTTCACGGGCTTGAAAGCGGTTTCCCGGCCATCCACGCAGCCATTTTTAAATGTCATCGTCGGTAGGGGAGGTAGGTGACGGCGATGCTCTCCTCGACCATGGGGAACACGGCGGATAGCGGCCGGGACGCCCCTGCTGCCATCCTCGATGTTGACGGACCGCTCTACCAGGCCGACCTGCCGCTTGGTGTCGGGTTCACCCGGTACCTGTTCGAGGAGACCGCTGGCGACGCGCTGGAGGCGGATATCGACGTGTCGTTCGATGCTGACGAGGCGTACTTCTCCGGGGACGAATGGGCGGCCATGGACGGGGCGCTGGAGCGCTCAGGCACCGGCGAGGTGTTCGACCCCGGGGCACTGGAGCGGATGTACGACGAGTGGGCGGCGTACCTGGACGGGGAGCAGCCGTACGCGACGACCGCGCGCGCCATCACGAAGCACTGGGTCGATGGCATCGAGCGGATGGCGAAGAGCGATGTCGAGCGGGTCGCGGAGGCGTACATCGACGAGATCGAGCCGGACATCCCACGGTCGGTGAACAACCTCATCGGGGAGCTGCGCGGCCGGGGGTACGATGTCTACCTGGCCTCGCTCAACCCGCAGGAGGTGCTGGAACCGTTCGCCGAGACCATCTACGGCGGCGAGTTCGGCCGGGAGAACGTGTACGGCACGGTCGTGGCGACGGACGGTGACGGCCGGTACGCGGACCACCTCGAGCGGAGCATGCTGCGGGAGTCCGGGAAGGGAGCCGTCGTGACGGACATCGAGCAGCGGTCGTCGATGAACGGACGGTCGCTCGCGATGGGTGACACGCCGGAGGACCTGCCGCTGTTCTCGGCCGCGTCCAACATCGCCCTGGTCAACCCGGCGGACGGCTTCACGACGGACATGGTGCACGAACGAGTGGCCGACGAGCAGGAGGATCAGCCGCAGGTATTTAACATTAGATCTGTAGGGGACATCGTGCAGCGGCTTGCCGGGGCCGACGGGGGGCGGGAGAAACGGATCGTCTCGGTGGACAGCATCGAGGACTTCCTGACCCTGCTCGCGTCGGACGACGACTGGCAGGCAGCGCTGGCTCGAGGTGCTCCCGATGGCGCATGATGAACTGCCGTTCGAGGATATCTACAGCGGTGATTCCGATCTCAACTTCGAGGGCGTCCTGTACAAGGAGGCCGCGGACGGGTGGAGCCCGTCCAGGGACATCGACTGGGACCGGGACATCACCGTGGACGGGGAGACGCGGGAGGCGCTCGCCGAGGCCGCGACACAGTTCCATTACAGCAACGCGTCGCACCTGATGCTGTGCGGCCGGCTGCTGGAGCACGCGGAGGACATCGAGGTCAAGAAGCTGGCGCTGTTCCTGGCGTTCTCGAAGATGCGGAACGTGGACGTGTGGGGCCGGTACCTGGGCAAGGTGAACGCCCACACCGAGATCGCGCCGCAGACCAAGGAGATGCTGAGCAAGATGTCGGCGGACGAGGACCTGACCACGCTCCTGCTCGGGATGGGTGTCCTCGGTGGGACGGTCGGGTACGGCGTACTCGACGAGATGCGTTCGGTGGACGAGCCGCTGTTCCGGGACATCGCGGACCACGTCCGGCAGCAGAAGCGGGACAACGAGGAGCAGCTTGTGCACTACCTGCAGGATGTCGTGGAGACGGCGACGGACACGGACCGGGAGCGCATCACGGATCAGGCCGCCTACTTCCGGGAGCGGTCCGAGCAGATCGTGCTGTTCCACAGCGACATCCTGGAGCGGGTCGGCCTGGAGCCGCAGGACGTCGCGGACCACGTCCTCGAGATGACCGACCGGTTCTACGGGAAGGTCGGTTTCGACCTGTAGCGTGGCGGAGCGGCCGGAACGGTTTTTAACATCGCTGACGCAGGGAGCGGTATGGACACGCTACGGCATGGCGTCCTCGGGGTGCTCCACCGGGACGGGGAGGTGGTGCTGGTGCGGAAATCCGGTCGGCCAGACGACGAGTGGCTGTTCCCTGGTGGCGGACTGGAGGACGGTGAATCGGTCCGGGACGCGTTCTCCAGGGAGATGGACGAGGAGCTCGGGCTGGCCCGTGGCGACATGGCGGAGGTGTGCGTGACGGACGTGGTGCACCGGCATCCCTGGCCGGATCCGTCAGTCCGGGAGACCGAGGGGCAGGAGAAGCGCGTCGTCGTGGCCCGGGTGCGGGACGGCGCGGACCCACGGCCGGACACGGCACGGCCCGGGCCGGGCGGCGAGATCGCGGAGATACGGTGGGTGGACCGGGAAAACGTGGCAGGGATGCTGCCGTTCGACGACCTCACGGCGTCGTTCCGGGCGGTGGAGGGGATGGTGCCGTGACGCAGGGTCCCGACCCGCTCGTGTTCGTCGGCGCCATCATCCTGCTCATCATCCTCATCCTGCTGTTCGGCGCCATCGCGTACTACTTCGTGACACGGCGGAGATCGCGGGAGTACACCGTTCCAGGGTGAGAATAATAGGAAAATCCGGGGGCGTATCAGTCGAAGTACGTGCCCCCGACGATCGATGCCGAGACGATGAGCGCTGCGGACAGGACGACGAAGTCGCCGCTCGGGGTGAACCCGGCCATCCCGGCTCCCGATGCCACCACGAAGACGGTGAAGTAGAAGCCGATGACGCCCAGGATGATGAGCACCACGAAGGCGACCGTGTTCGCCACGAGGTCCGTCAGCGCACGTGTGACTGCTCCCATGGTGGACATGGATGGACGCTCGCGCCTTAAATAGTCCCGTGACCGTAACCGGTTAAAGCGTGGGCCGCGCGGTGAGGGGCATGGCGGCGGTCGAATGCATCCACTGCGGGGCCGACGACGACCGGTACCTGCTGCGGAAAAACATGCCGATGTGTCTCCACTGCAGGAAGCCGCGGAACCGATGAGCCGCATCTCCCTCCGCCACGTCTTCTACCTCGGGGTCCTCCCGATCGTCGCGGCGTCCTACGCCGGGACGTACGACCCGCTGCTGCTCGGACTGGTCGTCGCCGCCATCATCATGGGGATGGAAACGTTCCTGCGGTGGACCGGCCGCGTGTAGGGCGAACCGATTAATAGCCGCGGCGACAATACGGGGTGTATGCGGCTCGTGGACGCGGCGGACGTGACCGGCGAGGGCTGGCTCGGGTTCGACTGGGCGGACTGGCGGCTGCTCTCCCCCGGGACCGGGAAGATGGCGGAGATCCCGGCCGCGCCCGGCCTGTTCCGGGTGTGCCGGGTGAACGGGGACGGCCTGGACTACGCGGGGCAGACCGTGAACCTGCACGACCGGCTCGGCCACCTCGCGAACCGGGTGTCCGGCGAGGACCGGCCGCGGTACTCGCAGGCGTCCGCCGAACACCTCTGGGAACTGGTGGAGGACGGCGGCCGGTACGAGGTGTCGTACGCCACCCCGCCCATCGCCCGGTCGGAGACCGACCGCATCGGACTGGAACACGTCATGTTCGACGCGCATCTCCGGGCGACCGGGCACACCCCGACCGTCAACTGCGACCGGTCGGTGGGGGCGGACCCGCTCGACCTGGACCGGGAGGCGGGCGGGATGACCGGGACGGACTGGCTGGGGCTGGACTGGACCGAGCCCATCCCGCTCCGCGACCGGACCGCCATCGCCCACGACCGGGTGGTCTACCGCATCTGGTATCCCGGGTTCACTCCGCCGCTGGCGTACATCGGGAAGAGCACCAACGTCGCCAACCGCCTCATCAAGCACGAATCAGCGTTCGGACCGGACGCACGGGTCAGCGTCGCCCCGCTCCCCGGCCGGCTGAAGGACGTGGAGGCCGCGCTCATCGCCGACCACTACCTGCGGACCAACACGCTGCCGAAGGGGCAGAACGGCCGACGGAACCGGTTCGCGGGCGGGAAATGAACACGAGCCCGCAACTCCGGAAGAAGGATGGCTTCTAAGCCCTGTCCGGGATTCGAACCCGGGGTCTCGTCCTCTTCGGGTCGAAAACCGCTGATGCGATTTCCTCCAGCCGCAACAGGTTCCGCGCCGAGCGGCGCGAGGCGTGGAGGCCACCGGAGGTGGCCCGCGTTCCACACCGTCCACAGGACGGTGTTAAAGCACGATTCCCGCCGGAATCGTGCGCGCAGCCTGCCGCGGCAGGCGTACCAAGGACGTGCCTTACCGACTAGGCCAACAGGGCACGTGGCCCCCCATGCGGTTGAAAGATATAAAAGCGTTCAGCGGGCGCTCCGCGGGCCGTCACCGCCCCGGTTCCGCGGGGCTGTCGGCCGCGAGCGTGGCCGCGGCGTCGGCCAGGATGGACGGGTCGTCGTGGCCGGGCAGCGGCTCGTCGGCGGTGGCACACGCGGCGGTGATGTCCAGGGCGTCGCAGACCGCGTCGGCCGTGTCTTCCGCCATCAGCCGGGCGGTGGTCAGCTTGCCGCCGATGATGGACGTGAACCCGTCGCCGTGCCGGATGACGGCGTGGTGACGGGAGGTGGACCGGTCGCCGGCGGCATCCGCCGGGGCGTAGAGGGGGCGGATGCCGCGGTAGGTGTCGATGAGGGCGGTGTCGCGGGCGGCGGGGAGGACGGGGGCGAGTTCGCGGCGGAGCGTGGCGACCGCCTCCTCCACATCTGCACCGGGTGCGGGTGCGTCGGGGTCGTCGACCGGGGTGCTGGTGGTGCCGAGGACGGCCGCGTCGCCGTGTGCCACGGCGATGTCGCCGGTCGCAGGTGGGCGGCACCGGTTGACCGTGACCGGGAGGGGCAGGGCGACGGTGGCCATGGTCCCGGCGCTGAGCGCGAGCGGGACCTGTTCGTCGGCGAGGGCGGCGACCCGGCCGGCCCACGGCCCGGCGGCGTTGACGACGTGGTCGGTGGCGATGGTCGTGGTGCCGCTTCCCTGCGTGGCGGTGACGCCGGTGACCCGGCCGCCGTCGGTCTCGATGCCGGTGGCAGCGGTGCCGGTGCGGATCGTGGCGCCGTAGCTGCGGGCGGACAGGGCGGTGGCGGCGGTGAGGGCGGCGGGGTGGACGGTCGCGTCCGGCACCCGGAACGCGTCGGTGATGTCGTCCGCCACCGCGTCCGGGAGGGCGGGGTCGTCCTGGACCGGGATGCCGGCGTCGCGGCACGCCTCCCGCTTCGTGGCAGGGTAGCCGTCAGGGTCGCCGGGGGTGGCGACGAAGCAGCCGCCGGTGTCGCGGATGCAGTGCGGGGCGATGCGTTTCAGGGTGCGGTTCTCCGCGATGCACTCCCGGGCGACGTCGGGGTCCTGGTCGGCGTACCGGGCGCCGGAGTGGAGGAGGCCGTGGGAGTGGCCGGTGGTCCCGGTGGCGAGGCTGCCCTGGTCGAGAAGGGTGATGTCGCAGCCGCGCATCGCGAGGTCGCGGGCGACCGAGGTGCCGGTGATGCCGCCGCCGATGACCGTAACGTGGGGCATGGTGCCGTGTGGGGCGCGCCGGGATTAAAAGGTGTCTACCCGGACGTCTTGATGTCCTTGTGCTTGGGGCGGAGCCCGTCGTAGCCGCACTTCCGGCACTTGGCGTCCTCCGGGTCGGAGACCCGGTTGCGGGCGTTGCACTTCATGCAGATGTAGACGTTGTCGAAGATGCGGGAATCCGCCGCCTCTGATCGTGCCATGGGAGAGGAGGCCCGAGCAAGTTTTAAATAGGTTACACGGGGCGCACCGGAGGCTTTATATTTATCACTTTACAATAGTAACACATGGATTCGTACGCGGAGATGCGGGACACCCTGGCGGACGTGGACCGCGAGATGGCGGATATGGGGCGCGAGACCGACGCGTACCTCGTCGGCCAGGCCGTGCTGATGTACCACGGCGAGCAGGCCGGCGCGGACATCGACTACCGGGACACGGACGACGCGGACATCGTGGTGCCGGACGCGGAGGCCGCGTTCGACCTGTCGGAGGCGTACGGCAGCGGGTTCGGCCTCACCGGGACGCGCCTGGAGGTCGACCACGGCCGGTACGTCGACGTGCTGATGGAGCACGCGATGGCGGACGAACTCATCGCCGAGGAGGAGCGGGGCAACACGGAGCGCATCGCGGGCCTCGACAACCTCCGGGTGCACGTGCCGTCGCCCGAGTTCTTCACGCGGGACAAGCACCGGGTATACAACGAGCAGAAGCGACCGAAGGATCTCGACGACATCGAGCGGATGGCGGAGGTCCGGGAGCTGCTCGGGGATGCGGAGGTGATCGCCTGATGGACTCGTGGAGCGACATGTACGATGGTCTGCAGCGCCTGGACGACCTCGCGGGAGAGGACGGCCGGCACGTGGACGCGTACCTCGACGGGCAGGCCGTGGTGATGTACTACGGGGAGCAGGCGGGTGTCGACGAGACGTACCGGGAGACGGACGACGTGGACGTGCTGCTGCGGGACCCGGATGATCTCGCGCTGGCGCAGCGGTACGGCACCGCGTTCGGGGGCTCCGGATCCATCCACCTGTCGGACGATCCGAGGCGTGACGCCGACCTCCTGGTGAACGAAAATGCGGTCGAACTCCTTGATTCCACCGGATACAGCGAGAAGGTTGACGGGTTCGACAACCTTACGGTGCGGGTGCCGCCCCCGGGCCTCTTCGCCGAGAAGAAGCGGCAGGTGGGCCGTGACAGGGATATCGAGGACGCGGACCGGCTGGAGCGCATCATGGCGGCGCTCTAGGCGTCGAAGAACGCGTCCGTCCAGTCGACGTGGCCGGGCAGGTATTCGCCCGGAACGTCGCCGTCCGCGAAGGACGCGATGATGGCTGCGACCTCGCCGGGCTCCTTCCCGGTGGTGTCGATCTCCGCGACCCGGTGCCGCTCCGTGACGGCCTCCTGGAGGATGAGGTCGAGCGCCTCGGCCTCCACGTTCTCCTGGATCTTGTCGTCGCTCCACCCCTTCCCCTCGAGCCGTGAAGCAAGCTCATCGGGGGCGCAGCGGAGGACGACGGTGAGGTCGGCCGGGAAGTGGTGGGCTAGGTGGCCGTCGATGACCGCGTCGCCGGGGACCTCGCGCTGGAGGATGCCGACGAGCGTGTCCGTGTCGATGGCGGTCGTGTCGCGGGCGGGGTCGCGCATGGTCTCGATGTCGTCGTGGTCGACGAACGCGTTGATGTCGACCAGTTCGTGGTCGAGGCGGCGCGCGAGCTCCACGGCCACGCTCGACTTCCCGGTCCCCGGGGTCCCGGTGACGGCGATGATCATGTATCCAGGACGGGCAGGGACCGTTTAAAAATCATCGGCCGGCGAGCCGGTCGGAGATAGCGAAGAGCGTCGGCGCGACCGCGGCGTGGGCACGGGCGCGGCGCTCGACCCGTGGCGCGATGGGTTCGCCGTACGCCTCCTCGAACCCGTCCCGGAGGACGTCGTGGGTCGGGGCGTCGAGCGTGCGGATGTTGGAGAGGAAGATGATCTGCTCGATCTCCCGGTCGCGCGGGGTCGCGTCGGGGACGAGCATCTCGTTGTCGATGTAGGTGAGGGCGTCGTCGCCAGTGAACCCGCCGGTGTCGACGACGATGTTCTCCATGATGGTATCGAGCCGGGCGAGGTCCGCATCGTGCATGTCCCGCATGTACCGGCCGACGGTGGCGCCAGCGGAGCGGATATCGGCGGCGTCGCCCACGGGGTCGAGGTCCGCGAGGTACGCGTCGAGCGTCGGCCCGGGGATGTACTCCTCCTCGAGCGTGGTGCCGTCCCGGTCCATGACGTAGGGTGCGGGGATGTCGACGGCCGCGAGCCGGTCATCGGACATCTCCTCGTACCGGGCGCGCTCCTCCGCGGAGAGCCGCGGCTCCTCGCCGCCGAGGCGCTTGTAGACGCCGAACAGGTCCGCGATGACGTTGCCGTTCAGTTCCTTGTAGACGCGGTCGCCGCTCCGCCTGACGGAGCTCTGTCTGCCGCCGTCCAGCGGTTCCCCGCCATCGTACCATTCACGGAGCGATGCGCCAGCCATGTGTCGCTATGACACAGTGACTATTTTAAGTCCTTCCGGTGCCGGTCAGACATTTAAGAGTGGCAGCGGCAGTTCAGGGCATGATAGAAGTCTGGACAGAGAAGTACCGGCCGGATGCGCTGGACGATGTCATCGGCCACGACAACATCGTGGACCGGCTGTCCGCGTTCGTGGAGAAGGAGAGCGTGCCCCACATGCTGTTCGCCGGTCCGGCAGGGACGGGGAAGACCACGAGCGCCATCGCGCTGGCGAAGGACCTGTACGGCGACGACTGGAAGCAGAACTTCATGG
>CAZNTD010000002.1:15430-40378 GCA_964575915.1 uncultured archaeon | reverse complement strand
GTCGAGGTCGTCCTCGGAGGTCGAGGGTTGCTTCTGGACCTGACATTCGTGTCGAGCAAGGAATGCAAGAAGTGATTCCGGGTTCTTCTTCGGTAGCTTCGAGGCTGGAAGACTCATTGTGGATTGATCCTGTTACTCGGATTCTATAAATCTTTCCCGCTTACCCAAACCGCACCCCATCAAACCCTAACGCGTCCTCCCGCAGCAGCCCCGCCGCCACGCCGGTCTCGAGGCCGTCCCGCACTTCCTGCCAGACCGTCTCGTCGATGTCCTGCTGGTAGGTGACGAGGTCCATGGAGGCGGGTGGGACGCGGGCGGCGACGTCGAGCGTGGTCATCGCATGGTGGAGTTCGTTCGCGGTGGCGTCGCCGGGGTCGATGCCGTGCACCTGCCGGTACCGCGTGGCCGCCGCGTCCGGGCCGAGCGCCGTCGGTTCGGGGACGTGCACCAGGGTCGTGGCGTGCTCCACCAGGCCGGCGGCCACCTGCCGGGTCTCGTCCACCACCACGCTGTACGTCGCGGCCGGCCCGGTCCACACCTGCTTCTCCCGCACCGACGCGTACACCGGTGACGTCCCGTTCTTGCCGGCCATGTCGTGCGCGAGGTGCAGCACCCGGTCCGCCCCGAGCACCGCCACCCGCGGATCCACCGGGGACAGCCGCTCCGCCACCGCGTCCGGCGCCCCGTCCAGCGCGTCGTACGCCACGCGGTCGCCGTCCGCGACGTACGCCAGCTCCACGTCCGGGTCCATGCGCAGCGCGTCGTGCTTCGCCCCGTCGAGCGGCATGTCGTCCGCCTTGTAGCCGAACTCGCCGCGCTGCAAGACGTGCGGGACGTCCATGCGCCCGGAACGGGACGTGAGCGTTAAATGGCTACCGCCGGGTCACGATTGAAAAGCGTTGCCGGGAAAACCGGGGCATGGCGTCCAGCATCAACTACGACCGCCGCGGCGAGATGACGTACGACCAGTGGGCGGTCGGGGAGGCGGACGACGCGTACCTCTACATGACGCGGGACGTCCACGACGTCCTGGTGTGCGAGCGGGACCGCGTCAACGTGGACATGGGCCGCGCCGAACTCGAGGACCCGTACGAGCCGCCCATCGACCACTGACCCGCCGGGACGTTCCGGAACCCGCACAGCCACCTACTTCAACCCCCGTTCTGGAACCCAGTTCCATGCGTGGCTGGTGGTGTTCATTCGCTCACAGGAACCGGAAGCGTGGAAATGATTCCACGAAAGAGGAAGAACGTGAATAGTCTCTGTCACTTGACAAGGGCGTAGCCCTGTTCGTATCCCCAGGAGGAGCCGCCGCCGGTGTGGACGCCGAGGATGACCGCGGCAGGGAGCACGAGGTCGGACGGCAGTTCACCGCCGTTGTCCAGCGCGGGTGCGGGCGTGTCGCAGGTCGTGACACTCGTCTCACCGGGATCGGTGGACCACTCGTACGCGATGGTGTCGCCGGAGTCGGTGTCCGTCCCCGAGGTCAGTTCGAACCCGTTCGCGGTGTCGACGGCGTCACCCTCCGCGATGACCCACGTCTCGTGGCCGTACCCGTCCGGCCCCGCGTAGTCACCCCCGTCCGCGTCCGCGGTGGTCGCCACCATCCTGGTGGCGTCCGACAGCTCCGTGACCACGGAGCGTATCGCGCTGACCTGTGCCGCGGTGAAGTTCGCCCCGGTGGCCGGGTTCTCGTACAGGATGTCGCTGGCCTCGTAGTCGGTCTGCCCGCCCTGGAACTCCATGTTCGCCTGGGCCTCGCCGTCCGGGAGCGAGGCGAAGAACGATTCTTCCGTCCCGCACCCCTTGTTCCAGCCACCCCACTGTCCATCGTGAGCCCGGAACATGCGGTAGTCGACGGAGTTGTTGATGGCGTCCGCGTTCCACGTCCCGACATCCATCCGTATCCAGCCGCCATCCGTCGTCATGTCGCACGTCACATCGAACGGGCTGACACCGCCACGCCCATCCGGGTCGATGGTGTACGTCCCGTCCGCCGTGAACCCCATCCGGTGGATGTCGTCGCAGGTCCTGGCTGGTTCGGCGGTGCACGTGGTCTCGAGCCGGTAGTCGCTCCGTGGGAAGTCGATCTCGATCTGGTAGGCCGTCCGGACCGCCATGAACGTGGTGAACGTCTCCCGGATATCGCCCAGTCCGCCTGCCGTGGTGAACGTGTTCCCGCTCAGGTCGGTCTCGATATCCTCCACGAGCCCGCCGTCCTGCCGGAGGAATATCTGCGCATCCTTCCCCTGGATATCCCGGTCGCCGCTGTTCTTCAGCGTGAGCGAAAGGTACTTGCCGCTGCACGTCAGCTCCTTGACCGCGAGTTCCGTGGACAGCTGTTCCGCCGCATCGTCCTGCGCCTCCCCGGTGGTTGCGGTTATCCAGGTGTACGCCCCGCCGGAGGCGACGACCGTCATGCCGAGGAGGAGCGCTATCGCCACAACGGGGGTGATGCCGCGGCGCATACCGGGATATGGGCGGACACGGTACAAATATCTTTACGGCCGAAGCGGGTCACTGTGTCGCGTTATACAGCGCGGAGACCTGATCGGCGGTGAGGGCGGTGTCGTAGATGCGGACGTCGTCGATCACGCCGTCGAAGTACCGGTTGCCGGTGTGGCTGCCGTACGCGACCGGGCCGCTCGCCAGTGACGGTTCGTGGGGCGTGACCCCGTTCGCGGTCGTCTGCAGCGTGCCGTCGGCGTACGCCCTGGCGGTCCCGCTTCCGTCGTACACCAGGACGGCGTGATGCCATGTATCCCGCGTCGGGCCCCAGCCCCAGGTGAACGACTCGCCGCCGGGGATCGACTTCATCGCGTCCGTCGAGCTGGACAGCTGCATGTGGTACCGGTTGTTGTTGTCGAGGACCGTCATGTCGTGGCCGGCCGTGGACGGGAGCGTCCGGACCTTGAACCAGAGGCTCATCGTCCAGGCGGTGTCGTTCGCGGTGTACGGTTCGAAGTCGCTCGGTGCTTTCACCTCGTCGTCGACCCCGTCGAAGGTGAGAGCGTGGTCGCCGTACGTCCCGTCCACCCACTTCGAGGTGTCGTGGACGGTCGTGCCGGTTCCCTCGCTGATCTGCCACTCGCCGACGAGGCCGTTCCGGATCGTGGCCCCGCTGTTGATGTCGCTGACCTCCGACGAGGAGAGCGACCGGTTGTACAGCCGGGCGCTGTACACCGCACCGTTGAGATAGCGTCCGTTGCTGTCCCGACCGAGGTAGAGCGGGTTGGTCGAGTGGAGATCCAGGGTCTTGCTGCTGACATCGACCGTGCCAGTCTCGCCGCCGTTGAGGTATCCCGTAGCGGTCGAGGAGGTCACCGTGATCGTGGAGCGGAACCGTTCGCCGTTGTCGAACCGGACCGCATGGGCTGGCCCTGTCCCCCACGTGTCCTCGAGCGTCTGCACCTTCCACCGGAAGACGTCATCGGCTGCATCCCGGTTGTCGTATCCCATCGTCCATCCCGGGTCGGACCCGCCAGGGCCGCCCTTCGTCACGAAGAAGTGGAGGCGGTTCGATCCGGATGCGTAGTCGAGCCCTTGCATCGATGCCTGGACGGTGACGCTGAGTGGCGCGCTCAGGTTGATCGCCGAGCCATGTGGCACAGCCACGCTGTCGTCGCCGTCGAACCGGATGCCCTCTCCGCCATCGACCCACGTCGGGTCGCCGTTGAACGAGCCGTCCTTCTCGTTGTTGTAGTACGTCGCGTGGTGGCCGCGCGCGGCATCCGCCGGCCCGCCGGCTCGTACGTCCTCGAAGTTCCAGTACGCCTGCAGGCTGTCCAGCCGCGTCCGGCAGCTCCGCTGCAGGTCGGTGGCGGTGTCAGGAAGGTCGACCTGCACACGGTAGCTGCTTCCCGGGTCGAGCACGAACGGGAGCGGGATGGTGGAGACACCCCCCGGCGACGTGAAGGCCTTGCCTGACAGGTCGAGCGATGTCGTGGCCACCAGGTTGCCGTCCCGGTAGAGGTAGGCATCGGCCTCGGCGGCCTCGATCGCGGCCCCGCCCGTGTTCGAGACCGTCAGGGACACGTTCGCATCATCGCACCGCAGGTCCTTCACCGCGATTTGCGTGGCCAGCGCGGTGTCCGCGTCCTGTTGTGCGCTTGCCTGTACCTGCTGGATCCACGCGTAACCACCCCCTGCTGCGGCCACCGTCATCATCAGGAGCAGGATGATGGACACCACCGGCGTGATCCCGCGGCGCATACCGTACAGGGCGCATCTCTCGGTTAAAAGCGTTGTCCGGCCGGGCATCGTGCGAGTGTCAAAAGGACAGGGAAAAGGAGTGTCCGTCGCGGGCCCCGGCCCGCACCCTTTTCAGGCACGGTTACGGCCAGGCCATCCACGGCTTCGACGGACGCACCCGGACCACCCCGAAGGGGAGTCCCCGGCTCACGCCCGCCTCCTCTGTGGGGCCGGTGTCAACGACCTGGTCCGACCTTGAACTGGTCCCACGACGGATGCTACTGTTGGAACCCAAAATTTAAATATCGATACGGTCGTCCGCTGAACGGATGTTGAATGCGCGGCGGGATACGGAACGGATGCGGGTTCAGCGGACGAGCGTGTAGTTCCGCTCGTAGCCGAACGAGGCGTGGTCGACCTCGCCCGAGCAGCTGCCGCTGTTGTACCGGTCGAGGTAGGACGGGATGAGGTAGTCGACGTCGTTGTACGCCGCCATCTCGGCCACGGTCTCGATGGCGTATGCGCTCGCCTGGTTGCCGGACGAGAAGTGGGTGATCTGGTACCGCGGCGCGTTGCCCGCCCCGGTCGATGTCGGCTTGAGGTACCACTCCCCGTTCAGGTCGCAGTTGTCATCGTCGTTGGTGTGGGCGAACGCCTCGGTCGTCTCCGACAGCTCCGTCACGGCGGACCGGAGCGCGTCCATCTGCGCGTCGGTGTACGTGTTGGACGCATCGCCCCACTGGTGCCACTCCACGCGCTCCTCCACCGGGCCGCCGGTGAACACCCAGTCGAACCCTTCCTGGTTCGTGGACGAGCCGCAGCTCCCGCCCACGAGGTCGTCCTGGCTGTCAAGGTGGGCGAGCAGCCCCCAGTCGAACTGGTCGCCGATGGGGCCGTGCGTGGCCTCCTGGTCGTCGATACCGTTGTACTTGGAGAACCAGAACATGTTGTCGTTGTTGCAGTCGTTCGCGATCCGCAGCTTCACCCAGCCACCACCGTCCGTGTCCATGTCGCACGACACGTCGAACGGCGCCACCCCGCCGCGGCCGTCCGGGTCGACGGTGTACGTCCCGTTCTCCTCGAACCCCATACCGTGGATGTCCTGGCACGTCCGGGCCGGCTCCCCGGTGCAGGACGCCTCCACGCGGTAGCCGTCGTTCCGGAAGTCGATCTCCACGCCGTACGCGGTGCTGATGTTCATGAACGTGTCGATGGTCGCCCGCGCCCGGCCGAACCCGCCCGCCGCGGCGAACGACGCGCCGGACAGGTCCTGCGTCGCGTCCCCGATGAGCCGGTCGCCGTCGTACACGTAGATGCTGACCCGTGACGGGTCCAGGTCGGTGTCACCCCGGTTCTTCAGCGCCACCTCCACGTGCTCGCCGCGGCACATCACGTCCTGCACCGCCACCTCCGTGGCCAGGTCCCCGCCCGCGCCCTGCTGCGCGTCCCGCTGCACCTGCTGGATCCATGCGTACGCCCCGCCGCTCACCGCGACCGTCATCCCGAGCAGCAGGACGACCGCAACGACAGGGGTCACGCCGCGTCGCATATCCCTGTAACGCGGTCCGTCGACTCATAAAGATGGGCGGTCAGTCGAACCGCGGCCCGTCCACGACCACGATGCGGTCCCCGTCCACCGCGCCGGGGCAGTCGTCCCGCCGCTCCACCGCGTACGTCCGCTCCCCGGTCACGTTCCCGTCGTCGTTCCGGATGACGACCGTCGCGGTCAGGTTCGCGGTGACCGTCTCCCCGCCCCCGACCAGGCCGGACAGGCCGTCCGCGGACACCCGGATCCGCCGCCGCTCCATCCCCGCCGTGTAGACGCACGCGTCCAGCGCGGGCGGCTCCACGTCCCGGGACAGCACGAACCGGTTGGTCACCGTGACCGTGCCGATGACCGGCTCCCCGCCATCCTCGAGCGTCACCGTATCCACGAACGTGGTCTCCACGGTGGCGTCCGGCCCGGCCACGTCGCCCGCGAGCAGGACGGCGGCGACGATGCCGATACCGATCAGCACCCGCCGCGGCGCCACGTCCGGCAGCAGCTCCTCCCGCACCGCGTGGCCCAGCCCGATGAACAGGGCGGAGGACAGGCCGAGCGCGAGGAACACATGGTCGGTCGCCAGGGAGAACCGGCCGAGGGTGTAGACCAGGAAACTGAGGTAGGCGGCCGCGGACAGGACGTAGAGGGTGAGGTCCAGCGGCATCCGCGTCGCGGTCCCACCGGTGAACAGCGCGGCGAACCCGAGCAGCAGCATCGCGGCCTTCACGGTCGGGGAAAGCCCGAGGATGATCTCCGCCCCGAAGTAGAGGAGGGCGGCGATGCCCAGCAGCGCCCCGGTGCCGTAGAGGACGCGGCCGCTGTCCAGGGACAGGTCCATGTATCATCCTGCACGCGGCCCCTTTTCAACCTGTCCCAAGACATTAGAACCGCGCCCGTCAAGGATGTGGCATGGCCCGCACGTTCCTCGCGCTGCTCGCCGGGTTCACCGTCCTCCTCGTCGCGGCGATGCCGTACAGCACCCTGGCGCAGGACATCCTGTTCCCGCTCATCGGCCGGTGCCCGGACGCCATCGGCGCGTTCACCATGTTCTTCTCGCTCACCGACATCCCCGGCCTGGAACGGGCGTTCGCGGCGTACGACTGCCTCCTCGGCATCGTCCTCTGGCTCGCCATCCCCGGGGCGCTCCGGCTCGGCATCGCGGTGTTCCGCCGGGTCCGGTGACCGGGCAACAGATTTAACCGTGGCCGCACACGGAACGGTATGCAGCCACGGCTCCCGTTCGTCCCCGCGCTGGTCGTCCTGGTCGTCCTCGCGGCGACCGTGGCCGCTGTCGCCGGGCCCGGTGCGGACCGTCCCGCCTGTCACGACTGCAACGTTCTGTTCGTGGAGGTGGATCCGCTCCGTGCGGACCACATGGGCGTCTACGGCTACGACCGGAACACGACCCCGACCATCGACCGCATCGCGGCCGACTCCTACGTGTTCGACCACCAGTTCGCCCACTCCGCCCACACCACCCCGTCCCTCTTCTCCACCTTCACGGGGCGGTACCCGTCGCAGCACGGTGTCATCCCTGCCGTCGGGGCGACCAGCGAGCAGCGTGCCGCGATGACGGTCCTGCCGGAGGTGCTGCAGGACGCGGGCTACCGGACGGTCGGTATCAGCGGCGGCGGCAACACCGGGCCGGACAGGGGGTTCGACCAGGGGTTCGACCGGTACCGGATGACCCGGGACATCGCCACGCGTGACAGCATCATCCGCGACGCGGTGCGCGGCACCGACCCGTTCTTCCTCTACCTCCAGACGTTCCGCCCCCACCATCCATACTTCCCGGACGACCCGTACGACACCATGTTCGGCCCGTCCCTCCCGGCCTACCGGGAACGGTCGGAGGCGACCGTCGACCGGCTGCGCGACCGGTACCGCTCCTGGGACAACATGACGGCCAGTGACATCGGCCGCCGCATCTTCGACCGGTTCTACCGGCCGGACTACTTCCTCCCCGCCCGCACCAACGCCACCCGCCGCGCCCACCTCGTCGGCCAGTACGACGGTCTGGTCCGCGCCTCGGACGACCGGGTCGCCACCGTCCTCGACCTGTTGCGGGAGGCCGGCGAACTGGAGGACACCATCATCGTCATCGGGTCGGCGCACGGCGAGGAGTTCAACGAGCACGGCGGCTGGATGCACTCCCAGCTCTACAACGAGGTGATGCACGTCCCGTTCATCCTCCACCTCCCCGGCCAGGACGGGCAGCACCGCATCGACGCGTACACCGCGAACATCGACATCGGACCGACCCTCCTGGACGTCCTGGACATCGACGCCCCGGCGTTCCGGGAGCGGGCGGTCGGCCGGTCGCTGACGGGGGTGATGCGTGGCGGCAGCCTGCCGGACCGGCACATCCTCGCGGAGCACGACCAGGACCAGGTCGCGCTGGTCGACACCGCCACCCGGCGCAAGTATCTCCGCATCGGGGGGAACGGGTCGGTGTACGACCTGGACCGGGACTGGGATGAGCAGCGGCCGCTGGACAACGCGACGCTCCGCGACCGGATGGCGACCCGGCTGGACGCGGTGTACGACGACCTGGCGGGCGCGGAGCCGTTCACCGGGACGTGGCCGTACGGCACCGCCCGGCCGGACTGACCGGGCAACCCATTTAACCGTCGGGCGCTGATACGGGGCCATGCAGCGCCGTGTCGTCGCACCGTTCCTCGTGGCCGTCGCGGCAGGGCTGGCCATCACGACCGCCGGCCCGGCGCTCCTCCCGGGCCCGGCCCCGCCGGCATGCCCGGACTGCAACGTGTTGTTCGTGGAGATCGATCCGCTCCGCGCGGACCACATGGGCGTCTACGGCTACGACCGGAACACGACCCCGGCCATCGACCGCATCGCCGCGGAATCGTACGTGTTCAACAGGACGTTCAGCCAGTCCGGCCACACCGTCCCGTCCACGTTCTCCACCTTCACGGGACGGTACCCGTCGCAGCACGGTGTCGTCCCGGGCGACCGGCTGGACGCGGCCGGGGCGAACCGCACCCTGGTCCTGCCGGAGGTGCTGCAGGACGCGGGCTACCGGACGTACGCCGCGGTCTCCCGGCCGTGGTTCCGGCAGGACCCGACGTTCGACCAGGGGTTCGACGCGTACATCACCGCGGGCGCGGACGGGACGAGCACCATCAACAAGGGCGAGGCCGCGACGAAGATGGACGCGCTCCGTCCGCTCCTCGACCGGACCGGTGACGACCCGTTCTTCCTGTTCTACCAGACGTTCGCCACCCACCACCCGTACTTCCCACCGGAGGAGTTCTCCGGCCGGTTCGACGGCACCCTGCCCGGGTTCCGGGAGGAGGCCCGGTCCCGGTACGAGGCGACGTGGGAGCGGCTGCTCGGCTGGGACAACATCACCCCGGCGGAGCGCGGCGCCCTCGTCGGCCGGCAGTACGACGCAGGCTACTACTTCGCCAGCGCGGAGCGGAACGCGTCCGTCCGCCGCCACATCATATCGGAGTACGACGCGTCCATCCGCCACGCCGACGCCATCGTCGCCCGGCTCCGCGCCATGCTCCGCGCCACCGGCCACAACGATGACACCATCATCGTCATCGGATCGGCGCACGGTGAGGCGTTCAACGAGCACGGGGACTGGGCGCACGGCGAGATGCACACCCAGGTCATGCGCGTCCCGCTCATCGTCCACGTCCCCGGGATGGCGGAGCAGCGCAGGATGGACGCGTATACCGCGAACATCGACATCGGACCGACGCTGCTCGACATGCTTGGCGTGGACGCGCCCGCGTTCCGGGAGCGGGCGGTCGGCCGGTCGCTGACGGGGGTGATGCGTGGCGGCAGCCTGCCGGACCGGCACATCATGGGCGAGCACGAGCAGGACCAGGTGGCGTTCATCGACACCGCCACCCGGCTGAAATACCTGGTGGGCCGCGAGGAGCCGCCCGCGGTCTACAACCTGTCCAGCGACTGGATGGAGCGGGAGCCGCTCGACAACGCGACGCTCCGTGACCGGATGCGGCGCACCCTGGAACGGTTCCGCGCGGACCTGCCTGGCATCCGCGGGACACCCGATTCCTGGCCGTACTACGGCGACGTCCCGTCCAGGTAGCCGAGCTCACGCAGCCGCTGTTTCTGCGCCGCGGACAGGTCGGTCGTGTTGATGGCGGCGCGCCGCGCGATGCCCTCCTCCCACTGCCGGCATATCTCCTGCCGGAGCATGCCGGGCGGCTCCTGGCAGCTCTCCGACGGGTAGCGGACGATGTCCGTGTGCGTCCCGTTCGTCCCCCGCCAGTGCTGGTTCGGGGTGCGGGCCGTCACCGCGGTCAGATCGAGGTCCTCCCCCTCGACGGCGGGCAGGAGCGACGTGCCGGGCAGGTCGCCGGGCACCGGGAGGCCGGCCACGTCCAGCACGGTCGGCACCACGTCGATGTGCCGCACCGGCTGCGACACGCGTGTCCCGGCGTACCGGTTGCCGGGGAACTTGATGATGAGCGGGACGTGCGCGATCTCCTCCGTCGCGATACCGGCGTGGCCCCACCGGCCGTCCTCCCCCATCATCTCGCCGTGGTCCGACGTGTAGATGATGAGGCTGTCGTTGTACAGGCCCTCCGCCTTCAGCCGGTCGATGTGGCCGTCGAGCACCGTGTCCGCCTCCAGGATCTCGGCGTCGTACAGCCCGACCATCTCCTCCCTGGAGAGGACCTCGGTGAGGTTCCACCAGTCGCTGCCCGCGTTCCGCCCCGTGACGAGGTCGTCGTCCGCGTCCTCCCACCGCCGGTACGTGTCGGCGGCCATGTGCGGGGCGTGCGCGTTCGCCCGGTCGAACTCCCAGAGGAACGGCCGCTCCACGGACAGGTTCAGCTGCCGCACCTCCTCGAACCCCTGCGCCACCCCGAGCGACGCGTCCAGCCGGTCCCGGGCCTGCGTGTCGTATCCCGCGTCCCGCAGCCGCTCCGCCAGCGTGGTGACGTTCCGCGGCAGGGTCCGGTCGAAGCCGCGGAGCCCGACCGCCGCCGGCGACCGGCCGGTCACCAGCGACGGCACCGCCATGACCGTCCACGACCCCTGCGTGTACGCCGCCTCGAACAGGACACCGTCCGCCGCCAGGTCGCAGATGGTCGGTGCGGTCTCCCTGTCGTAGCCGTAGCACGGCCCGAGGTGGTCAGCCCGGGTGGCCTCGGTCATGGCGAGGACGACGGGCGGCCGGTCCGGGAAGTCCGGTCCGTCCGCCGGCTCTGCCGTGGCGAGGACCGTAGTCCCGGCCACGGCGAGGAGGAGAAGGACGTGATACCGCATGGCCGCGGATGGCCGGCACATCCTCAAATGGGTTTCGGTCCCCGTGTCCGCCGTCACTCCTTGTCCAGGTGGTCCCGGAGCGCCGGTGCCAGCCGGTCCGCCAGGATGCGGTGGCCGTCCGGGTCGTAATGGTTGTCGTGCGGATGGTACGAGTAGTTCGCGGGGTGGAGATGCTGGAACGCCCCGGCTGTGCGGACGAGCGGCACCTCGGCCCGGTACGTCCAGTCGACGAACGCCCTGCCATGTTTCCCGGCAAGCGGCCGGTACGCGAAGAAGAGGAGCGGCACGTCGTGCGTCCGCGCGAGGGTGACGATGTCCGCCGCCCGGGTGCGGAGCGGCGACTCCGCCGGCGGGGTGCGTGCCGCCCACCTGTTCACCGCCTGGAACGTCCGGTCGTGCACGCGCGTCCACGTCTCGGTCCTGTTCAGCTCCTCCGGGAGGTCGGCGAGGATGCGTTCCTGGACGGTGTGGAGCTGCTCCTCCGAGAGCATGTCCGCGGTCGACATCGCGACCACCACGACATCCGGCTCGTAGTCCATCCCGCGCTCCCGGAGGTAGACGTGGTAGTCGTGCATCCCCCAGCCCGGCTGGCCGGCGCTGATGACCTGCACCCTGTTGTCGACGCTCCGGTCGAGCCGCCGCTCCACCCGGTCGGTGAACCGTTGCGACGCGTTCACCCCCTCGCCGAACGTGAACGAGTCCCCGACCACGAGGATGCGCGTCGTGTTCGCGGGCGGCTCCCTGCTGAACGGCTCCTCCCGCAACTGCTTCCCGTTTATCGACACGGTGTACCGGGCGGTGCCGCCGGTCGAGCCCTGCGCGGTCCACGTCTCGTTCGGGTCCGGGAGGCCGTACACCGTCCCGTCGCTGGCCGGGATGTCCGCCACCCGGATGGCCTGGTCGCCGGTACCGGCCGGTGCGCCGCCCCCCGCAACGATCGCGATGAGAAGGGCGGTCGCGGCGGCGGACACGAGCAGGGGGCCGCGAGGGAGGGACGGGAGAGCCATGACGTACCCGGCGGCCGCATCACTGAAAAATGTTGCGCGCCGTCAGTCCAGCTGCTCCAGCCGGTCGCGGATGGTGGTCGGGGGGCCGACGAGCACCAGCTCGTAGATGGAGACGGGATGGTCGTCCGGGATGTCGCCGTAGATATCCGTCAGCGCCCCGATGAGGTCGGACAGCCGCTCGAACCCGTCCCGCTCCGCGTCCGCCGCTGTCAGCTCCCCGAACGGCTTCACGGTGAGGCCGACCACCTCGACCCGGCCGATCTCCTCCCCGCCGTCCTCGCCCGGCTCGGACGCGAGCAGCGGCAGCACCTTGAGCGCGGGGACGTCTATCCCGCCGGGGACGTACCGGATGGTGGTCTCCTTCTCCCCGTCCAGCAGCCAGTGGACGTACTCGCGGTGCAGCCGGAACCGCTCCCGCCGGTCCAGAGTCTGCCCCGGGAAGTCCGACTCCACCTCCTGGTGGATCTCGCGGACGGCGTGCGCGGTCATGTCGTACCGGGGATCGCTGTCCATGTGGCCGCCTGCCGGTCGAACCTTTTACCGGTGTCGCATCCCGGTCCCGGCGGCAGGCCGGGGGAAACGGATTTATAGGTCGCGCACGGGACGGACGTATGCGACCGGTCATCCCCGTGGTCGCGGTGGCGCTCCTGCTCGTCGGCGCCGCGGTGCTGCACGTCTCCCCGGGCATCACCGGCGGCCTCACCGGGACTGCGCAGGACTGCGCGGACTGCAACGTGGTCGTCCTCCAGGTCGACATGCTCCGGCCCGACCACATGGGCATCCACGGCTACGACCGGAACACGACGCCGACCATCGACCGCATCGCCGCGGAATCGTACGTGTTCAACAGGACGTTCAGCCAGTCCGCCTACACCACCCCTGCCATGTTCTCCCTCCTCTCCGGCCGGTATCCCAGCCAGCACGGGGTGACGCCGGAGACGCTGGACGCGGGGACGTACCGGGAGGACGTGCGGACGTTCCCTGCCGCCTTCCAGGACGCCGGCTACCGGACCGTCGGGGTGTACGACCACTTCGGGCCGGACGGCTCCTCCCCGCCGTTCGAACGCGGGTTCGACACGGTGCTGCGGTGGCAGGACGGGCCCGGGCTTGCCCGGGATATCGACCGGGCGCTGGATGGGGCGGAGCCGTTCCTCCTGCACGTGCAGACATCGAGCATCCACGAACCGTACGTCCCCCCGGACCACCTCCGCGGCACGTTCACCCCGGACGGTGTCGACGCGGCGACGCTGGAGCGGTACCGGGCGTTCCAGGACCTGTACGCTGCCGGGGAGACGCCCGGGCAGGACTCGGCGTGGGCCGGCTGCGACCCGCTCATCGACTGCTTCTACCAGGAACTGGCGGACGACCCGGTGTTCCGGCGGCTGGCCATCGCGTCGTACGACGCCCGTGTCCGCCACGTCGACCGGCAGGTCGGGGAGATCCTGGATGTCCTGGCTGACCGCGGTGCGATGGACGACACCGTCGTGGTCGTCACTGCGGCGCACGGCGAGGCGTTCGACGAGAACCTGCCGGCGGACCCGACGGCCGTGGACGCGCGGCAGTACTGGGGCCACGCCACGCTGCACAACGAGATCATCAACGTCCCGCTTATCATCCGGGTGCCCGGGACCGCGGGCGGCTCCATCGACCGGTACACGAGCAGCATCGATATCGCCCCCACCCTGCTCGACCTCGTCGGTATCCGGGACGACGCGTACCTGTCCCGGTCGCACGGCGTGTCGCTCCGGCCGCTCCTTGGGAATGGCACCATCGACGAGCCGTACATCCTCGCGGAGCATGACAACGGGGAGACGGTGCTCATCGACGTGGCCCGGCGGCTCAAGTCGTTCCACGATGTCGAGTACGCGGTGCGGCCGCGAGCGGTGTACGACCTGGAGCGGGACTGGGCGGAGGAACGGCCGCTCGGTGACCCGGCGCTCCGCGACCGGATGGAGGACCGGCTGCGCGCGTTCCACCGGTCGCTGCCGGGGCGGAACCGGAGCGTTGTCGAGGGGACGTGGCCGTACTTCAACTGATGTGCGGGCCGCAACCCACTTGAAGATCACCGCACAGACCGGTCACATGGCTGACCGGGAGAAGTACGACGGGGAGGAGACGGGGACGGACCTGTCCCGGAAGGACCCGCGGATCTACCGCAAGTTCGCGGACATGTTCCAGGCGCAGGACGTGACGGACGAGTTCTTCGGCGCCTCGCCGCCCACCATCTTCGTCGGCCGCCACGGCTACCCGGACGTCAACGTCGGTGTGCTCTCCCCGATGGAGATCACCGATTCCGGGGAGATGGACAGTCCCGTGGACTGGTACCGGGAGGGGCTGGACATCGAGGCCGTCATCCAGCGCCGCTCCGCCCTGGTCAACTCGCGGCGGAAGGCGTCCATCACCGATACGGACCGGTTCACCGATGTGGCGAAGGAGATCGCGATGGCGCAGGACCCGGTGGACATCGAGGTCGGGCTGAAGAAGGCGCCGCAGTTCGACGTGAAGCTGACCGACCGGTTCGCGCCGTACGGCCCGGCGGAGAACGTGCAGAACGTGGAGATCGCGGAGAACCCGTCCGTCGCGCGGGCGGTGGAGAAGGCGGTGGGGGACGACGACTGGAAGGCGACCGGGGCGATGGCCTACCTGTACGAGAAGGAGATGGACCCGCACCAGATCCAGCGCGTCCTCTCCGCAGGGTTGCTGGGCGAGGAGGAGAACCGGAAGATGGTGCCGACCCGGTGGAGCATCACCGCGTCCGACGACACCATCGGGACGGAGATCCGGGAGCGGGTGAAGATGAACCAGGAACTCGGGGAGATCCGGTACTTCCGCAACGAGCACCTCGGCAACGTCTTCCACATCCTGCTCATCCCCGGGCAGTGGGAGTACGAACTGGTGGAGATCAAGGGAGCCGGGTCGGTCTGGGCGCCCGGGAACGCATCGTTCGTCAAGTCCGACCACGAGCCGTACGACGGCCGCACCTCCTACGTGGAGGAGACCGCGGGCGGCTACCACGCGGCCCGGCTCGGCCCGCTCGAGTACCTCGATTCCATCGACCGGCAGGCGAAGGTGCTCATCATCCGAGAGGTCACCGACGACTACTGGGCGCCGCTCGGGGTCTGGGTGGTCCGCGAGACCGTCCGCGGCGCCTTCAAAAGCGACCACGGCGTGGTCGAGGACGTGAAGACGGGGCTGGACAACATCCGGCGGCAGGTCCCGGTCGAGTGGGAGCGTATCAGGCGCAAGTCGACGATGATAGGCGGGATGCAGAGTTCGCTCGCCCGGTTCGTCCGCTGACTTTAAAAGCCGCCGGTGCGCACCCCGCCGTGATCCACGATGGGACTCCTCGACGGCGATGATGACGACGATGACACCGTTTGCAAGGCGTGCGGAACCTCCTTCGACTCGGAAGAGGAGTTGAAGGACCACGACTGTGCGGCGCAGTAGCGCCGCCGGTCGGTATTCTTTCCAGTCCGGTCCGGCCTGCTGACGACGTGTGCGCCCTCAGCTGTTCCGGGCCTGGCAGGAGCCGGTGACCATGTAGCCGTCCTCGTTGTCGAACTCGAACTCGATGCGGTAGTCGGCGCCGGCCGTCATCGCGTTGAGCGCGGAGCCGGTGGTGTCCGACCAGTCATCGTTCACCGCGAGGATGCCGCCGCTGTACGACGTGTCGGTGGATGTCATGAGGTCGCCGCTCGCGGTCTCGTACTGGTAGATAGTGACCGCGTTGGCATCGACCTCGGCGGTGCCGACGTTGGCAAGGAAGAACTCGACGGTGCTGTTGTCGTAGCACACCAGGTCGCGGAGCTGGACATCGCGGTCAAGCGTGTCCTCGCCCTGCCCCTCCGCGTCGCCGATGATGCCCTCCACCCATGCGTACGCGCCGCCGGCTGCCGCGACGGTCATCATCAGCAGCAGGACGATGGCCACGACCGGGGTGATCCCCGACCGGATGGATGAGGGGACGGTGCGAGACATGAAGCGGTGTGCGTGGCCCTGTTTTATATGAGTTGCTCCCGGGACCGGGGGAACAGCGGGTCCCCGACAGCCCCGTGTCGTTCCATTATATGCGGACGTCGAAATGTGACTATCTTTTATCAGGGGTCGCCCCTGGTCTCTCCGTGAGCGTCCCATGCCCGACGACCCTGCCGCCCTCACCTCCGACTTCGCGTGCGAACGGTGCGAGACCGTGTTCCCGACGGTCTCCGCCCGCCGCGCTCACGACTGCGGCGCGTCCGACCGGTGAGACGGCACCTCCCCTGGCTCGAAGAAAAATGAAGAAGTGGCCAGCGGCAACGCTGGCCGTGTGCAGGTATCACGTTGCCTGGCAGGTGCCTTCGACGGAGTAGCCGTTCTCGTTGTCGAACTCGAACTCGATCCGGTACTCGTTACCGGCGGTCATCGAGTTGAACCCCGAGAGGCCACTGGTCTGGTCCCAGTCATCGCCAGGGGCCATGTTTCCGTTGCTCGAATCCACGGTCGTCATCAGGCTCCCATCGCTGACATCGTACTGGTAGATGGTGACGCTGTTCGCGTCGACGGATGTGGAGCCGGAGTTGGTCAGGAAGAAGTCAACGGTCGAACCGGTGCACGAGATGTCCATGACCTCGATCTGCCGGTTCAGCGTGTTCGTCCCCTCTTCCTGTCCCTGGGAGATGATCCCCGTGACCCACGTGTAGGCACCGCCGGCTGCCGCCACCGTCATCATCAGCAGCAGGACGATGGCCACTACCGGAGTGATACCCTTCCGGGCCTGGGTGAAACGTCCCATTCTGGAAGTCACCGGTAAACGGTTCGGTCCCTCGGCTTATAAGGGTTATGGCGTGTCCGGCCACGTTCCCGGGGATACCGGAAGGGACACGTTCATATTAAAATCTCGCCAGCCATCCCCGGGCCATGCCGGCACTGTTCCCGCATTCTCAGATACGCGAACACCAGGATGAGCTGCTGCACGACGTGCAGCAGGCCGTCGAGGACGGCGGGTCGGTCGTGGCGCATGCCCCGACCGGGCTGGGGAAGACCGCGGCCACGCTTCCGCCCGCTCTGTCGTACGCGCTGGAGCACGGGAAGACGGTCTGGTTCCTGACCCCGCGCCACTCCCAGCACCAGATCGCGGTGGAGACGCTGCGGAACATGAAGGGGACGCACGACGTGGAGTTCACCGGCGTCGACCTCATCGGGAAGAAGTGGTTCTGCAACCAGGACGGGGTCGAGGACCTGTCCGGCCGGGACTTCCGCAACTTCTGCAAGACGCTGCGCGAGGAGGAGCGGTGCCAGTACTACAACCGGACGTTCGACGCGGACGAGGGGATGGAGCCGAAGCCGGCCGCGGAGGAGAAGGTCGTGGAACTGAAGGACCAGGTGCTCCATGCGGAGGAGACCAAGGAGGCGGTGCCGAAACTGTGCCCGTACTACGTGCAGATGATGATGGCTGCCGAGGCCGAGGTCGTCATCGCCGACTACTTCCACCTGTTCCACGAGGGCGTGCGCACGTCCCTCTTCTCGCGGATGGGCCGCGCCCTGGAGGACTGCATCATCATCGTCGACGAGGCGCACAACGTGCCCGGCCGGGTGCGCAGCCTCAAGTCCGCCCGGTTCTCCATGCCGCAGCTCGACCGCGCCCTGAAGGAGGTCAAGAAGTTCGGGTTCTACACCATGGAGGAGACGCTGCAGCGGCTCCAGCGCGAACTGCAGCGCATCGCGAAGCAGGAACTCGGCAGCGAGCGGGAGACCCACATCGAGAAGGCCGACCTCAACGACCGCATCGCCAACTTCGGTGATATCGAGGAGCTCATCGTCGACCTGGAAGGCATCGCGGAGGAGGTGCACGAGGAACGCGAGAAGTCGTACTGCGGCGGCATCGCCGAGTTCCTCGAGGCGTGGAACGGCGACTCCACCGGGTACGCCCGCATCCTCCGCCGGAAGACCGCGCGGAGCGGCAACCAGTACATCCAGATCGAGTACTCCTGCCTCGACCCGCAGGTCTCCACGCAGGAGGTCCTGACGGACTGCCACGCCTCCGTCCTCATGTCCGGCACGCTCACCCCGACCGACATGTACGTCGACCTGTGCGGCCTCGACCCTGATACGACGACGGCCAAGATGTACCGCAGCCCGTTCCCGAACGAGAACAAGATGAACCTCATCGTCGACAAGGTCACGACCAGGTACAAGGACCGGGACGAGAACGAGTTCCAGAAGATCGCGTGGTACATCGCGAAGTCAGCGGAGCACGTCCCGGGAAACGTCGGTGTCTTCTTCCCGTCCTACAGGATGCGGGACCGGGTGGGCGACATCATCCGCGACCGGACGGACCGTCGCATCTTCGAGGAGGAGCAGGGCATGACCAAGACCGAGAAGCAGGCCGTCCTGAAGGACATGATGGAGCACAAGGACGAGGGCGGAACCCTGCTCGGTGTGGTCGGCGGCTCGTTCGGCGAAGGGGTGGACTACCCCGGGAAACTGATGGAGGCCGTCTTCGTCGTCGGCCTGCCACTGGAGCGGCCGGACCTCGAGACCAAGGCGCTCATCGACTTCTACGACCACAAGTTCGACCGGGGCTGGGACTACGGCTACTCCTACCCCGCCATGAACCGGGCGATGCAGGCCGCAGGGAGATGCATCCGCAACGAGGAGGACGAGGGCGTCGTCGTCTACATGGACGAGCGGTACACGTGGGGCAACTACCGGAAGGTGTTCCCGCCCGAGGAGGAGTTCACGGTCACCAAGGCGCCGTGGCTCGAGATCGAGGAGTTCTTCGGCTAGCGAGGGGCCGGCAGCGCGGCCCGCTCGAACCCGAACCGGTACGTCGACCCGGTATCGACATCTACCTGGCGGGAGCCGTCCAGCACGTCCGCCGCGGCCTCCCCGAGCCGGTCGAACAGCGCCTGGTCGCCGGCCCGGTAGTCAAGGACGATGTCGCGCCGCACAGCGCCGTCAGCGTCGTCCCGGTCGTGGACCGCGACGCGGAACGCGCCTCGCCGCCCGTCCACGCTGGCGGCGTACTCCTGTCCGGCCGCGACCCCGCCATCCCGTCCAGGGTCGATCTCGACGGCGGTGTCCGCCCGGTCGATATCCGGGTCGCCGCCGTACCGGTCCGCGTAGGCCTCCGCGAGTTCCCCGGTGACCGTGTCGAACGCCGCGAGGACCGCGTCGCGGTCGCCGTGACGGATGTCCTGGTGGTATGTCGCTGTCATGCCCGGGGACGGGAAGCGAACCTTTTTAACCGGCGATGGCCCCGGGACGGGTATCAGCGGGACAGCCAGTCCTGATCGTACCGGCCCCGGTGTTCGACGGCCACGCCGGTGTCCTCCGGCGTCACCGTGTACCGCACCGTGACGTGGTCGCGGCCGGCCCGGTAGTGCTGCACCGCCTCGCCCCGCGGCCCGTCCGGCTCGTGGGATATCTCCCGGCCGACGGCCTGCGGTTCACCGTACCCCTCCTCGCGCAGCACGGCCTCCACCTCCGGCCGGGCGCGGTCGATGTCGTCGCCGAGTTGTTCGCGGAACGCTGCCGTATCGCCGTCGAGAAGTCGTCGTGACCGGTCGAACGCCGGGTCGATGTCGTCCATACGGTGACGGTCGGCCGAAGGATTTAAACCGGTGTCCGCACCCTGGACAGGTCAGCGGCCGTTCCGCTTGAACACGAACGCGTAGCCGTCGTCGCCAGGGATGGCCTGGTCCGGCGCGGTCAGTTCCTCCACGTGGTCCAGCACCGCCCGCAGCTTCATCGGCATCCGGCGGTGGCCGACCGGCTCCACCTCGAGCACCCTGCCGTGGCTCATGTCCTCCGTGTCGAAGTTCACCGAGTCCAGCGGGTAGACCTGCGCCCGGTACCGGATGGGCGCATCGAGGTCGTCCGCGTCCATCCGGTAGGACACCGCCTCCCGGTCCGCCGTGTCCCGGTCCGCGATGGCGAGCGAGGCGGCCGGTGTGAGATGCTGCTCCTCGTTGTACGCCGCGACCGCGTCCGGGAACAGGTCGCCCTCGAGAACGTCGAACGGGCAGGAAGCCTGCCGGATGTCCCGGGCGTGGTCCGCCGCCATGCGTGCGGCCCAGCAGGTCATCCTTAAATCAGTGCCGGTCCGTCCACCGTGCGGTGGCTCACTTGTCGGTGAACTCGTGCTGGATCTCCTCGCCCTCGCCAGGCTTCTGGATGACGATCATCCCTTCCCGGACGCGGACCAGGACCTCGTCCCCGATCTCGAACCCGGCCGCCTCCAGTTCGTCGACGTGCAGGTTGATGTGGGCGTTGTTGTAGTTCCCGTCCGTGTCCTTCATGCCCGAGGGGCTCAGTTTCTTCTTGCGGACCATCGCTGTCTACCGCGTATGTTATGCGGATGATTCTTATACCTTCGCCCTGTCCCGGTCACAGCGCGGCGAGGACGGAGAACAGGACGATGGAGAGGACGGCGGACAGGGTCGGGGCGAGGAGCCACATCCGGAACACCCGGCCGGTCGTCCCCGGGTCGAACAGCCGCATCTCGTCCGGCTCGTCGTCCCCGATCCGTGCCACCTCGTCCTCCTCGGGAAGTGCGGCATGCACCGCCACCTCCTCGCCCTGCACCGCGTCCCGCAGCGTGGTCGTCCGGGTCGCCCGGCCCCAGCCCAGGCCGATGATGCACATGGTCGCGGAGACCGCGAGGCTGGCCGGGATGCCCATGGCTGACAGCGCCGTGATGATGGATGCGCTGACCGTCTCCACGATGAGCGCCGCGGTCAGCGGGAGGTCGGTCAGGCCGTCGCCCACGGTCGCGAGGGTGCGCCGCGCCAGGGTGAACGCCCCGATCCCGATGGCCCCGGCGGCGAGCAGGATGCCCGTGGTCGGTTCCAGGGCGCCGTTCCCGACCAGCGGCGCGACCGCGTTCGCCACGTTGGACGCGCCGGCCGAGAATGCCATGTAGCACGCGATGACGACCACGAGCACGCTCGCGGCCAGCTCCCGCTGCGTCGCGTCCGGGTGCCGTCCGCGCGGCACCGCCACCGGGCCGAGCCGCATCCAGGTGAACAGCGGGGTCTCACCGCGGTCCAGCCGCAGCCGCACCGCGATGTGCGGGTAGAGGTAGCGGCCGATGACCGCGCAGGTCCAGAACGCGAGGATGGGGGCGACGATCCACCAGGAGACGATGACGCCCATCACCGCCCAGTCCAGCGTGCCCGTGACGACGCCGAGCCCGGCGATGGCGCCGACCGCGGTCATCGAGGTGGACGCAGGGACGCCGAACAGGTTGGAGACGAGGAGGGCGAGGCCGACGAAGAAGAGGATGCCGACCGACGCGACCAGCGTGAACTCGGTGGACGGGACGATGCTCCCGCCCATCGTCGCGATGACGTTCCGGCCCACCGTCCAGCCGCCCAGCAGCGCGAAGACGGTCATCAGCGCCGCGGCAGGGACGGCCCGGAGCACGCGGCTCCCGACCGCCGGGCCGAACGCCACTCCGGTCGACGAGCCACCGATGTTCACCCCGACGAAGATGGCGGTGAGCACACCGGCAGCAAGCAGCAACGTCGCCGACATCGTCCCGTCCTACACGACCGGGGCCCGCTGGAACATGCCGTGGTACATGAAACCGGCCGCCGTGAGCGCCCCCATCCCTGCCGCCATGTTTAGGGGAACGTGCGTGAACGCGCCGACGATGGCGCCCGCAGCGATGCTGCAGAACATACCCGTCAGTATCTGGTCATAATATTCCATCTCAGAATCACCATAACACCCCCCGAATCGAACATTTATAATACCTACGTCTGAAATCTGTGTTGCTTATCCATAAGTTATGCCTCCGGGTGGCGGGCCGGGAACGCGAGATATTTAACGCTCCCGGCCACGTCCCCGCCCATGACGCGGGTCATGGCCCAGGGCACCTTCGACCTCCTCCACCCCGGCCACCTCCACTACCTCCGGGAGAGCGCGGCGCTCGGCGACGAACTGGTCGTCGTCATCGCCCGCGATTCACGGAAATCCGGCGAGAAGGACCTCGTCATGGACGAGGGCGACCGGCGGGAGATGGTCGACGCCCTTGAGATGGTCGACAGGGCGGTGCTTGGCTCCGAGGACAGCATCTACGACTCCGTCGCCGACCTGGAGCCGGACATCATCACGCTGGGCCACGACCAGCCGTTCGACCCGGATTCCCTCGAGCAGGACCTCGCGGACCGCGACCTCCACGTGGCCGTGGAACGCATCGACGCCGCGGACCCCGCGCACTCGTCCACCGCGCTCCGCAGTCGCGCCATGCAGGGACCGGACCGGCAGGAGGCGGTGTGGTTCCGCAGCGGCGACACCCGGTGCTTCGGCATCCTCCACCGCCCCGACGAGCCGCGCGGCCTCGTCGTCCTGTGCCACGGCTACTCCGGCAGCCACATCGGCGCGAAGTACTACTTCCGCGACCTCGCCCGTCGCCTCGCGGACCGCGGCCTCGCGGTCCTCCGGTTCGACCAGCGCGGCAGCGGCGACTCCGGTGGCGACTTCGCCGATCAGACCGTCGCCTCCAGCGTCCAGGACGTCACGAACGGCATCCGGGCGGTTCAGGACCGCGACATCCCGGCCGAACCGCTCGGCATCCTCGGCCACAGCAAGGGCGGCACCATCGCCGCGGTCTACGCGGACGACCACGACGTCGACGCCCTCGCGACCTGGTCCACGGTCGCGGACTACACCGCGGTCTGGCCCGACGGCTACCACCGGTACGCGGAGGGCCGGGAGACGGTCGCCGTGCTCGGGTTCGAGGTCCGCACGGCCAGTGCCTTCGAACCGGAGGAGTACGACCTCCCGGCCATCTTCGGCCGGCTGGACTGCCCGCTGTTCATGGCCCACGGCCGGAGCGACCGGACCGTCCCTCTCGACCACATGCACCGGCTGGCGGACGCTGCAGGTGATCCGGACACGCTCATCCTCGACGACAGCGACCACATCTTCTCCGACCCGGAGGAACGCGCAGAACTGGTCGAGGCGACCGCGGACTGGTTCGCGGACACGCTCTGACGCGGGCCGGGGGGAGGGGGGGGGAATTACCAGGAGAACACGGAGCCGTACTGGAACTCGTCCCGCACCCGCTGCCGCGGGGATTGTCGGAACCGGAACGTGTCCAGCGACGGGTCGTACCGGTCGTTCCCCGGTGTCGCGGTGCCGGAGACGGATGTCCGCGGCGCCTCCACAGGCCCGTCGACCGCCCGGTCACCGTCCATCCCCGTGTCGACCCCGGCGGCCCGGTAGACGTCCTCCCACGATTCGTCCCGCACCGGCTCCCGCCGCGTCCACGGGTCGTTCCGCATGACTCCCGGACAGGGACCGAACTATAGAAACCTTCCGGCCGGTCAGTAGGAGTCCCGGTCCATGTGCTCCTTCAGGAACCCGAGCGCCTCATCCTTCGACGGGAAGAACTCGCGCTCGTCCAGCAGCTCCATGTCGAACTGCTCCTCGGACACGGTGATGGCCGCGATGTAGCCGCTGTTCGTCTCGTTCAGCACCGCCTTGCCGCTGAAGTCATCGGCGAGCAGCCGCCAGACACCCGGTTCGGACTGCTCCCAGCGCATCCCGTCCTACTCGAAGCCGGCGCGCTCGAGATCCCGTGCCAGCTTGTTCACGTCGTCCTGGAGCGCGCGGAGATGCTTGATGATGCGCTCCTTCTCCTTCACGACCGCGTCGATGTCCTCGTACTTCTTCGCGGCCCGGTCCAGGTCGTGCTTCTCGATGTACGCGTTATCCGTCTGCACCATGTTGTCGATGATATCCTCGGCGATGTTCCCGAGCAGCAGGTTCAGCCCGTGATAGACGGACTTCCGGACGTACTGGCCATCAGCCGTCTCCGACCGGACCATGTTTACGACCCGCGAATGGGGGAACGGGAGATCGTCGTTATCGATGTCGTCGGGTACCTTTACCATGAGGAATCACGTCGCTCCGTATACGTCGCCTGCGGCTGACAGTTATATAAGGCTTTCGCATCCCCCGAACCGCCGCTGGAGCGCGCCCTTGGACTATTTATGTCGCCATCACGCATACCGGGCCATGGTCTCGCTGGCAGACCTGAAGGCGTTCCTCGCCGGCCTGGTCATCGGCCTCATCCCCGGCTACCTGCAGGGGTCCGAGACCGTGCAGGTCGTCGACATCATCCTCGCCAGTCCGGTCGGCCAGCTCCTCGGCGGCGGCTACGCGTTCCTCCAGGTCGCCATCGAGACGTACGGCATCTGGGCGTTCGTCGCCGCCTCGTTCATGAAAGGCCTCCTCCTCTTCGTCTTCGCCCCGGCCGAGGCGGTCACCCCGCTATACATCTTCTACGCCGCCGAGACCGGCTGGCATGTCGCCGTCATCGTCATCGTCGGCGCCGCAGCCATCACCGCCGCGAACACCGTCGTCTACCTCGTCGCCCGGCTCGCCGGCGAATCCCTCTTCACCGAGCGGTCCGGCCCGGTCTGGACCGCCGTCGAGTGGGTCATCGACGCCCACGGCCGCATCGCCATCTTCCTGCTCCGGCTCATCCCGTGGATCGGTGGCTGGGCGGCCATCCCCGCCGGCATCGCCCGGATGAACCTGCGGGACTTCATCGTCTTCTCGTTCCTCGGGTTCCTCGTCTACGAGGCGTTCCTCGGCGGTGTCGCGTGGTACGGCGTGAAGCAGGGGATGATCCCCGAACTCGCGTTCCTCGCGGAGTCGTTCCAGCCCGGGTGAGGCATTTAAACGAGGCCCACCAACCCCGTGGCATGGGAGACGAGGACCGCACCGCGGACATCATCCGGTCACGCCTGAAAGGGGACACGAGTCCCGGCGCGAACCCGCGGACCGACGACGACTCCGACCCGTACGCCGCCAGCGAGGAGCGGTTCCAGGAGCTCAAGCGCGAGGAGATGCAGGAGCGCGAGGAGAAGGACCGCCAGAAGGAGCGGGAGGAGAACGAGCCCGACATCTACGACCCCGAGGAAGAGGGCAACATCCTCCACT
>CAZNTD010000002.1:0-15330 GCA_964575915.1 uncultured archaeon | reverse complement strand
GAGGAGAACGAGCCCGACATCTACGACCCCGAGGAAGAGGGCAACATCCTCCACTGACGTTCCGGCTGTTGGACCTGTCTCCGTGGGAGTCAGGAGGGAACATCCTCCACTGACGTTCCGGCCGTTCGACCCGTCTCCGTGGGAGCCGGGAGGCACCATCCCTCACTGATGCGACTGTCCTGTCCCGGTCACCGCAACTTCTCCAGTTCCGGGAACGGCAGCAGGCCGGCCTCGCGGTCCACCCCGACCGCCCGCATCGATCCGATATCCACCTTCTGCTTCAGGACGGGCGACAGCAGGTCGTCCTCGCTCGCCTGGTTCATCTGCGACCCCTCCGCCAGCTTCGAGAACGCGGGGAGCACGACGAGGTTCCGGCCGTCGGCCATCTCGCCGTAAAGGAACGCCGCCACCTTCTCGGTCACGCCCACCTCGTCCGTCAGTGTGACCGCCGGGTGCTCGTGGCCCATCACCACGTGGTCCGTGTCCAGCGTCTCCAAGTCCTCCAGCAGCTCGTGGCCGTGGATGTACAGCACCCCGTCCCGCACCTCGCGGTCCACCAGTTCCACGTCCCCGTACTCCTCGACCGCGTACGCGAGGTAGTTGTCGTGGTTCCCCTTCACCAGCACCACCTCGTCCACCAGGCCGGTCGCGTGGTCGAGGAACCCCTGCACCTCCTCGCGCTCGCCGTACGACGTCCCCGAGAACTCGTGCTTCACGTCGCCGCAGACGATGAGGGTCGACGCCCTGGTCTCCGCCACGACCGCCGCGATGTCCTCCTCCATCTCCTCCCGCTGGAACTTCGGCATCAGCGCCCCGCTCTTCGCCATCAGCGACTCCAGCCCGAGATGCAGGTCGGAGACGGCCACGACGTCCGCCACCGGGTCGTACAGCGCGGGGTACGGTTCGACGATCTCGAACCGGTCGAACAGCTCCATGCATCGGCCTTCCGGTGAACCGTTAAAAACCCTACAGCTGGCCTGACGGGCACACGAAGTCCGGTCCCGGCCCTGCCTGCGCCTGCATCCGGAGGTAGAAGCACGTCGGCAGCAGTTTCACGTAGCCGACGAACGGGAGCTCCATGATGGACACACCGAGCACCTGGTCCGGCGTGATATGCTTCTCGAACGGGTGCTGCTCCCGCAGCGCATCCCCCTTCGTCTGCAGCGCGGTCTCGTTCTTCGCCACCACCCGGTGGATGATTGGCACCGGCATCTCCCCGGTCTCGTACACCACGATGTCGCCCTCGCGGATGTCCGAGAACTCCTTGCCCTGCACCACGATCATGTCCCCGCGATGGAGCGTGGGCTCCATCGACCCGGACGTCACTGCCACGATGGGGATGTCCGTGTCCAGCGCCGTCCCGGCCGTGCTGTACAGCCCGTAGGCGAGCAGCAGCGCGACGACGATGAACGCCACATCCTCCAGAATGCTGGGGATAACAGCCATGAACCGTCTATGGATGTCGCGTCTTTTTTAATGCCCCGGCGACGATGTGCGCCACCCGCACCTCCGCCATCACCGCGCGGATACGTCCCCGCTCCACGTCACAAGATTTATAGCCCGCCATCCAGCATCCCGGGACATGGCAGACATCACGGACGACTTCATCCGGTTCCTCCGGGACTACGGCGTCATCGGACTGGCCATCGCGGTCGTCATCGGCAACGCGACGAAGGACCTGGTCAACGCGCTGGTCGCCGACATCATCATGCCCATCGTCGGCGTCTTCCTGCCGAACGGTGGCTGGCGGGAGGCCACGACCACCGTTTCAGGCATCGAGTTCGCGACCGGCCACTTCATCTCGGCCATCCTCGACTTCACCATCATCGCCCTCATCATCTACCTGTTCGTCCGGTACGCGCTGAAGAAGGAGACCGTGGAGAAGATCTGACGGCCATCCCGGTGAGACGCCCGTCGGACGGGGTGGTGGTCACGGTCCGGGATGCAGCAGGTCGGCGGGGCATCGCTCCGGCGGTTCCAGGCCGTCGCTGAGCGGCAGGTCCGTCCGGTTCACCAGCACGTCCTCCATCCCGGCCGCGACGATGTGGTGGCCGATGTACGTGAGATGGACATCGTCCCGGTACAGCGGGCACTCCTCCCCGGAGAGCGTCATGGCCCGGCGGAGCGGCGGCCGCATGCTGACGAACGACACGTTCGGCCGGTCCGCCACCCGGTCCAGCATCTCGCGTTCGGCCGCGATGGGGACGCCCTCGTGGTGCGTGTACCCGTCGCTCCGCACGTAGCCCTCCGGCGGGATGGAGAGGATGATGAGCTGCGCATCATGCTCGGCAGCCCGCTCCGCCACCCGTTCCAGGAGCCGCTCGGTCAGCCGCATCCCGTTCCAGGACGGACCGATATCGTCGTACCACTGTGACATGCCGATGGCGTGTGCCAGCGTATCGTACAGCACCGAGTGGTCCGCGAGCACCCGCTGGACGTCCCGGACGACCGGGATATCGACGGGTTCGTGGCCGTACGGGTGGGCGGGAAGCGACACCAGTTCGAGCGACCCGTCGACGACCCGGAACTGCGGCCGCCACCGCCGCTCGCTCAGGTGGTTGTCGTTCACGTCGTTCCCGAGGAGATGCTGGAGGATGACGACGGAGTGGTTGTACCGGTCCGCCATGTCCTCGTAGACCAGGAGCTTCTGCGCGGTGCTGTATCCCCGGATGGCGAAGTTGTGGAACGCGACATCGCGGGAGGACGTGTCGAGGATGAACGGGTAGATATCGTTCTCGTCCACCCCGGAACCCTCCGTCTGCGAATCCCCGAGGACGATGACGTGGGACTCCCCCGAGTCGTGCGTGTCACGGAACCCCTCCGCGTTGTATCCCCGGGGATGGCCCGGCGGCATCAGCCAGCCGTACCGCTCATGGAACCGGTCCGGCAGATACATGTCGCCGCAGAAATCGTCGGTGCAGCCGCCCGATGCCAGTCCGCTCAGCCGCAGCCCGGCCTCCATGCTGCCCAGCAGCAGGATGGCCAGTCCGATGTTCACGAGGATGACCGTGGCGGTCCGCGCCATGCATCACTCGTTGTAGGAACGCGTTTAAACGTTGGTCGGCCGGTCACGCATCCCCGGGGCCTTCCTGCCGGTAGAGCCAGTAGGACAGCACCGTCGTGTACACCGCGATGGCGGCGACCGGGCCCACGAGCAGCACCATCTGCAGCCCCGGGAACGCCAGTCCGACCAGCGCCACGACGCCGGCAACCTGGAACAGCGGCGCAGCCTGCCGGTGCACCTCGTCCCACACCGCCTCGCTGCTCAGCGTCCACGGCGTGCGGATACCGACGAACCAGTTCTGCTCGGCCTCCCGCATGACCATCCCGACGGTCCAGTAGAGTGCCGCGACCGCAGGGATGAGCGCGGCCGTCATGCTGAACCGGTGGCCCAGGTTCCAGGCCAGCGTCACGCCCTGCATGTAGGCGAGGAAGCCGATGAGAAGCAGCACGAACCGGTCGTACGCCCCGCGGAACCGGGAGAAGTTCTCGCCCAGCGGGTCGATGCGCGGGATGATCCGGAACAGCCCGAGCAGCACCGCGGCCAGGCCCGGGAGGAGGAACACGCCCAGCAGCGCCGGAACCGTCCCGTCTGCCTGGCCGGCCGCGTTCCAGTGGATGGCCATCTCGGCGGGAAGCCGGGGAAGCGCGGCGAGTCCTGCCGCCGCTGCAAGAACGATGATGCCGATGGCGAACCGGTCGGTCCGCGGGGAAGCCACGGTGATCACGCGCTCTCGAAGGCGTCGCGGAACGCCGCGATGTCGTCCCGCACCTTCTCGACCGCCTCGCGCACGGTATCCTCGGCGTCGTCCCCGCTGACGACGAGCTCCGCATCGCCCTGGAACGGGTGTCCGCGGTTGTAGCCGGCCCTGCCATCCACGTCCCACGCGGCCTGCTTGATAGCCGTCATGAGCGTGTGGTGCTGCTCGGCAGAACTGATGATGAGGTTGTCGCCGTCACGCCGCACGTCGATGTCCATCTCCATGCACGTCACATCCGGGACAACATTTATATTACCACCCGGAGCGGCCGTTTCCCGCCTCACCCGCGCTCGAACCGGTAGAGATCGACCCCGATGTCCTCCCGCTCCGCTGTGTGGAACCCGAACCGCCGCGGCAGCGGGAACGTGTACGTCTCCACCACCGCCCCGGTGTAGCCGTGCCGCTCCGCGAACCGGCCGAGGAACGCCCGGGTGTAGTCCCGGTTGCTCCGGGACCGGTGCAGCAGCGCGTGGACGACCGGTGCCGCCCGGAACCCGGCCTCCAGGAAGTCGAGGTTCGCGTCCTCCCGGCTCATCCCGAACGGCGGGTTCATCACCGCCACGTCCGCCGTGACCTCCGTGCTCCGCACGTCGCCCTCCACGATGTCCACGTCCAGGTCGTACTCCGTCCGCAGGTCCGACAGGTTCGCCCGGGCGGTCGCCACCGCGTCCGAATCCACGTCCACCAGCGTGACGGATGCACCGCACAGCGCCGCGCCGAGTCCCAGGATGCCGTTCCCGCAGCCCAGGTCGACCACCTGTTTCCCGTCCAGCCCGTCCGACAGGTCGATGCGGTGAAGCACGTCCGCGGCGATGTCCGGCGGAGTGGGATACTGCTCCAGGTCCGGGTCCGGCTCATCCAGGTCGGCGAGCCGGGACAGCACCTGCTGCAGTTCCACCTTGCGCATGAGGAGTGATTGACGCGAGCCGATTTAAATCTCGAGCCGCATGTGGACGTATGGCGGACCGCGACGTGGACTGGTGGACGCACACCGCGAAGCACGTGTTCATGGAACTGCGGGACTCCGGCATCGACCGTGACCAGGCCGTCGGCCTGACCGAGGCCATCCTGTCGGAGGTCGGCCGCGACCGGCGCACCGAGCAGATCGGGGAGCAGCGCCGCGGGTCCCCGGAGCAGGAGGACTGGCGGTCCAAGCCGGTCAGCGAGCGGCAGCGCGAGGTCCTGATGAAGGAGGGCTACACCAAGGACCAGCTCGACGACATGACCCGCGGCGAGGCCTCGAACGAGATCGACAAGATCATCGACGACGAGGACTGACCCCGTTTCTTTCGGGTTTAAAAGGTTTCACGCCGTTCTCCACCGGGTATGGATACCGTCGACCTCTACCACGCGTTCATGTACCCGGCGTCCCGGGACGACCGGCCGGTGGACGAGTGGCTGCGTGACCGGGAGGAGCGCGGCATCCTCTCCCGCGCCGTCGCGGACCCGGACGCCACGCGGGACCCCCGCACGGAGCACGTCTACCTGTACGACCCCGGCGAGCCGCCGCTGGACGACCTGGTGGACTGGCCGAACGTGAAGGTGGCGGTCCCGGTGGACCGGGTCAGGGTCGGCCGGTACGACGGCTGGGACCCGTTCGCGGCCGACGGTGTGGAGCGGTGGGCGGAGTCGCTCGTCCCGTACCGGGAGTGGGACGGCACCGGGACGGTCGAGTACGTGGTCGAAGAACGGGTCGACCCGGGATACGTGGTGGACACGTTCCCGGACGGGCTGTGACCGCTAGTCCTGGTCGATCTCGTCGAGCACCCGGAGGCCGTCCGGGTTGACGAGGGTGAACTTCTGGAAGTCGTTGACCATCCGTGGACACGCGGTGTTGACGAAGATGTCGATGTCGAAGCCCTCGTAGTCGCCCTCCATGATGCGGTCGCCCACGAAGACGGTGACCTCCTTGCCGTGCTCCTCCAGCTTCTGCTTGACGTGCTTGGCGACCGGCCGCGGGTTCTGCTCCTTGATGGTCGTGATGACGCCCCACTTCTCGTCGTCGATGTGGTTGAGGACGCGGGCGTACTGCTGCCGGAGGTACTCGTCCTGCGTCAGCGCGTCGTCGAGGTGGGTGATGGTGTGCTGCACCGGGTCGAGGACGTACGTCTTCCCCCACTTCGCGATCTGCTCCGGGTGGAACCGGCCGCTTCCGACGTAGAGGAACGCGTCCACGTCGTCCTTGATGGCCGCGGCGGCACCGGCGTCGCATCCCAGGACCTGGCCCGGGTTCTTGACCCGCGACCCCGACTTGCCCTTCACCGCCTCCCAGCCGTTGTCGTTCAGCCAGTCGATGACCGCGTCCACGTTTCCCATGTGCTGGGTGGTGGTGACCACCCCGAGTTTCTCCTCGTCCAGGGTCTCGTCCGCCTTCTGCTCGAGGATGGGGATGAAGTCGCGGTCGTACCGGTACGGGACGTGGAACACCTCGATGTTCTCGCCCTGCACCTCCTCCGTCCCGAGGTAGAACGGGGAGTGGCCGAGGTGGATCATCGCCTCGCCGCCCAGCGTCTCGACCTTGTGATCGGCCAGGTCGCAGCCCCCGAACGTCGCCTCCGCGACCACGATGGGCTCGATGTCCATCTCCCGGAGGTCGTCCGCGACCTCCATCATGACGTCCTTGATACCGTCCGGGCCCTGCACCCCGACCGTCCCGTAGCCGGCCTCCCGGATCTTCTCGTAGGCCTCCTCGAGTTCCATACAGATGCGCTCCGTGGAGAATCTTTTAAATCAGCGGCGCAGCTCGTGGACGCCGCCCCGCCGCACGTCCTCGAAGAAGTGCATGACAGCCATCCGGGTGTCGACCGGCTCGCCCTGGTCCGCGAGCACGTCCTCCATGCCCTGGCCGACCGCGACCACGTCGTCCTCGTCCAGGTCCTCCAGGTAGGCCGCCATCGTGTTCCGGGCCGGCGTCCCGTACACCTGCTCCTCAACGGTCTCCTGCAGGGTGCCGTCCCGGTCGCGCACATCGACGGAGAGGGCCAGGTTGGACAGTCCCGGGTCGGTCATGTAGTCGCCCCGCCCGGACCGTCCGGTGGAGTGGCCGGGCGTCCTGCGGCGCAGCGCGGCCTCGTACAGCTGCTCGCCGGAGACGTGGAGCTCGTCGTGGCCGCGGAAGTCGCCCTCCGCGCGGATCTCCGTGTCGCCGTACGTCCACGCGTGCATGCTCATACCCCTCCCTACGACGCAACGCTTATAAATGTCACCGTATAGTGGTAACATATGGACTACGGTGTGGTGACTACGGAACAGGACCTCTTCCGCCGTGTCACCGAGGAGCCCGGGGCGACGATGCGCGCCATCTACACCGGCGACGCGCCGGACCGCATGGAGAAGACCGCCGCCCACCGGAACCCGAACCATCTCGACGGCACCACCTACGACGACGTGCACGCCGAGTACGAGACGCTCGTCGCGATGCACGACATCGATCCCGGATACGTCCCGGAACCCCACGGCCGGACCGCGGACGGCTACGTGCTGTCCGTGGAGCCCGTCATCCCGGCCAAGGAGGTGCTCTGGCCCCGCCCCGAACTGCGCGGCCTCGACCTGCCGGACGTTGACCCCGACCGGGCCGGGCAGGAACTCTCCGGTGCGCTCGACCGGTACCACGCCCACGACGTGGCGCACGGCGACATCACGCTCCAGAACGTCGTGTTCGACCGTGACGGCAGCCCGGGCTTCATCGACCCGGCAGGGGTCTCCCCGGACGACCCGGCACTGGACCGCATCAAGCAGCAGGACAGGGACGCACTTGCAGATATCTTCGACTCGTTCCGCTGAGAACGTCACACGTCCCGCCGGATGCCCGTCCGCCGCTCCCGGTCACAGGTCGCGCAGCCGGTCCAGCATGAACCGCTTCTCCGCCCGCGCCACCGCGGTCCGCGCCGCATCGAGCTGGTGCGCGGGTACCGCCACCCGGTCCACCCCGGCCTCGACCGCCGCCCGGACCAGGACTGGGTCCACCCCGTCCAGCAGCACCGCGGTCTCGCAGTCCGCCCCGGCAAGTCGCTCGATGGCATGCCGCAGCGGCTCCTCGCCGTCCCGCCGCAGCGCCGGCACGTCCAGCGCCAGCAGCGACGCGTCCTCCGCGAGGGCGGGTGCGCGCAGCACCGCGCCGTAGCCGGAGAGGACCACTCCCCCGCCGGAGCCCCGCCCGGGATCGCGCAGCGGGGACAGGTTGGCCGGCGTGTCGTGCGACGCGTCGGTCCGCGCCCACACCGGCTCCGGCCCGTGCCGCCGCGCCAGGTCCGCCGCCCGGTCGGGGGAGACGTAGTCCGTCTGGATGATACCGTGGGACCCGGGGGCATCCCCGTTCCACACCGTGACCGACGTCGCGGTCAGCACGTCGCCCGCACCGCCCGTCCCGGCCACGTCACGGTCCGGCCCGTCGACCGCCGGCTCCTCGTCCACCTCCCCCTCCAGCACCAGGCCGCCGCTCCCGTCGACGGTCACGGTCTCGCCCGCGGTCAGCATGTCGGTGCCGTTGCCCGTCCCGACCACCGCGGGGATGCCGAGGCGGCGGGCCATGGTCGCAAGGTTGGAGGACAGCCCGCCGGCGTCGGTGACGATGCCCGCGATGCCGAACAGCGCGGGGATGAGCCGCTCCCCCGCGTCGACGCCGGCCACCACCGCACCCTCCTCGATGCCCTCCACGTCGGTGTCGCCGTACACCATGGTCACGGTCCCGGTGCCACGTCCCGCCGCACCGCCGCGGCCGCGGACGATACCCTCGCCGGACCGGGTGGAGCCGTCCCGGCTCGGGGTGAAATCGGTGATATCGAGCGCGTGCACCTTGCCCCGCGATATCCCGACGTCGAGCCGGATGTTCCCGGTGAACGACCGCTCCGCCTTCCGAACAGCGTCCACCAGTTCCGACAGGTCGGAGTCGTCCAGCGTCGGGGCCTCCCGGTCACCGCTCGCCACCCGCTGCTTCAGCGTCTTGCCCGACGTCGGGTCGCGCTCCACCTTCCACCCCTTGTTCGCGATCTCCCGGGACCGCACCGAGCCGTCCTCGTCCACCACGAACATGTCCGGGGTCGCGGTGCCGTCGCTCAGCGCGGTGCCGAGCCCCCAGAGCGATTCGACCACGAGCCCCTCGCCGCCGAGCGGGTTGCCGTTGTACACCGCCCCGGAGACGTCCGGGTCGACCATGCGCTGGACGATGACCGCCATGGAGTGGATCTCGTCGCCGGCGGACTCGGCCCGCAACGCCTCGGCCGCGTAGAGCGACGCCCAGCACGCCTTCACCCGGTCGACGACCGAGTCCTTCCCGTTCACGTTGACGTGGTTGGCGTGCGCCCCGGGGATGCGCGTGCCGGTCGGCGAACTCCGCACCGCCACGAACTCGGTCTCGCGCTGCCCGCCGACGAGGTCGATGGCCTCGCCACCGGCGTTCCGCACCTCCTCGGCCATGTTGATGTTCTCGTACGCCTCCTGGATGTCCTCCCGGACATCGTCGTCGACCATGCCGTCGGTGATCCGCGTGTGGATACGGTTGGCCGCCCGCCGGACCGCGGACAGGTCGTCCCGGTCGGTCGACTCGAGGATGCGCTCGATCTCGTCCTCCAGCCCGTTCCGCCGCACGAACTCCTCGAACGTCTGGGCGGTGACCACGAAGCCGCGGGGCACGTCGAGCCCGGCGCGCTGTGCTGCAGAAAGTGCCGCTGCCTTCGACCCGACCGTCCGCTCCTCGCCGTCACCGATGTCCTCGATCCAGCGCAGTGTCATGGTGCGGTAATGGACGTCCCAGCGTTAAATAATTAGTCGCGCGCGTTCTCCCGGATGCGCTCCTTCACGTCCTCGTCCAGGTCGAGGTCCTGCAGCCGCAGCCCCTTCTCCTTCCCCCGCGAGAAGACCGATGCGAGGTGAAGCCGGTACGCGCCGTCCTTGATCTCGACGATGAGCGGGATCTCGTCCAGCAGCTTCCGGAGGTCGATCTCGTAGACCCCGTCCTCCATGACCGTGATGCTCTGCAGGTCGAACTGGAGGTCGTCCGCCGGCTCGACCTTCGACTTGACGTCGCGGATGAACTTGTCGATCTCCGCCATGACCGACCGGCGCTCCTCCTCGAGGTCCTCCGTCTCGAGGTCGCTGCCATCCTCCTTCTCGTAGAGGAACAGGCTGGAGCCGCAGTCCTCACAGCCCTCGATGAGCGCGTCAGCACCCTCCTCGTACTCCGCCCCGCAGTTCATACAGCGATGTGGGATGTCAATCTCCTCCCTTCGACCGCGCAAGGAGCGACACGGAGTCCTCCTTCTTCTCGATCTCGTCCATGACGTTGGAGTTGCCGACGATGGTCAGGCCGCGCTTCCGCTGGCGGCCGACCACCTGGTGCAACGTATTGATAACCCGGTCGAACATGTCCTCGTGGCCGTCGAGCGAGGAGAACTCGATACCGGGGAAGTCCTCGTCCACCGACTCCATCGCGCCCTGGATGAGCCGCCGCTCCTCGTCCGGGTTCAGCGCCTCCTCGAGGACGAGTATCTTGCCGTCCTTCACCTCGTCGAGGATCATGTCCAGCTTCTCGTCGAACGTCTGGTCCTCGATGCGCTCCTTGGCGATGAACTCGATGGGGATGCCGTCCATGGTGTCAGCTCAGCCGGTGGGTGATCTCCTCGTAGAGTTTCTCGATGTTCTCGCCCTCCTTGGCCGAGATCTCGATGAACGGGTGCTGCGGGAACGCGTCCTTCACCGCCTCGGGGTCGGAATCCTCCAGGTCGGTCTTGTTCGCCACGATGAGGATGGGGATGTCCTTCGCCTCGAGGTTGCCGACGATGGTCACGTTCACCTGCGTGTACGGGTCCTTCGTCGAGTCGAACACGACCAGGCAGGCGTCCACGTCGTCGAGCCACTTGATGGCCTCGACCACGCCCTTGGTCGCCTCCTTCGCCCGGGTCTTCGCCTCGTTCTCGTCGATGCCGTGCTGCTTGAACTCCTTGAAGTCGACCTTCGTCGAGATACCCGGCATGTCCAGGAGGTTCATCGTGATGCGCTTCCCGTCGTGTTCCAGGATCGCTCGCTCCTTCTTCTCGACCTCCCGGGTCTCGTGCGGGACCTCGGACACGCTGCCGAGCTCCTCACCGGTCAGGTCCTCCGAGATACGGTTGGCGAGCGTCGTCTTCCCGGCGTTCGGCGGCCCGTAGATACCGAGCGACACGTCGCTTTCACCGCCGAACAGGTTACCCCAGAACCGCTTCAATCGCTCTAACATGGATACTCCCGTGGAAATGTGGTGGACGGAGATATAAAAAGGATTCCACGGGTGCCCGGGCATACCGCCCGCGCACCCCTGAACGGCCGGCTACAGTTTCGGGTCGGCGTCCTCCTTCAGGATGTCGAGCGCCATGTGGGTGATGGTCTTCTCGACGACGTCCGTCCCGAGCAGCTCCTGCTGCACGAACCGGGAGAGCTCCTCCCGCCGCCGGAACTTGACCAGCACGAGGATGTCGGTATCGCCCGTGATGGTGTACGCCGTCACGACGTTGTTGTGCTCGGAGAGTTCCGCGGCGACCTCGTCGAGGCTGTCGCCCTTCACGATGACCTCGATGGCGGCGATGCCCTGGAACCCGAGGCGGCGGTAGTCGATGTTGGCGCTGTAGCCGTTGATGACGCCCTCGTCCTGTAGCCGTTCGACCCGGTTGATGACGGTCGCCGGGGTCGAGTCGACGTCCTCGGCGATCTGCCGGAACGACTTCCGCCCTTCCTCGAGCAGTTTGTTCAGGATCTTCCTGTCCAGTTCGTCGGTATCAACGTAGTCGGAATCTTCGACCATCTGCGACACGAACTCCCCATACGTCACAAAACCTTATAAATGGGATTTCCGGCCGTGGAAAACCGCATGCCGAGAATGAACGTTTGTAACCTGCCGGTGGTCCTTTCGGGATTGGCAGGGAACCTTTAAGAACGCCACGCCGGGCCGTCCCGGCCTGCCGGTGACCGTGGCGTTATAAATCTCCAGCGGGCAGCAGCGGGACATGGGGATCGCGGACAAGATCCAGCGCGTCCAGGAGAAGCTGGACAAGACCCCGGTCAACAAGGCGACCGAGAAGGAGCGCGCACGGCTCAAGGCGCGCATCGCCGAACTCCAGGAGGAGCAGCAGAAGCGGCAGGCCGAGACCGGTGGCGGCTACGGCGGCTACGCAGTCAAGAAGAAGGGGGACGCGACCGTCGCCCTCGTCGGCCTCCCGTCCGTCGGCAAGTCGTCCCTCCTCAACACCCTCACCAACGCGGACTCCGAGGTCGGCGCGTACGAGTTCACCACGCTCGACGTCGTCCCCGGCATGCTCCCATACAACGGGGCGAACATCCAGATCCTCGACGTGCCCGGCCTCATCGGCGGCGCGGCATCCGGGAAGGGCGGCGGCAAGGAGGTCCTGTCCGTCGTCCGCATCGCCGACCTCGTCCTCCTCATGGCCACGCCGGAGGAACTGGACGGGTTCGACACCATGCTGTCGGAACTCCGCGACGCCGGCATCCGGCCCAACGAGGAGCCGCCGGACGTCAAGATCGAGCGGGCATCCTCCGGCGGCCTCTCCATCACCTCCACCGTGGAGCAGACCCACCTCGACGAGGACACCATCCGCGACGTCCTGGAGGAGCGGGGCTACGTCAACGCTACCGTCACCATCCGCGAGGACCTCACCCTGGACCGGCTCATCGACGCCATCATGGACAACCGGTCGTACATCCCGCTGTTCCGTGTCCTCAACAAGGCCGACACGCTCTCCGACGAGGAACTCGCCGACCTCCGGGAGGAGTACCCCGACGCGGTGTTCATCTCCGCCGAGACCGGGCAGAACCTCGACGAACTGAAGCAGCGCATCTTCGACGAACTCGACCTCATGCGCATATACATGAAGAAGCCCGGGAAGGAGCCGGACATGGACGAGCCGCTCATCGTGGAGCGCGGCTCCACCGTCCGGGAGGTCTGCGAATCCCTGCCCGGCGACATGGACGAGACGTTCCAGGACGCCCGCATCTGGGGCGACTCCGCCGACTTCGACGACCAGAAGGTCGGGGCCGACCACGTCCTCATGGAGGGCGACATCGTCGAGATCCGCACCCGGTGACCAGCATGCACGAGCACGGCACGACGGACGACCGCGCGGTGGTGGACCGCATCGTCCACGCCACGTACCCGGACGCGGCCGTGGACCGCATCACGGACCGGTCCGGCATGGCCCACCGAACCGTCGTCGCCCATCTCTCCGGCGCCCCGCACGACCGCGTCGTCGCCCGGTGGCTCATCCACGACCACCTCGCCGACCGGTTCGAACGGGAATCGGCCGTCCTCGACCACGTCGCCGAGACGACCGACATCCCGGTCCCCGCCGTGCTCGGCCACGACCCCGACGCGGAGCCGCCGCACACCCTCATGACGTTCCGTCCCGGCGACCACCGCCAGACCAGGTTCTTCCGGCCGCACCGCCTCCCCGGACCGGTCGTGCGGCACGCCGGCGAACTGCTCGGCCGGCTCCACGCCGCCTGTCCCCGCGACGCCGCCGGCCAGGTCCTCCCGCGTGACGGGCTCCCCGTCCAGCAACAGGACTGGGACGACCTGCTGCACGGCACCGTCACCGCGCAACTCGACCAGCTCGCGGACCTCCCGGACTTCCGGTTCGCCGACATGCTCCCGGCCCTCCGCGGCCTGGTCGACGACCACGTTCCCGGCATCGCCATGGACGGGCCGGTCCTGCTCCACCACGACTACCGGCCCGCCAACCTCCTCACCCGCGACGGGACGGTGACCGCGGTCGTGGACTGGGAACGGGCCATGAGCGGCGACCCGCTCTACGACCTGGTCAAGGCCGAGATGAACATCGTCTCCCTCCTGCCGGACGGCGAGCGGGAGGAGCGGTGGGACGCGTTCATGCAGGGGTACCGGGACGAGCACCAGATCGCATGGGACGCGGACCGCGCCGCGGTCTACCGCCTCCTCCACCTCATCGAAATCCTCTGGGCGTTCCCGGTCTGGGCGCCCACCGCCGACCCGGAGATGCAGGACCGGCGCGCCCGCGAACTCCGCGGCCGGTTCGACCGGTGCACCGCCGCGCTCTAGAGCTTCCGCTCCAGGATGGCGATACCGAGGAACACCAGGACGCCGATGACCGCCGCGATGGTAGCGTGGACGGCTGCCGCGACCGGCTCCGCGTTCGACGCCGCGTGGTACGTCGCCCCGCCGACGATACCTGCAAGGACCGGTTTGAAGAACTCGTCCGCCACGTCCGTCTCTCTATCCAGTGGCATATCGCATCCACCGTTCCCCGCGGCGATTAAATAGTTACCGGGTCTCGATCTTCACGACCTGCCCGTCCTCCAGCGCGGCGTCCTTCCCGACCGCCCGGCCGGTCTCCGCGTCCACCGCCTTCGCGTACGCGTCCCCGATGTCCGAGTGGATGGCGTACGCCAGATCGACCGGGGTCGAGCCGCGCGGCAGCAGCACCGCGTCCGGCAGCACGTTCCCGTGCTGATCCGTGAACCCGGCCGCGTCCTCCACCGGGTAGACCACGATCATGTCCAGCAGGTCGAACACCGCCCGCCGCATCACCTCCTGTACCCCGGTGCTCCCGTGCACATCGAGGAGGTCCGCGATGCGGTCCAGCCCCTCCTCCTGCGCCGCGGTCACGTCCCCCACGATGTCGAACGAGTCCGCCCCGGACACGTAGTCGACCACGCCCTGGTCCGCGGCCTGCTGCAGCGTCAGTTCCGCCTGCGCACTCATGGGGACGAACGTCCGGCCCGGGAACTCCGCCCGCAGCCGCTCGACCGTCCCGTCCGCCGCCGGGTGGTCCATCTTGTTGCATGCGTACATGATGGGCTTGGCCGACTCCCGGAGGGCCGCGGCCAGGTCACGGACATCGGCCTCGTCCCAGTGCATCATCGTGTCGACGTCCGCGTCCAGCACCCGGTTCAGGTCCGCGCGGGTGATTCCCAGGCCGGACAGCCGCTCCGCCAGGAACGCCTCCGGCGGCTCGTCCGCACCGCGCAACGCCCGCACCGTCGCGTCCCAGTCCTCCCAGAGCAGGCCGTGCAGCCACGCATCGAACTCGTCCTCCACGAACGTGACATCCTCCGCCACGTCGTGGTCCTCCGCCGGCTCCCCCTTCGCGTCCGTCGTCCCCGACGCGTCCAGGATGTGCACCAGCGCGTGCGCCTCCCGCACCGCGTCCAGGAACGCGTTGCCCATCCCCTTCCCCTCCGCCGCGCCCGGGACCAGCCCGGCCACGTCCGACACGTTCACCGGTACGAACCGCGTCCCGTCCTCGCACCGGGTGGACGCATCGCACGCCACCTCGAGCCGTGTGCAGGGACAGTCGACCGTCACGTAGCCGATGCCCTGGTTCGCATCGATGGTGGTGAACGGGTAGTCCCCGATCTCCGCCTCGGACGCGGTGATGCAGCGGAAGAAGGTGGACTTGCCGACGTTCGGCTTGCCCACGATACCGAGTCGCATACCGCACACTTCCCGGCAAGGTTTTTAACGGCTGCTCCGGCCGAGGAATGATTTTTAACCGGCCGCGCGAAGGGATATCCATGCGGCAGGGTATCACGCCGGTCGTGGCCATCG
>CAZNTD010000001.1:0-57670 GCA_964575915.1 uncultured archaeon | reverse complement strand
CCGTTGCCCCGGCCGACCCGGTACGACATGCCGTACGCGAGGTTGGTGGAGGAGTGGATGTTGTAGTGGAGGTCGAGCCGGTCCGCCAGGTTGACCAGCATGTCCTGGTCCATCACCAGCTGCGACGGGTTCTCGATGAGGATCTCCACGAAGTTGGCGCCCTGCTGCGACGCCCACCCGGCGCGGCGGCCGATCTGCTTCGGGATATCCTCCGTCACCGCCTTGCCGGACGAGACCGCGACGATGTAGTTGAGGTCTCGCACCTTCTCCGACTCCTCCGCCCCGGACTGGAAACTTGCGAGGAACCGGTCCTTCAGGTCCCTGACCGCGTCCGGCACCGTCAGCGGGTCTGGCCAGTCGACCATCACTTCATCACGTAGAGGCCGTTCTCGTACTTGTAGTCCAGGTAGAACTGGGTCGGGAAGTACGGGCCCATGAGCTCCCGGCGGAGTTCCGTCGGTTTGGGATGGTAGAACGCGTCGGTCATCCCGAGGAACGTCTTGATACGTTCACGCAGCCGCGTCGAGAACCCGGGTCGGACCCGGTCGATGATCTCCCGCTCGATCTCGTACGCCTCGCTGCCGGTCGCGGCGTCCTCCAGCGCCTCCTCCTCGTCCCCGGTCAGGTGGTACCGCTCCTGGATGCGCTCCCGCGCCTCCTCCAGTTCCACGTCCGGCTCCCCGACGAACTGGCTGATGACCCGCTGGATCTCGTCCGTCTTCTCGTCAAGCTGCGGCTCGAACACCGCCTCGAACACGTGCTGGCAGACCAGGAGTTCCGTCCACCGGTTCTTGAACACGCCGAGACCCTCTCCCGCCCGCTGCGGGCTTTCCAGGTCGCCGGTGAAGAACTTGAGCGGCTCCATCAGCACCACGTCCTGGTAGAGGTCCTCCTCTTCGCCGGGGCTCCGGTCGCGCCACGCGATCATCTTCATCAACCGGTACGTGTTGGAGGCGGCCGCCGGGAGGTACATGTCGATCTCCGCGCCGAACGCCAGCTGCTCGTCGAACGGTCCGCCCTGGATGCGCTGCAGGTCCTCCACGTACGGCTTGATCCAGTTCTCGGTCTGCTCGATGCTGGCCTCCACCGAGTTCAGCCGGCGGCGCACGTCCTCCAGCCGTGACCGGACCGCTGCCTCGAACTGGTCCTTCCACCGCTCGTACAGCTTCCACTTCTTCCGCAGCGTCGCCTTCTCGTTCTCGGGAAGGTCCTTCAGCGGCCCGTCCTCCAGGTCGTCCAGGCTGGACATCTGGTAGAAGTCGGCGGTGATGGACGGGAACACGTTGTTCGCCTGCATCTGCAGGATGCTGTGCCGGCCGGTGTGCTGGTCCACGAGGTCGACGAAGTCCGCCTTCAGTTCGTCCTCGTAGCCGCCGCCACTTCCTTTCTCGTCCTCGTCCGCCTCGAAGTGCGCCATCCGCTCCTCCAGCGTCCGGAGGTCGTGCTCCAGCAGCTGCTTCTGCTCGTACAGGTCCGATAGACTTGATAACTGCCGGTTGATCTGCTGCTCAGCCTGCTGCCGCCGCTGCTGCAGCTCGTCGTGCACCTGGCTCTGCGGCGTGGCCCGCACCCACTCCTTCACCTTGATAGGTCCGTTGAACCGGTAGTGCGTCGTCATCCGGTCGACCACGTCGAGGTAGGCCGCCATGTCGAACCCCTGGCCGATGCCGGAGATTGAGATGCCGCGTCCCTTGATCTTCCGCTTGATAGGGTCCTCCTCGTCCGGGTCGGGAAGGACGTAGGGCTCGCCGTTCGGTTCGTTCTCGACGATGAGCTGCTCCGCGGCGAGCGGACCGTTGCCGCCGGACGCGTTCACCGCCGCGATGTACTCCCGGAGGTCGTGGATGTCGTCGATGACGAACTCCTCGCCGTCGACCTCGGCGGTCATCCCCGAGCCGGCTACCGGGTAGCACCCGTCCTGGCAGTATCCCTTGTCGTGGTCGTGTGCCATCACCATTACCTTAATTAAGGAGGTACAAAAATACTGTGGTATCAGGCACATTTAAAGGTACGCAAAACCCCGCCGAGCGCGGGTTTACCGCGGGACCGACAGATACACACATGGGACTCATCGACGCGATCAAGCGGCGGTTCGGGGGCGGTGACGAGCAGCCACCGCGTCCACAGGGCAAGATGCGCGAACCACCCGGACAGGGCCAGGGATCGGAGCGGCGGCGGGGTCCGGCAGGCCCGCAGCGCGGCCAGGGATCCGGGCAGGACCGCCGCGGCCGTGGTGGACCGGGCGGGGAGCCCGGCGGTCAGGGACCCGGCGGTCCCGGGGAGATGGAGCGGGGACCGGGCGGTCCCGGCGGTGCCGGGCAGGACCCGGCCGGGTTCGAGGACGAACCACCGCGCGGCGGTCCGGACGCTCCCGCCCCCGCGGAGGGGCCGGGTGGCGGCCCGGGACGTGCCGGCCCGGACGAGCCGGGTGGTCGGAGGCCGGAGCGGGACGGTGGACTCCCGCCGCTGGACGAGGGCGGGCCGGACGACCTGGACTTCGACTCGCCGGCGGGTCCGCGTGACGGTCCCGGCGGTGGCGACCGTCCCGGCGACATGGACGACAGGGGTCCCGGTCCGGAGCGGGGGCGCGGCCCGCGTGACCGTGACAGGCCCCGGATGGAGCCCGACCGAGGCCGGGGCGGCCGGCGTGGCCCGGACGAGCCCGGCGGGATGGACGACATGCCGGACCGGCCGCGGGACTACAACCTGGACATGCCCGGCCCGGGCGAGCCGGTCGACATGGAGGGCCGGCTGAACGAGATCGCGGACCAGAACGACCGCATCATCGACCTCCTCGAGGATATCCGTGACGGGATGGGCGGGGGTCGTGGACGCGGCGGACGGCGGTGATACACATGGGACTGTTCGACAAGATAAAGGGGAACGACGAGGAAGTGGAGCTCCGGCCACCCGCAGGGTCCGGGTCCGAGGAGCGGCTCCGCCCCGACGACACGGAGGAGGCTGCCGCGGAGGCGGAGGATGACGACCGGTTCCTCCTGCCTGGCATGGAGCCGTCCGGTGAGACGGAGGACGACGCGTCTCGGGACGCGTCGCGCGACCGCTCCGGCTCCGGAACGTCCCGCTCCCGCCGGTCGCGTGACAGCCGTGATGCTGCGGCGGACGGGGAGAAGATGCAGCGCATCATCGACCAGAACGAACGGATCATCGAGCTGCTGGAGGATATCGCCGGTGGCGACGAGAGCGACTCGATATGGGGATGACCGATGGGGTTCTACGACTCTGTCAAGGACGACATCCGGGAGGAGAACGGTGACGGCCGGGAGGAACAGCCGGCAGGACAGGACGAGGATAACGATACTATGCCATTCGATCATCTGAAGAAGGGAGCGGAAGACGAGGGGGACGACGAGGGGTCGTCCGGCTCGGACACGGAGATAGAGGTCCTCACCGAGGACGGCATCAAACCGGCCGAGGGGTCGGCCGACACCGCATCGCAGCAGGAGGAGTCGCAGGGGCCACGCGAGGACGCGCAGCAACAGCGTGACCGGGAACCGTCCGGTGCCGCGCAGGACCGGTCGGAGACCGCGGGCGGGACCGGTGCAGCACAGGCTGATGCGGTGGAGTCCGCCGGCGGGACGCACGCGAGCGGCGTGGACACGTCCAGCGACGAACTGGTGGAGACGCTGCAGCGCATCGAACAGCAGAACAGCGAGATGCTGGACGTGCTGCGCGGTATCAAGCGCAGCCTTGACGGGGCGTGACCGTGCTCGACAGGCTGTTCGGGGTGGTCGACCGGCGGGACAGGATCGCGGTGTTCGTGGACGGTCCGAACATCATCCGCCGCGAGTTCGACCTCGATCTCGACGAGTTCCGGGAGCGGCTGGAGGAGGAGGGCCGGGTGACATCCGCGAAGGTGTTCCTCAACCAGTTCGCCCCGGACAAGCTCATCGAGGCCATCGCCTCCCAGGGCTTCGAACCGGTGCTCGGGGTGGGCGAGGTGGAGGACGAGGCGTCGGACGTGGACGTCTACATGGCGGCGGCCGCGATGGAGGCGGTGTTCGACGACCGGGTGGACACCATCGTCCTCGTCACCCGTGACGCGGATTTCGTCCCGGTGGTGCAGAAGGCGAAGCAGCACGGGAAGCGTGCCGTCGTCGCGGGCATGGACCAGGGGTTCTCGACCGCGCTCCGGGACGCCGCGGACGAGGTCATCATGCTGGACTAGAGCTTGCTCGGGAACCGCGGTGTCGATGAGTCCTCCCAGTACAGCGTCCCGTTCACCCGTTCAAGCCGTTTCTCCGGGAACGTCAGGTCCTCCCGCACCGTGGCCCCGGGGTCCAGCACGTTCAGGATGTCCTCGACCTGCTCCACCGCCTGGTCATGGCACAGTCCCGCCATCTCTCCCGCCACCCTGATCGTCCCGCCGGGCTCCAGCCGTGCGAGGGAGCGTGCAAGCATCTCCGGCCCGTCATCGACCATGTAGCCGCTGAGGCTGCTGGTCGGGATATACGCGTCCACGATATCGTCGTGCTCCCCGAGGAACTCACGGGTGTCATCCAGCGTCCGGCCGCGGTACATCACCGCGACCGGGACGTCCCGGTCGTCGGCCCGGCGCAGCCGGGAGGCGAGCGTCCCCGCGTACCGGGTGTAGTCCTCGGTCCGCAGTCCGGCCAACGACCAGGCACCGCCGAAGTTCTCGTAGATATCGGTGCGAAGCATGCTGTCCCCGGGATGCACCAGCAGGTAGAGCTCGTCGTGCGTCTCGTGCGGGTCGACGAGCCGCATGTCCGGGAACGCGTCCTGTTCCGCCGGGTCGTAACTGTCCATCCCACACGGCCACGGGACCAACGTTTAAGTGGTGCGCGGTCCGCTGTCATCCGATGCGGTACCGGAGGATGGCGGCGATTCCGCCCATGTTCTTCAGCCGCTTGCCCTCGGCCGAATCGGGGGAGATGAGGTGGACATCGGAGTCCATCTGCGCGGCCTTCTCCTTCACCACGTCCACGATGTCCCGCGTGGTCAGATCGTCGGGCTCGCTGCCGTCCGGGCATTCCACGTCGTCCAGTTCGTCGGCGTAGACGTACTCCACGATCTCTTCCTCGTCCTCGCCGCAGGTCATGGTGACCTCGCGCATGTCGAGGTCCTCGGAGATGAGCACCGTGTCGACCGCGCCCATGCCCAGCGCCCGCGCCACCTCCTGCAGGCCGTACGTGGACTTGCCGTTCTCCTCCTTCAGGTTCGTGAGGAACTCCTGCACCAGTTGCTGCTCCTTGATGGCGCGGCTCTCCCGGATGACGTCCTCCGACTTGTTCATCAGCTCGTGCATCCCTTCCTCGCCGGAGTAGTTGGTGTCCTTCCGGGCGATGACCTCGTCCAGCAGCTCGCGGTGGAGGTAGTCCTTGTCCAGGAGGTCGTCCTTCGCGAACCCGGGGCCGCCGACCACGATACCAAGCAGTTCGCCCTCCCGCTTCTTCGGCAGGAACTCCGTCTGGGCTGCCTCGGCGATCTGGTTGAGGAACGTGTCGTACATGTTCTCCCGGATGCGCTCGAACCGCTGCTGGGACTGGCCACCCTTCGTCGTCTTCCCCGGGACGTTGGACTCCAGCGTCTTCCGGATGGTCAACGCGTTGCCCTTCAGGTAGCCGATGGCGGCCTCGCTCCGGTCGAGCACGATCATGCCGTAGATATCGTTCTCCACCACCAGGTCTTTCAGCGGGTCGAGCACGAACTCCTTGTCGCACCGGTACCGCCGCGACTGTATCGGCTCGGGCGGCACGACCTCCCACATCTGGATGTCCGGCCGACCCTCCCGCTCGGAGACGTTGCCCGCGAACAGCGCCACCCCGTTCTCCGGCGTCTTCCCGACCTCCTTCAACCTGCGCTGGATCTTGTCGAGCGCGGCCTGCACGTTCTTCCGCGTCGCCTTCGACTTGATGTTCTCGGCCTCGGACTTCTCCGTCGTCAGGAAGTCCACGATCTTGGCCATGTCGTAGCCCGGCGGGATGTAGAGCGAGACGAGCTCGGTGTTGCGGCCCCGCTTCTCCTCCAGCGTCTCGATGAGGTTCTCGAGTTCGTACGGCTCCATCTCCTGCGCCATGATATCGTATCCTGCGTGAAACAGCGTTAAAAGGGTGTAACGGGGGTCACGCCTCGACGATGAGGGTGACGTCGCCGGCCGCGACCATCTCGCCGTCGCCGGTGTAGGTCCGCTCCATCTCCACCGTGAACTCGTCCGGGCCGAGCGTCTCCCCGGCCACGTGCAGTTCGTCGCCGTCCAGGTCGTAGTCACCCTCGTCCAGCGACGCCTCGATGTCCCCGACCTGCTCCCCGTACCTCGGGCCGACCACGCTGTACTCCAGCGAGATGTCGCTGACCGTCTCCTCGATGTCGGGGCTGCCGGTCTCCTGCACCAGGTCGTCCACGTGCATCACCTCGCGGATGGCGTCCGCGAACCCGGACACGTCGCCGTACACCGTCACCCGGGCAAGGGTGTCGGTCGGCGCCATCCGGTTGTCGGTCTTGTGCTTGCGGAGGGCGTGGATGGTGTCCATCGCGCGCTGCCCCGCCTCCCGGTCGGCCGCGATACCGCGCTCCTCCGGCCAGTCCGCCAGGTGGATGCTGTCAGGTACGTCGGCAATACTGTTCACCACCTGCTGGCTCTCGTCGACATACATGTCGTGCCACAGTTCCTCGGTGATGTGCACGAGGAACGGGGCGAACAGCTTCAGGAAGGTGCGGTGAGCCGCCCGCAGCGTGTACGCTGCAGACGGGTCCTCGCCGTCGTGCAGCCGCTGCTTCGCGATCTCCAGGTAGTCGTCGCAGTAGACGTTCCAGAAGAACTCGCGCAGCCGGTTCCGCGCCTTCGCGAAGCCGTACTCCTCGAGTTCGTCGGTCATGAACGCCACGAGGTCGTCGAGTTCGGCGAGCAGCCACTCGTCGAGCGGTTCCAGGTCCGGCCGCTCGTCCGGCACGTCCCCGGCGGGTGCGAGCTGCTCGACAAGTTTCGACGCGTTCCACAGCTTCCGCATCAGCTTCTGGCCGGTGACGAGGTCCTTCTCCTTGAACGGGAAGTCGTCGCCGATGCTCGTGCCGGCGGCCCAGTACCGCGCCGCATCGACCGGGAACTCCTCGAGCACCGCGTCCGGCGACACCACGTTCCCCTTCGACTTGGACATCTTCTCCCGGTTCTCGTCGAGCACCATGCCGTTGATGCTCACGCTCTTGAACGGCACCTCGCCGGTGTGCTCCAGGCACTTGACGACGGTGTGGAACAGCCAGAACGAGATGATGTCGTGGCCCTGCGGCCGCAGGTCCATCGGGTAGAGTTCGGGGCGGCCGAGCGCGTCGCCGTCCCATTCCGCGTTGATGAGCGGTGTGAGGCTGCTCGTGGCCCACGTGTCGAACACGTCCTCCTCCGCCTCGAACCCGCCGTTCCCGCACGCCGGGCAGGAATCGACGGGCGGCTCGTCCTGGATGGGGTCGACCGGCAACTGTGCCCGCTCCGCCAGCACCTCCGTGCCGCAGCCGGTGCAGTACCAGACCGGGAACGGGATGCCGGAGTCGCGCTGCCGGGAGATGCACCAGTCCCACTGCAGCCCCTCGATCCAGTGCTTGTACCGGGTGAACATCTTCTCCGGGTACCAGTCCATCTCCCGCCCGGCCTCCAGGTAGTCCTCCTTCCTGTCAAGTATCCTGATATACCACTGCGGCGTGACGCGGAACTCCACGTCGGTGCCGCACCGCTCGTGCACCTGCACCGTATGTTCGATGGGCTCCCGGTCGAGCAGGTGGCCCGCCTCGTCCAGGTCCTCAACGATTGCCTTGCGCGCCTCCGTCGTGGACATGCCCTCGTACGCGCCGGCCTCGTCCGTCATGGTCCCGGACGCGTCGATGGCGACCCGGAGCGGCAGGTCGTGCGCCTGGTACCACTCGATGTCTGTCTGGTCCCCGAACGTGCAGCTCATGACCACGCCGCTCCCCTTCTCCATGTCCACCCGTTCGTCCTCCAGGATAGGGACCTCGTGGCCGAACAGCGGCACCTCCGCGGTCTTCCCGGCCAGGTCGTCGCTCCGCTCGTCCTCCGGGTGGACGAACACGGCGACGCACGCCGGGAGGAGTTCGGGTCGCGTCGTGGAGATGGTGATGGTCGCATCGGTCCCGCCGGAACCGCTGCTCCTATCACCGTCGACGAGGTCGAAGGAAATATCGTTGAAATGCGAGTGGCGCTCCGCGTCCTCCATCTCGACCTGGGAGATGGCGGTCTCGCAGTCGGGGCACCAGATGGCGGGCGCCTTCTTCCGGTACTCGCGGCCCTGCTCGTACAGGTCGATGAAACTCAACTGGGAGATCTTCTGCACGCGCGGCTCGATGGTCTTGTACGTGTTGTTCCAGTCCATGGAGAGCGCGAGCGCCTGCATCTTGTCGGTGAACGCGTCTTCATATTCGCGGCACACCTGGCGGCACTTCTCCTGGAACTCGCGCCGCGAGTAGTCCTGGTGCTGGATGCCGAGTTCGCGCTCCGTCAGCCGCTCCGAGGCGATGCCGTTGTCGTCGTAGCCGAACGGGAAGAACACCGCGTCCTCGTTCATCCGCCGGAACCGTGCCACGAAGTCCTGCAGCGTGAACCCGTACAGGTGTCCCATGTGCAGGTCGCCGGACACGGTCGGTGGCGGCGTGTCGATGGCGAACACCGCGTCGCCGTCCCCGGCATAGGCGTAGGTCTCCTCCTCGACCCACACCTCCTGCCACTTCGGCTCGATGACCTCCGGCTCGTAGTCACCCTCGGGCATGATACCTACCCCTCCGCGTTCGAAGTTTTAAATCCGTCGGTCGCCGGTGCCGCGACACCTGCCCGCCGGGGGTTTAAGTACCTCGCCGGCAAGTGGTGTGCATGCAGCCGCGCTCCTTCGAGGACATGATGGCCGACGTCGCCGACGAACCCGGGGATCCCGCGGACTGGCGTGCCGCCATGCGCGACCGGGAGGGTGTCGGCACCGACCTCTACCTCGCGCATCCGTCCGCCGGCGTCTACGCCGCATCGCTCTACATGAAGGACCCGTTCACGGTCCGGGGCGTCGGTGCGAAGGTGGCCGACCGGCCGGACGGGACGGACTACCTGCCCGGGGCGGAGGCGGACCGGCGGTTCGCCATCCGGCGCGGCCCGCGGGACCGGGACGAGGCGGAGCGGATGGGACGGGCGGTCGCGGCCACGCTGGAGGCGCACGCCACGGCCCCGACATCGCCGGACGACCTGTTCGACGATATCATGGACAGCACCGGTGGCATCGCCTACGGCGCGATGGGCGGGGCGGACAGCGCGGACGGGTTCGACGCGACCTACGCGGATGCGCGCGAGATGCTGGACGCGGAACTGGACGACCTCATCGCCACGGACGGCATCGACCGTGGCGTCCACTAGTCCGGCAGGACCGTCCCGGGCTCCCGGGCCACGACCCCGTCCATCCCCGCGAAATCATCGTCGTACGTCAGGATGAGCGGCGGCTCCGCGCTCCGTTCGATGGCTGCGACGGCGATGGCATAGTCCTCCGCCGCGACGCGCCGTTCGTCGTCCGGCACCGCTCCCATCTCGTCCGGAAGCTCCCGGTCCAGGTCCACCGGCAGCGACCCGGTCACCCGCTCGATGTCCTCGCGGACCGCGGCACCGGGTTCCCCGCCGACGGTGTCCTCCATGCGCCGGCCCGTGTTCTCCGGGAGCAGGACGTCCACGTCGTCGGCCGCGACCGCGGCGTCGATGGCGCGCAGCGATTCCTGCCACGTCTGCACCGGGACGTCATCCGGCCCGAACCGGCGGCGCCGTTCCGCGATCTCGGTCGTGACGCTGTGGTCGGGGACGACCGTGTCTGGCAGCCCGTCCAGGTCGCCGCGCAGCGATTCCGGGACGTGCTCCACGTCGTCCCGGTAGTCGGGCGCATCCCGGAACCGGTCGAGGACGTTCGCCACCCGGTTCAGTTCCGGTGTGGTATACGGTCCCTCCGACAGTCGGATGCCCGCAAGGATCTGCCACGGTGCGGCAGGGACGGCGCCCATGTCCTCCACGTCCTTCCCGATGCGCCGGTTGTACGTCGCGATGACCGGGGTCCCGTCGATGTCGGTCGCGGCGACGTTGGCGGCGTGGTGCTCGGCCGATGTCTTGCCGGTGCCGGAGGTCGGGCCGCGGCCGTACCGGTAGCCGTCCACCCGGAACTCGGTGGCGAGGCTCTGGAGTTCGGTGACGTACTGCCGGATGTCGTGGTCGTTCGCCGGGATGGTCCGGCAGAGCAGGGTGGCGGTGTCGTCGGGCAGGTGGACGGTGACCTCGCCGTGTCCCGCGTCGGGATCCCAGGCGGCGTCCAGCATCTCGAGCGCGGTCTCGTAGCCGTCCGGTTCGTCCCGGCCGTCCACGTCCATCTCCTCCCCGCCGGCGATGCTGTGGCTGACGCTGTATCCCAGGACAATGTCGGTGGCGTCCCGGACGGCCAGGATGCGCGTCTCGTCCGTGTACCGGCAGTCGCCGTCGTTGCTCTCGTAGTCGAGCGCGGCCGCGCTGTCCGCCACCCGGTCCCGCGCCCCGGAATCGTAGATGCGGGAGAACTCCGCGAGGCTGTCCGGGAGGCCGCCGGCCGCTCGGTCACTCTCCTGCGACACGGGTGTTCACGGACCGTGCGGGACCACCGACGTATAAATATCTTGTCGTCACCGCCCGATGCTAAACATCCGTTCAGTCGCGGTGGCCGGGTCGTGCCGTGACGCCCCGGCCCGCCGTCGGACATTTTTTATAACTCGGTGATGAACACACGCGGCATGGAGGCGGACCACCCGCTGGACGTGCTCCGGTCCATCGAACGGAACGGGTACACGGAGGAGAACCGGTACCTGCTCAGGAAGACGGACGGGTTCGAGGAGCGCGACCCGGGCGCGTACGGCGAGGACGTCTCGGTCTTCGCGTACGACGGCGACACGGTCTCGTTCACGGTCCTCGACGTGCCCACGGCGGCCGACTTCTACGTCGAGACCGGCGACCCGGCGGACATCGCGCCGGGTGCGGCGGCGGACGAGGAGGAGCCCGTGGTGCGGACCATGCTCCACGGCGACCAGGAGGGGACGGCGTCGATCCGCCGCTACCTCGACCGGGACGACCAGTTCGAGCGCGACCACGGCGAGCGGGTCCCTGCCTACGACTTCGACACCGGCAGGGTCGTCATCTACCCGAGCAGCCACCGCGTCAACCTCCTCGCCCGGTTCGATGAACGGAGCGAGGCGGCGGTCCCGGACGAGATCCAGGACATCGTCGATGGCTTCGAGGTGGTCCGCACCGACCTCCGGACGCGGGACGGCTACGGGGCGGACTGGCTGAAGCTCCCGCCGCGCGAGGTGGACGGCCGGTGAACGCGCGTGGCGTGACGGTGCGGGAGCGGCCCTCGCGGGTGGTGGACGCGCTCGCTCCCGGCGGCGTGGAGTGGATCGACGAGGTGGACGGGGTGCTGCCGCGGGACAGCCCGTGCAGCCTCCTGTGGGACTATCGGGAGCGGGACGTCTTCGAGTACAACCCCGAGTCCGGTCGCATCTCCGGCCGCGATGCCGATGACCTGCTGGACGGCGGCCGGCTCGGCACGGTCTACGAGCCGGTGTCCGGCGGCGACGTCCGCGGCGACTTCAACCTCGTCATGATGGCGTACGACCTGCGGGAGGTCGACGAACCGGTCCGGCAGGCGGGCGATCCCGTCCACCTGGCCTCGCCCGGGAACGCTGGACTGGAGGTCTACACGGCCCCGGACCGGCTCGTGGTCGAGGCGCCCGCCCCGCATCTTGACATCTTCGCGACCATGCGCGACCTCCCTGCCGTGGAGCCGATGCGTCAATACGTCTCCGACTGATTTTCGCGCGGTTCAGGCCGGTTTCACCCCGCCAAAACCGGTAGATTTATAAGTAACTACACTAAAGTAGTAACATAAGATGAACGGGGATCTCAACTCCGGCGACTACGTCGACGCGAACCGTGAGCGTGGCGTCTGGCCGGACAACACGACCCAGGCGACCCGGTACGAAGGGTTCGCGCAGGGGATCGTCGCACTGGCCGAGGACGGCTACTTCGAGGGCCGCGACACGGTCAGGATGCTCGATGTCGGTGCGTCCACGGGAGAGGCACCGAACGGCCTGGCGACAGCCATCGAGCACTACACCGGCCTGGACGTCGAGACGGTCGGGTACGACATCTCCGGGGAGGCGCTCGCCGCGAACCGGGACCCCGACACCGGCGACCATGCCTACCTGGACCATCCGGTGCAGGGCGATGCGCGGCAGCTCCCGTTCCAGGAGGATGCGTTCGACATCGTCACATCCAAGACCCTGCTCTCCCGGCTCAAGCATGCGGAGGACCAGACGGCCGCGCTCCGGGAGATCGACCGCGTCCTCACGGACGACGGCGTCGCAGCGGTCGAGATCGACCCGTCCGGGCAGGAGCGCATCTACACCGGCGACGAGCACGTCGTGCCGGCCAGCGAGTTCGCGGACGCCCGTGACCGGACCGACGACTTCGGGACGTACCCGTTCGACCTCTGACCGGGAACCCCATCACACCGGACCGGTTAAAAATCTTTCTCCCCATCGTGCACGGTCCGACGTGATGACTGATGGATGATGACGATACGGTACGGTTCGATGATGGGGCGGTGCGCGACGCGGTCGTGGACCGGCTCGCACCCGAAGAGATAACGCACACGCTGACGAAGAGCCCGAACTGGGAGGACATCCGCGCCGGCGACATGACCGTGTTCCGGCCGACCGACGGCGGCCAGCCGGTCGTCTACGACCCGGCCGACCGGACGTTCCTGGCGCCGGACCGGTACCGCCACACCCTCGACGCGGTGCGGCGCGACGCGGTCGACGAGGACGGACTCGTCGAGATGCTGTCCGAGGTGGACGGCGCGGTCGAGAAGCGGGACGTCCTCATGCACTTCCATGACACCCGCGGACAGTACCGCTCCAATTATACCAGCGGCGCCGTGGTGACCATCGGGTTCGCGGTCGACGGCGAGGGCTACACGCTCGCCCGCATGGCCGACAACGAGCCCGGCCAGCACACGTACGCGGTCGTCCGCAGCACCTACACGCCGGACGGCGCGGAACGGGAGGTCCCGGACGACCGGTTCACGGTGGACCCGTCCGACGTCCCCGACCGGAACGACTTCTTCCACAACAAGATCCGGTTCCTCGACGACCACCTCCTCACCCCGTACTCCGACCGGCGCGAGGAGGCCATCACCCGCATCGAGGAGGCCTACAGCCGCACCGTCGACCTGTAGCCGCGGTCAGCGGACCCCGGTGCCGTCCGGCACCGGCTCGTCCGGCCGCAGCAGGGAGACGGTGTCGCCGTCGTCCGCCGCGAGGACCATGCACTCGCTCGTCTCCCCCCGCAGCTCGGCGGGCTCCAGGTTCGCCAGCACGACCACGTCCCGTCCCTCGAGTTCGTCCGCCTCGAAGTGAGGTCGCAGCCCGGCGCAGCTCTGCTTCGTCTCCCCGCCGATGTCGATCTGCAGGAGGTAGAGCTTGTCCGCGTTCGGGTGGTCCGCCACGTCCACGATGGTGCCGGTCCTGATGTCCATCCGCTGGAAGTCGTCGAAACTGACCATGTCCTCGTCTTCGTCGTCCATATCATCCATATCCCCGTCGTCGCGGTCCATCTCGTCCGCGAGGTCGTCCACGTCCACCTTCTCGAACAGGATGGTGCGGTCGCCCAGCTCCGCGCCGGGTTCCAGGTCGCCACCGTCCAGCAACGTTTCAAGCCGGTCGCGGCCGTCCACCACGCTTGTCGCGTCCGGCACGAGCATCCGCTGCAGGTCCCGGGACGCCGCCGGGGTGAACGGGTACATGACCACGGCCACCGCCTCCACGATGCGGAGCGCGGTCGCGATGACGTCCGCCTGCTTCTCCTCGTGCATCCACGGCTCCTCGCGGGACAGGAACTCGTCGCCCAGCCGCGCCACGGCGACCGCCTGCTGTACCGCCTGCTTCGGGCTGTGCTCCTGCTCGAACGCCGCGTCGAACCGCTCCACCCGGTCCGCCAGCTCGTCCAGCACGTCCCTGTACCGCTCCAGGTCGCCGTCCGGCACCTGGCCGTCGAACCACTTGTCCGTCAGTGTGAGGACGCGGTTGACGAAGTTGCCGACCGTGTCGTTCAGTTCGCCGTTCACCTTCGCCTCGAAGTCCTCCCACGCGAAGTTGGTGTCGTGGTTCTCCGGCAGGGCGGACGCGAGGTAGAACCGCCAGTAGTCCGGCTCCAGCAGGTCGGTGGCCTGGTCGGCCCACAGCCCGATGTTCCGGGACTTGGAGAAGCCCTGTCCCTCCCACATCAGGTACTGCTGGATGAACTCGTGGTCCGGCAGGTTGTACGCCTCGCCCTCGGGCGCTCCCCCCATCAGCATGCTGGGGAAGATGATGGAGTGGAAGATGGTGTTGTCCTTCCCGATGCTGTACACGGTCGCGGCATCATCGTCCATCCAGTAGTCCTTCCACCGCTCCTCGTCGTTCCGCTTGGAAAAATGCTGCTGGGTGATGCCGATGTAGCCGATGGGTGCGTCGAACCATACGTACAGCACCTTGTCGTCGTAGATATCCGGGTCGATGCCGTCGAGATCGGTGGGCACGTCGAACCCCCACCGGATGTCCCGCGTGATGCACCGGTCCTCCAGGCCCTCGTCGATGAGGTTCAACACTTCCTGCTTCTGGCTGTCCGGGATGGGATCGTTCGCCGCCAGCCAGTCGCGCAGATCGTCCTCGAACTTCGACAGTTCCAGGAACAGGTTCTTCGTCTCCCGGAACGTGATATCCGTCCCGTCACAGATGGTGCAGTGCGGCTCCACCAGCTCCTCCGGCTCCAGCAGGGTGCCGCAGTCGTCGCACTGGTCGCCCCGCGCCAGGCCGCCGCACTCCGGGCACTCCCCCTCGATGTACCGGTCCGCCAAGAACCGCTCGTCCGTCCGGCAGTACGGCAGTTCCTGCGCCTTCTCCACGATGTAGCCGTTCCGGTACAGGTTGCGGAAGATGTCATGCGTCCGCTCCTCGTTGAACCGGGTGTGGGTGCGGCCGTAGAGGGAGAAGTCAAGGTCGAAGTCGCGCAGCGCGGTGCGCACCGCCTGGTGCTGCCGATCCGCGTGCTCCTCCGGCGACTCGCCCGCCTCGATGGCGGACAGCTCCAGCGGGGTGCCGTGCTCGTCGCTGCCGCAGATGAATATGTTCTCGTGGCCCCGCAGGTCGAGGTAGCGGTGGTACAGGTCCGCCGGAAGCAGCGACCCGGCCACGTTCCCCAGATGCGGGACGCCGTGGATGTACGGCAACGCGGACGTCACGATGGTCCGCTCACGGTCGATATCGGTCAGCGCGATGGGTGATGCACCTGCTCCTGTCTCCCTGTACAGACTTTTAAATCCGTTTTTCCAATCCCGACCCATGCACCTCCGGTTCGCCACCGGCAACGCGGGCAAGGTCGACGACGTCCGCAGCATCCTGCCCGGCCGGTTCACGGTCGAGCAGGTGGACGTGGACGCGGTCGAGCCGCAGGATGCCGCCCTGGCTGACATCGCCACGACCAAGGTGGAGCAGGCGCTGGGCCGGGTCGGTGGCGACACGCTGCTCATGGCGGACGACTCCGGCCTGTTCGTCGACGCCCTGGGCGGCTTCCCGGGCATCCTGAGCAGCCCGTTCGACGAGAAGGTCGGGAAGGAGAAGCTGCTCCGGCTGCTCGACGACGACCGGTCCGCCCGGTTCCGCGCCGCCATCGCCCTCCACGACCCGGATACCGGTGACATCCACACGTTCACCGGCGAAGTGGCCGGCGAACTGGTCGAGCCGCGCGGGGATGAGGGATTCGGCTACGACCCCATGTTCCGCCCCGCCGGCCACGACCGGACGTTCGCGGAGGACCCCGCGTACAAGCACGAGGTCTCCCACCGGATGCAGGCGCTGGACGCGCTCCGCACCTATCTCGACCGCCGGGATTCTTAAGGCAGCGCCGCGAACCTGTCCCCATGCGCAAGACGAAGATCGTGGCCACGCTCGGCCCGGCCACCCACGACCCGGACACCATCGCCGACCTGGTCGACGCGGGCGTGGACGTGTTCCGGCAGAACTTCTCCCACGGCGACCACGCGGACCACGCGGACCTGTACGACATGGCGCGGGAGGCGTCGGACGACGTCGCGGTGATGATGGACACGAAGGGGCCGGAACTGCGGCTCGGCGAGGTGGAGCCGGGGACCGACCTCGAACAGGGAAGCACCGTCACGGTCGTGGCCGGCGAGGACGGCGGCGACGCGTCCACCCTCCCCGTGCCGAACGCGGCCGCGCTCGACCGCATCGAACCCGGGGACCGCATCCTCATCGACGACGGCCGCATCGAGATGGACGTCGAGGAGGCCGGTGATGGACTGTCCTGCACCGTGCTGTACGGCGGCCCGGTCACGTCCCGCGACTCCATCTCCGTACCCGGTCGCGACCTCGGACTGGAGTTCCCGACCGACGAGGACGAGGACGACATCGGGTTCGCCGCCGAGCAGGGCTTCGACTTCATCGCGGTCTCGTTCGTCCGGTCCGCGGACGACGTCGCGGCGGTGCGGGACATCCTGGGGGACGACTCCGACATCCACATCGTCGCCAAGATGGAGCACGTCCAGGCCATCGAGAACATGGACGAGATCATCGCGGCATCGGACGGCATCATGGTGGCGCGCGGCGACCTCGGTGTCGAACTCCCGGCGGCGCAGGTCCCGACCCACCAGAAGCGCATCATCCGCAAGTGCAACGAGGCCGGGAAACCGGTCATCACCGCGACCGAGATGCTCACCTCCATGGTCGATTCCCGGCGGGCGACACGCGCGGAGGTGTCCGACGTGGCGAACGCGGTGCTGGACGGCTCCGACGCGGTGATGCTGTCCGAGGAGACCGCGGTCGGCAACTACCCGGTGACCACGGTCGCGTTCATGGACGAGGTGCTGCGGGACGTCGAGGAGTCGTGGAGCCCCCACCTCTCCCACATCGAGGGGACGGACGGCGACGTGTCCGAGACCATCTGCCGCAACATCTACGAGGCATCGAAGCATCTCGACCTCGCCTACCTGGTCGCACACACCCAGTCCGGCTTCACCGCGCGGAACATCGCCAAGTACCGGCCCGAGACCCCCATCGTCGCCTTCACCAACTCCTCCCGGGTCAGGCGGCAGCTGCAGCTGGCCTGGGGCGTCCAGGCGTTCGAACTCGACTTCCCGGACTACGTCGACGAACTCGTCGCGGCCTCCGCCACGTTCCTCCACGAGCAGGGGATGGTCGACATGGACGACACCGCCATCTTCTCCGCCGGCACCCCGACCTCCGAGGCGGGCACCACCAACATGATGGAGATCCGGGACATCGACAGCATCATCGGCTAGCCGTAAGAAGCGGTGTGGCTAGACCTTCATCATGATGCGGTCGAAGGAGCGGAAGACGATGTGCGGCTTCTCCTGCGGCCCGGCGTCGTTCAGGTCCTCCTCGGTCGACGCACCACCAAGCACCAGCGCGGTCTTGCACCCGATCTTGTTCCCGAGCACGATGTCGCTGGACAGGTTGTCGCCGATGAGGATGGTGTTGGTCGGGCGGAGCCCCCACTCGTCCGTCACCACGTCACGGGCGTAGGCGCTCGGCTTCCCGACCACCTCGACGTCGTCCGTATCCGCCGCCAGTTTCACCGCGGCGGTCAGCGCGTTGGTCCCGGGCATCGCCCGGTCGCCCGCCCACCAGTACGAGTCGATGGATGTCGCCCACAGGTCGGCGCCCGCCCGGATAAGATCCGCGGCCTTCGCCATCTTCCAGTAGGAGAAGTTGCGGTCGACCGCGACCAGGACGTGTCCGGCCTCCTCCGAGTGGGCGATGCCGTTCCGGCCGAGTTCGTCCATCAACCCTTCCTCGCCGATGACGAACGCCTTCCGGATGTCCTTCGCATCGAATATCTCGGACGCGATGTACGACGCGGAGATGACCCGGCTGTCGCGCTCCACGGGAAGCCCGAAGTCACGGAGCTTGTCCGCGTAGCCCTCCCGGGACAGCATCGCCGAGTTGGTGATGTAGTAGATGTCCTTGCCCCGGTCAGCAAGGTCGACGATAGTCTCCTTCACACCGTCCTTGAGGCGGTTCCACTCCCAGACGGTGCCGTCCAGGTCGAACACGAAGTTGTCTATCTCCTGCAGCGTCCGCTCGTACGCCATGCACAAAGACGGGGACGACCGGCATAAAAGGCTTCCTGTTCACCACGTCCGACCAACCTTTATATCCCGGCGTTCCCCACCGGTCAGCATGGAACACAACGTCGGCGGAACAGACCGCACCGTCCGGTGCGTTCTCGGCGGCATCCTCGCCGTCGTGGGAGCGCTCGGATACGCAGGGATGGTCCCGGTCGCGTTCGGCCCGTTCCCACAGGCACTGACCGCGCTCGTCCTGGTGGTCGTCGGTATCGTACTGGTCGCCACGGCGCAGACACGGAAGTGCCCCATCAACAAGGCCGTCGGCCGGAACACCGCGGACTAGACCGGCAGGTCCAGCGCCTCCCGCGCGTTCCGCGTCGTGCGCTCCACGACCTCGTCCACCGCGACCTCCTTGATCTCGGCGATGGTCTCCGCACTCTCCGCCACGTGCCACGGCACGTTCCGCTCACCCCGGTAGAGGAACGGCGCGTCCGTTTCCAGCAGGATGCGGTCCAGCGGCACCACTTCGGCGATGTCCTGCACCCGGTTCGAGTAGAGCACCTGGGTCGACACCGAGACGTACTGGCCGGCATCCACCGCCTCCAGGGCCAGGGACGGTTCGCCGTTGAAGCAGTGCTGCACGACCACCGGCGGGCTGTACTCCTGCACCACGTCGAACGCGTCCCGCTCCGCATCCCGCGTGTGCAGCGCCACCGGCAACCCGACATCCTCGGCCACCGCCAGCAGTTCGCGGAAGATGTCCGCCTGCCGCGCCCGGCCGTCCGGGTCGCGGACATGGTGGTAGTCCAGCCCGATCTCCCCCACCGCCACGATGTCGTCCGCATGGTCGCGCACCTGCGCCGCCACCTCCTCGACGGTCTCCCGGTCGACGTCGAGGACGCGGGTCGGGTGCAGCCCCACGGTCGCATGGACGTGGTCGTGCGCCCGTGCGAGGTCCAGCGACGCACGGTTCCGGTCCGGGTCGGTTCCGACGTTCACCACCGCCTCCAGCCGCTCCGCGCACTCCGCCACGACCTCCTCCCGGTCATCATCGTACTGGTCGAAATCGAGATGGCAGTGGGTGTCGACCGGGCGCATCCTATCACCGCTGCTCCCGGTCCAGCTTGCTTCCGGTCGCACCGGTCTGTCCCTGGTACTTGGCATCGCGCTTGTCGCCGTACGGGACCGCGGCCTCGTCGGTCATGGTCTCGAACACGACCTGGCAGATGCGGTCGTGCGGGTAGACCTTGACCGGGGCGTTCCCCAGGTTCTGCATCTCGAGCGTGATGTCGCCGCCGAAGCCGGGGTCGATGTAGCCCGCGGTGGCGTGCACCACGATGCCGAGCCGCCCGTAACTCGACCGGCCCTCGACCCGTGCGACCATGTCGTCCGGGACGTGCACCGTCTCCAGCGTGGAGCCGAGCACGAACTCTCCGGGGTGGATGATGACCCCTTCCTCCGGGCTGTGCTCCTCCTCGACGATGTAGTTCTTGTACTTCTCCATGTCCTTCGTGTCCACGACCTCGATCTTGCGCGTGTTCAGGATGCCGAACGAGGTGCCGAGCCGGAGGTCGATGGAGGACGGGCCGAACTGCAGCTCCTCGTCGATGGCAGGCTCGTTCTCCGCCACCCGGATCGCGCCCTGCTCGGTCACCAGCCGCTTCAGGTCGGTGTCGCAGAGGATGGCCATGCCGCGAGATTGCGGGCCAGCGTTTAAATCAGAACCGGTGGACCTGCACCGTGACGTTGTCCGACATCTCCGCCCGCTCCCGGATGACCCGCGCCAGCCGCACCCGGGTCCACGGCAGCACCATGGCGAAGCCCAGCGCGTCGGTCACCACGCCCGGGGTGAGGAGCAGGATGCCGCCCACCGCCAGCAGCGCACCCTCCATGACGGCCTGCCCGGCCTCCTCCACCATCACCGCGTTCTGCAGCCGCAGCAGCACCGTCACGCCTTCCCGGCGGAGCAGCGATATACCGACGATACCGGTGAACACGGCGAGGAGCGCGGTCGGGACGATGCCGATGATACCGGCGATCTTGACGAGCAGGAAGATGTCCAGCAGCGGCAACGCGACCGCGACGAGGAACAGCAGGAGCATACGACCGGGTGCGACCGCACGCTTTAAAATCTCGGCCGCACCGGTCCACCATGCTCCTCCGGAACATCCGCTACCTGGTCACGCAGGACGACGACCGGACCGTCCGGGAACACGTCGATGTCAGGGTGGATGGCGGCGAGATCGTGGCCATCGGGGACGACCTGGACCGTGACGGGACGGTCATCGACTGCTCCGGGAAGGCCGTCCTGCCCGGACTGGTCAACGCCCACACCCACGCCTCCATGACGCTGCTCCGCGGCATCTCCGACGACCGGGTGCTGCAGGAGTGGCTGTTCGACGACATCCTGCCGGCCGAGTCCGTGATGGACCGGGACGACGTGGAACTCGGTGCGCGGCTCGCCATCGCCGAGATGCTGCTGTCCGGCACCACCTGTTTCAACGATATGTACGCACCGGAGGACGCGGTGGCCGCGGCGGTGGACGACACCGGGATGCGCGCCGTCCTCGGCCGCGGCCTCATCGACAGCGACGGGGAAGGTGCGGAGAAACTACGGGAGAGCCGCGCCCTGCTCGACGCCTACGCGGACCATCCGCGCATCACCCCGGCGGTCGCGCCGCACGCGGTCTACACCTGCTCCCCGGACATCCTGGATCGGGCGCGGGAGCAGGCCGACCGGTTCGACGCCCCCGTCCACGTCCACCTGTCCGAGACGGTGCGGGAGAACGAGGACTGCCAGGAGGAGCACGGACGTTCCCCGGCGGAACACCTGGACGCGCATGGACTGCTCACGGACCGGACGGTCGCTGCGCACGGCACCCACCTCTCCCAGGGCAGCATCGACCTGCTTGCGGAGCGCGGCGCGTCGGTGGTGCACAACCCGGCCGCCAACCTCAAGCTGGGCTCCGGCGTCGCCCCCGTCCCCGCCCTGCTCGATGCCGGGGTGACCGTCGGCCTCGGGACGGACGGTGTCGCCTCCAACAACAGCCTCGACATGTTCGACGAGATGAAACTGGCGTCGCTCGTGCAGAAGGAGCAGGACCCGACCGTCCTGCCGGCGCAGCAGGCGCTGGACATGGCGACCCGCGGCAGCGCCGCCGCGCTCGGGCTGGACGGGCGCATCGGCTCCGTCGAGACGGGCAAGCGGGCCGACCTGGTCGCCGTCGACCTGTCCCACCCGTCCATGACCCCGGTCCACGGGCCGCGTGGCGTCGTGTCCAACCTCGTGTTCGCGTTCGACGGCCGGGTGTCCGACGTCCTGGTGGACGGCGACGTGCTGGTCAGGGATGGAGAACCGGTCGACATCGACCTTGACGGGCTTGGGAAGGAGGCGCAGCGGCGCGCGGATCGCATCCGGGCGGACCGCTAGTCCTGCTCGAGCAGTTCTCGGATCTTCCGCAGCTCCGCCACCACCGTCTCCTGTCCGGTGTCGTGCTCGCCGGCCTCCACGGCCTCCGGCGGCTTCCCGTGCACCTTCTCCTGCACCTGCTCGGCGATGTCCTCGTAGTCCGCCACCCCGTTCACGGTGAGTTCCGCGGTCGCGCCCTGCCCGGACTGCCCGGCGGTCTGGATGGCGACCGAGCCCGCGCCGACGTACCGCTGCACCGGACCCTGGTGCGTCTCGATGTTGGTGATGCGGTTGTACGGGACGTTGCTCTTCTTCCGGAAGAAGACGCCGCGCCGGTACTCGATGTCCTCCAGGGTCAGCCGGTACGCGGCGGTGTCGTAGAACGCGGATATCCACCAGAGGAGGAACGTCAGCGCGGCGACCACGATGACCCCGATGACGATACCGGTCGTGACGGTCGCCACCATGGCCACGAACGCCGCGGCGGGCAGCGCCACGACGCAGCCGATGACCAGGTAGGCGTGGTAGAGATCGGTCAGTTCCTCCGGCTTGAACCACTCACCTTCCGGGCGCATACACCCCGGTGCGAGCGCGAGGTTCAAGAACCTTTCCCGAGGTAGGTCACGGCCTCCGCGTCCTGCACCTGGTCGAACCGGTCGTAGTACGCGCCGACCGCCGTGAATCCCGGGGGCCGCTCCACCGCGTACACGGCATCCGCCTCACCCCGCAGCATCTCCAGCGTGTCCGGCGGGCCCACCGGGACGGCCACGACGACCCGGTCCGCCCCCGCGTTCCGGACCTGCCGGAGGCACGCCGTCATCGTCGCACCGGTCGCCACCCCGTCATCCACCACGACCACCCGCTTCCCGTCCAGGTCCGGCTCCTCCCGGCCCTCCCGGTACCGCTCCAGCTTCGCCCGGGCGTTCTCCGCCTCCCGCTCCCGCACCTCGTCCACGTACGGCTCGCCGACACCGAGCCGGTCGATGAGGTCGTCGTTCAGCCAGGCCGACCCGTCGCTGGCCACCGCCCCGATGGCGAGTTCCGGGTTGCCGGGCGCACCCATCTTCCGCGCGACCACCACGTCCAGCGGGACACCGAGCCGGTCCGCCACGGCACGCCCGGCGGGCAAACCGCCGCGCGGGATGGCGAGGACGATATCCGCCTCCACCCCGTCCTCCCGGAGCAGGTCGGCGAGCCGTTCCCCGGCGTCCTCCCGGTCCGCGAACGTCCGCATCACGGGAAACCATCACCCGCCTCGCTTATCAATCTCCCGCCCGGGCAGCACCCACTTAAACGCTCCGCGCCAATCCCGGGGCATGGACAGGCGTGTCCACGCCGCGGCGGTCATCGCACTCCTCATCGGGCTGGGCGTCGGGCTCGGCGGCACGTTCCTCGAGGGGGCGGATGGGACGTGCGATCTTGTCGCCCACTACCGGATGGATGCCGCTGCGAACGGCACCGTCCCCGACGCATCCCCGATGGGCAACGACCTCCATCTCTCCGGCGCCTCCCTCACCGACGGCCCGGACGGCGGGGCATTGTCGCTCCGCACCGGGAGCGCGGAGGCGGCCGAGCCGCTCCCACTGACGGACGACGCGTTCACCATCACGTTCTGGCTCCGGCCCGGCCCGGTGACCGGCTCCATCATCGAGCTGCCGACCGGGGACGGCTACCCCCGGCTGAAGATCCGGGGACCGGGGACCGACGGCCGGCTGTGGTGGTCGCTATGGAAGCACGCGGAACGGAACACCAACCCGGGGACGGTGCGCACCAGGTGGAACGCGTCCCGCTGGTACCACGTCGCCATCCAGCATGTCAACAACACGCGTGACTGGCGGGTCTACATCGACGGTGTCCTCGACTACAGCGGGGACGACGGCGACGTCGGCGGCATCCGCGTCCCGGTCTGGAACGACGGACTGGTGCTCGGCGAGGGGAACGAGAACCCGGATTTCGCCGCTGCCCTGGCCGATGTCCGGGTGTACGACCGGGAACTCGGACCGGCGGAGATCCGCCGGGTGATGGACGGCAGCGGTCCCTGCCAGGGCTAGACGAGTTCGGCGTCGAGCGTGACCGGGACGTCGAGCGCGACGGACACCGGACAGTTCTCCTTCGCATCCTCCGCGATGGCCGCGAACTCGTCCGGGTCGATGCCCGGCACCGCTGCACGGCAGACCAGTTCGATGGATGCGATGCGCGGCACGTCCGGCTCCATGTCCAGCGAGACGGTGGCGTCCGTGCTGACACTCTCCGGATCGTACCCCGCCTCGCCGAGCAGCATCGACAGCGCCATCGAGAAGCAGCCCGCATGGGCCGCCCCGATGAGCTCCTCCGGGTTCGTCCCCTTCTCGTCACCGAACCGGGAGCCGAACGTGTACGCCCCGGTGAACGTGCCGGACTCCAGGTCCATCGTTCCCGCACCGGTTTCCAGGTCGCCGGTCCACTCCGCGTGTGCGTGTCGATCCATGGGTCCCCGTTGTCCCTCCCGGCTTTTCAACCCCGTGCATTCAAGAACCAGCGGTGCCAACGGGGACACATGCCCGAACCGGACCGGTCGGACGACGACCTGCCGGAGCACCAGCGGAAGATCCAGGCGCTCGCCGAGGAACGGACGCAGCTCGCCCGGGAACGCACCGTCCTCGCGCACATCCGCACCGGGTTCGCCGCGTTCCTCTTCGGGGTCGCCCTCCTCGAACTGTTCGAGTCCCCGCTCGCGGTCTGGACCGGCATGGTGTTCCTCGCCGCCGGCATCCTCTTCCTGCTGACCAGCGGCACCTCCTACCTCCTGTCCCGCCGCCGTGTCCGCCGGTTCCTCCACCCGCCCCGGTGGCGCTCCCGGCAGCACCGGGAGGAGGGATGATTTCGCCGTGGCATGGACAATCCCGGGCGGGACGGTCCCCGGCACGGTCACGCTCACCGTGACCGACCTCGACGGGGTCGGCGGGTTCTACCGTGACACCGTCGGGCTGCCCGTCCAGGACCGGGAGGACGGCCGGATGGTGCTCGGCCCGGACAGGCCGCTCATCGTCCTCCGCGAGGACCGCGACATCCCGGACCGGCCGCGGGAGGCGGCCGGCCTGTTCCACACCGCGGTGCGGGTGCCGGACCGCGGGGCGCTCGCGGACGTGCTGGACCGTGTGGAGGCGGCCGGTGCGCTGCACGGCGCATCCGACCACGGGGTGAGCGAGGCCCTCTATCTGTCCGACCCGGAGGGGAACGGCATCGAGGTGTACCGCGACCGGGACCGCGAGGACTGGACGGAGACCGGCGGGATGGTGGCGATGCCGACGGAACGCCTCGACCTGGACGGCCTGCGCCCCGCCGCGCACGGCCACGACCGGGTGCCGGACGGGACGACCGTCGGCCACGTCCACCTCGAGGTGACCGACCTGGCCGCGTCCCGGGCGTTCTACGTGGACACGCTTGGGTTCACGGTCCGGCAGGAACTCGGAACGGCGCTGTTCGTGGCCGCCGCCGACTACCACCACCATATCGGGATGAACACGTGGAACGGCCGGACCGCCCCCGTGTCGGGCCGCGGCCTGGACCGGTTCGCGCTCCACGTCCCGTCCCGGGACGCCGTCACGACGCTCCAGGAGCGATGTATCGACGCGGGGATGCCGGTCGAACCGGCTGACGAGGGATTCACGGTCCGGGACCCGGACGGTATCACACTCCACATCCGCCCCGCACCGTGACCACCGGTGCGGTTTTAAATCCTCACCCGCAACCACCGTGCGAGGGGACATGGGGTAATCAGGCATCCTAACCGCCTCCAGCGCCTGCCGTAGCAGGCGGCAATACGGTCGCGTTCCGTCCGGAACGCTCCGCTGCTGCGCAGTGGTCTGGAGGGCTGAGCCCTGACGGGCGATGATCTTGCCGACCCCACGGAGAGAGCGGTTGATCCCGGTTCAAATCCGGGTGTCCCCACTCCGCTCATGTCCGCCCTGCGGCATATGCGTATCGGAGCCGCCCTCGTGGTCGTCGCGGTCTTCCTGCTTGCAAGCGTCATCTCCCGGAACGTCCCCGTGCTCGCGTTCTTCCCCACGGCGTTCGGCCTCGTCGCTGGGTTGTCCCTCACCTGGATCCTGTACGTCCGTCTCGCGGGGTGACGCGGACATCCGACCGGTCTTTTAAGCCTCGGACGCCAACATCATGGTATGACGGGAGGACGACCGGTGTGGGGCAAGGTCGGGTTCGCGTGCATCGAGTACGGGTTCATCGTGTTCTCCACGGTCCTCCTGTTCGAGTGGGTGACCGGGAGCGTCGTGGTCGAGACGCTGCTCGGGGTGCACGTCCCGGTCCACCTCGCGGTCGCGCTCCTCCCCGCCCTCCTGGTCTACCTCTCCCGTATCGGCCGGGAGTACGACGAGCTGCTGGCGCCACGCACCGAGATCGCGCTGATGGCGGTGGCGGTGGTCGGGTTCAACATGGTCATGGTCGCCGCCGGGATACTGCTCGTGGCGATGACCGACCGGTACCGCGGCATCGAGAAGTGGCTGCCCGACATCCAGGACCGGCCGGCGTACGAGATGACCCGGATGCAGCAGGCCATCTCGTCCCTTGAACTGTCCCGTGACGTCCACGACCGGGCGGTCGAACTGCTCGAGGTCGTCCGGGACAAGGGGCTGATGCGGGCGTACCCGTTCCCGCAGATGCTGGGCGGTGTCATCTACATCGCGGCGAAGGACGAGACCGATCCGCGGACGCTGGACGAGGTCGCGGCCGCTGTCGGGACGTCCAAGAAGTCGGTCGGCCGCGCCTACCGGTACATCGGCCGGAACACGGATGTCCGTGTCCTGCCACCCGCACCGGAGGACCACCTGAAGCGGTTCGCGGACCGGCTCGAATTGAGCGATGCGGTGCGCGAGCACGCCCTGGACATCATCGGCCGGGCCCGCGACCAGGAACTCCTCTCCGGCAAGTCGCCCACCGGCATCGCCGCGGCGGCGCTGTTCGTGGCGGCGCGGATGGCCGGTGAGGACCGCACCATCACCGACGTCGGGGAGACGCTCGGGGTGACGACCGTCACGGTCCGTGCCCGTGCCCGGGAGCTCATCGAGGAGCTCGACCTGGACGCGGAGAAACCCGGCGACTGACAGCATCTTCCTCCCTGCGTTGTATCGATATCGGTACGGTATAGGAATCCCAGGTGAGAAAGATAATGGGAAGAAGGAGAAAGACTGTCAAACCGGGGTGATCCCGTAAGACGGGATCGGATCCCTTCTACAGGATCTCGACGTTCGTCGCCCGCGGACCACGCTCAGCTTCCTCGGCCTCGAACGAGACCTGGTCGCCTTCAGCGATGGATTCTCCATCGATGTCGTCGAGGTGGAAAAAGACGTCGTCTTCCACATCGTCGGACTCGATGAAGCCGTACTTCTTCCTATCATGGAAGAAGGCAACTGTACCTTCCAAAGTGTACACCTCCTACCCCTCACTAATCACTAAACCTTTATAAAGGAGGGGACGGTTTCCCTGGCCCCCGCGGGTTTCTTATACCTCCAGCGGGACGTGATATACCATGCATACACGCCTGGTGCGCGGCGTCCTGCCGCTCGCGGTCCTGCTGCTCCTGATGCCCGCTGTCGGCGCCGTCACGTCGTACGACATCACGGTCGACGGCGACACCGCGGACCTCAACGTCACATTCGAACTGTACGCGGACGAGCCGAAAAACTTCTGGCGAGTCAGCAACCAGGGATTCCCGCTTCCCGAGAGGTTCCGCGTACTGTCCGTCAGCGATTCACTGGGGCCAATCGAGGACTATACCTTCGATGACGGGGTGCTCCGGTTCGATACCAACCAGGGAACAGCCCGGACCCGCGAGGTCGTGACCGTACACGCGACCACCGAGAGTGCGGTGACGGAGGAGTACCGGGAACTCGACCTGGTGCGGCTGCGCCTGTCCGGCTTCTCCGACCGGTATCCCGACCGGCCGGACGAGGTCACGCAGGTCCAGGTATCGACGGAGCGCGCGCTTCACAGCCAGTCGCACAGCCTCGGGTTCGACGCCGCGATGGAGCCGAACGGCATCAACCTGTCCGGGGAAGGACCTGTCAACCTCCATCTCACGGTCAGCGACCAGGGCGAACGGTACGACAACATGGTGCTGTTCGGCCCGGGCGACATCTCGACCGCCGACGACCTCTACTGGGTGCCCGCCGCGGTGACCGGCTTCCTGCCCACGGTCAACCGGTATCCGGTCATCGTCTACGACGCGGAGACATACGAGGCGGAGGTGGACCGGTGGAGCGCCGGCCAGTACCGGACCGGCGGCATCATCTTCATGAAACGGCCGACGCTTGAGAGCGATCACGGCCCCGGCGTCCTCCTCCACGAGGTCATGCACGGGTTCAACGAGCAGGCGCTGCGGTGGACCCGGGCGCAACGGGCGTGGTTCGACGAGGGCACCGCCAAGTACGTCGAGTGGCTGGTGAACGCGAACCGGTCCGTCCCGCAGGCGGAGATATTCGGCGAGACGGTGCGCATCAACCGGACGCACACCTACCCGCCCCGGAAGACGCCCGAGGACCTGTGGGACTACTACGCGTCCGGCTCAAACGCGATGCTGGAGTGGACGCTCTTCGAGCAGGATTCCATCGACCGGACGTTCGGCTACGCGTACGGCGAACTCGTCATCCGCAACCACGTCATGGAGGAAGGTGCGGAGTCGCTCCAGCCCGTCTACCGCGACCTCCGGCAGTTGAACGAGGATCGGACCGAGGCCATCGAGGACACCGCCACGTCCAACGAGCAGATCCTGTCCCTCATGGACGCGACGTTCCGGCCGTGCGACCTGCCATCCGAGGCGCAGCTCCGCGCATGCCTCGACGAGGTGAACGAGATGGAGCCGGTCATCCCCGAACTCGGTGACCTCGAGGGCCAGGTGGACCAGGTCCCCATCGAACCGGTGGAGCGGCCGGACCTGGACCCGGGCGGCTCACCCATCCTCCCCACGAACGGGACGGTCGGTGGCGATGCCCGGAACCTCGTGAACACGGTGTTCGCCGCGCTGCAGCGGTTCCTGCAGGATCTCCTCGCGGCGTTCCGCTAGTCGTCCCACTGGAACGGCAGCGCCCCGAGTGCCATGACCGGGTGGTCCGTCCGCCGGCCGAGTTCACGGCTGACCGCGTCCAGCGCCGCCCCGTACGCCGGGTCGACGGTGTTGATGGGCGTCTTCTCCGGCGGGTCACGGTGCGGCAGGTCGACGACACGCGTCCCCTTCGGCTTGCCGTCGTACCACGCGTGGCGGCCCGGGACGGCAGCCTCCAGGTCGTCGATGAACCGGGAGACCCGGTCCCGGTCCAGCCCCGCCACGTCCAGGGGGTGGTCCGCCGCGACCACGTACTCCCCGCCGGTCCCGCCGGATGCGGCGACGAGCAGGTCGCCGCCCGCGAGGAACGTCGCCCCGTCCGGTGACAGTTCGACGCCGTACGTCCGGTCCACCCGCTCCCGGTTGACGTACCGCACCGAACGCCTGTCCGTGTCCATACCTTATTTATACCGGCCGGATGCTTAAATGTGTCGTGACCTGCCCGTGACCGACGACAGGGACCTGCGGTACGTCGTGGTGGACGGCATCACCATCAGCGATGACGCGGTGTACGAGGCGGTGCGGGACGCGCTGCGCCGGGACCGGGCGCACATCCGGTCCGACCGGGTGTACGGCGCCGTGACCGCCGGTATCGAGGCGGCCGCGGCACGGACTGACGACCGGCCGCTCCGGGACGTCCGTCTTGACGGCGCCTGGATGGCCGACCTTGATGCGGCGGGGGATGCCCGGTACGGCGTGGCGGGCGGCCTCACCTTCGACCATGACCGGCGGGAGCCGTTCTCGACCACCGCGGACATCGCGCCGGGCCGTGACCGGGACGGCCGGGTCTACGTCTCCATCTCCACGGTCACGCGTATCGACTGACCGGAGAGACGGACAAATCCCGCGAGAATGAAGGGGAAAGCCCCGGGTGGGATTTGAACCCACGGCCTGCCGATCTCCTGGTCAGGTCATCCGCCGTGAACGGCGTCAGCGTATCGGGCAGGGTCCAGGTTCCGCGAAGCGGAGACCACCGGAGGTGGTCCGTGCTGCCGCCTGCCACGGCAGGCGTACAAGTCGGCCGCTATACCGGGCTAAGCCACCGGGGCACGCGTAGCGGTTGCGCGAGAACTGTTTAAAAGGTTATCCGTGCCGGGCCGTCCCAGTAGTCCGGGTCGGCCATCGCGTCGACCTCGTCCGGGTCCGGGACGTGCGGGTCATCGGCGAACTGGTCCTCGGTCTTCTCCGGGATGTAGTGGCCGGGGTGGACGAGGTAGAGCGTCTGGTCGTCGTCCACGCGGTAGTCTGTGCCACCGAGCAGCCGCCGGTAGGATATCTTCCGGTCCTTCGCCAGCTTCTCGCCGTCGACGTTCGCCTTGCCGTACTGCATGTCGATGATCTCGTCGCAGTCCTTGCTCCAGATCTGGGAGAGCGCCGGGCCGTCGACGTGTTCCGCGACGATGTAGGGCCACGGCCCCTCGTTGCCCTCGGCCATGTGGATCTCGATGCCGGGGACGGTGACGCGGGACTCGTGGCGCAGCGTCTCGAAGTTGTGGGCGTAGGTGACGGCGTGGCGCATCGCCCGGTCGAACCGCTCCCGGTACGGCAGCGCGTCCTCGACCGGGGGCACGAGCTCCTCCCGCGTCCCGTCCAGCGAGACGTACCGCTGTAGCGCGTCGCCCTCGGACGGGGCGAACGATGGGCGGAACGGGACGTTGCTGAACGGCCGGTCGTGCGGGAAGAGGGCGGCGGCCACGTCGGCGGTGCCGTTCAGGTCCTGGCTGGCGAGCGCGGCGGCGACCGCCCGGTCGAAGTCGGGGTGGTCGGCGTACCGGTCCAGCCGGGTCTCGGCGTAGGACCGACCCGTCTCGGGCTCCACGCTGTGCGGCAGGACCGCACGTGCGTCGCCGTCCAGCGCGCCGGAGAGGTCGCCGAGGAACGCCCACAGGTCGTCGGTCTCGAACCACTCCGCCACGATGCCGGTATCGATATCCAGGTCGTCCCTCACTGTAGCCACTCGGCAATAGATACAGGAGGAAAACGTTTTAAATGGGGCTCCTGCTATACCGCGTCAGCGTCCTCGTCCGCACCCGCCGTCTCGCCGGACGGGCGCTTCACCTTGGAGCCCTGCCCCTTCATCTTCCGGACCAGGTTGTTCTCGCCGCACGCGCTGCACTTGATGTAGTACGGCCGGTTGGGCATCTCCCGCTCGCCCTCCGTCGTCTCGCCGCAGTGCGGGCACTCCAGGGTGTAATGGAACGTGACGTTGTCGTAGGAGTACATCTTGATGTGGCCGGTGAGCTCCCCGTCGTCGTTCGGGAGCTTCCGGTTGGTGACGTACTCGACCTTGTCGAAATCTATCTCTTCCGGCATGGGTTACGTAGAGGGAGACCGGGTTTTAAAAATTGTGTCCGGGCCGAAACTAGCTGTCGTGACTCAGCTGGTGGGCCGTGAGCAGCGAGACCGCCACCCACGTCCGGAGCGGGGTGTACTGCGTCGCCGGGATCCCGCGGGCTGCCAGGCCGTAGATTGCCTGCGTCGCCGCGTCCTTCACCGGGTTCGGAGCGATTTTCTTCATCGCAGTAACAACGCTAAAGCGGGATGTATTTATAAAAGTTCCGGTTCAGGCCCCGGGTTCGGCCATGATGTCCCTGTACGTCCCGAGAACGGCCTCCTCGGACATCCCGCAGTTCGGCAGGAGCACCTCCGCGTCGATGGCTGCCGCGTCGAACTCCACCAGCTCCTCCACGGTGTGCGGCAGCACGGCCGCGCCGCAGCCGTACAGGTCCACGGCCCGCTCCAGCGCCGCAACGTCGTCCGCCCCCTTCATCACCGTCAGCTTCACGTCCGGGTCGAACTGGCGGAGCGTCGCCATATCCGTCTCGAGCCGCCCGGGCTCCCGCCCGGTGTAGACCGGGTGGACCGTGCAGCCGCGCTTCATCATCCGGTACGCGGCCACCGTGGCCCGCCGATCGCTCATCAGCACCGCCACGGCGTCGCGCGTATCGATGGGCAGGCCGCCGACCCCCTCGACCGTCTCGGTGTAGACGAACGCATCCGTGTACCGCGCCTCGACGGACACCGTGATGTCCGGATCGTCCAGGTCGACGTCCCACCCGGTCTCCTCCACGATGGCGGCCCCGACCTGCTCCGCGATGTCCTCGCTGGAGTACTCGTGGTCGCCGGCACGCCGCGCCTCGACCGCGAACGAGTCCACCTCGACCCCTGCGATGACCGAGAGGGCGGTCGTGATGATGGCATCCATGGAACGCCCCCCTGCCTCGGCGACCGGCGAGACCGACACCACGCCCGGGACGCGGGAGAGCACGAGCGCGGCATCAGCAGCATCGTCCTCCGGGACGTCTGCGAATATACGGCCGTCACGTTCGAGGATGTCGCCGTCGATGCCTGCTGCATCGAGCGCCCGCACCAGGTTGTCCCGCAGCCGGTCCTCGAACCCGGCGCGGACCTGGCCGCTCTTCAGCGCGATCTCCCCGTACCGCAGCAGGATGTGCATGTCCGGAGCATCCCCGCGAAGTTATATAAAACGCATCACGCATCGCCGCGGAGGACGTCCCGGAGCACCCGCGGCAACTCCCGGGCCATCCCTGCCTTCGACGCCGGCGGCAGGTGGTCCACGTGCGTGGTCTCGTAGACGTCCGGAAAGAACCCGGCGGCGTCGTACCGCTCCCGCAACGCCTCGTACCCCTCCCGGTCGTACATCTGCCAGAACTCGTCCTCCGGGTAGTACTGGTGCGCGTACAGCACCTTCCGTCCACCCATCTCCAGCACCGCATCCTCCAGCGCCCGCTTCGCCCGGCCGACCTCCATCGCCGGGTCGCCCCACACCCCGACGTTGACGATGAGGTCCGTGTCGATCTCCCCCGGCGACAGGGGAGAGGCGTCCCGCCCGTCCGGCTCGAGCGGACAGATCCACAGCGGGTAAATGTCAAGGGTCCGGTCCAGCCAGTCCACGAAGTCCGCGGCCCGCTCCTCCGGCATGCAGAGATCCTGCACGATGTACCGCGAGGACAGGTTGCCGGCGTGGAGGAACCGGTACATCCGCCGGGTGCGGAACAGCGGGTCGAGCAGGGTACGCGCCTCCCGGCTCGGCCCGACCGGCAGGTGGTCGAACGCGAGTTCGCCGGTCCAGAACGCACCGCGGTCGTACCGGAACAGGTAGTCCCCCAGCGGCACGTTCTCCGTGACCGGGCCGCGCTCCATCGCCGCCCGGGCGTGCCGGTGGAACCAGTCGTCCCGGGCACGGCGGAACCTGTTGACCGGCAGGTCGTCCCGGTCGCTCCGCACACCCGTCATCACCACGCCGCGGTCCGGCCCGAAGACGATGGCATCCAGGAAGTCGATGTCGTCCCGGTCCGCGAACTCACGGACCCGTTCCACCGTCTCCCGCATCCCGTCCACCGGGTGGTACGTCAGCCGGACGAAGCGCGTCGCGGGGACGAGGTCGAGATCCGCCTCCGTGAGGATGCCAAGCGACCCGTAGGAGCAGGCCGTCCCGTGGAACAGGTCCGCGTTCTCCGCCGGACCCGCCTCGACCACCTCGCCGCTCCCCAGCACCAACTCGTACCGGGAACAGGTGTCGTGGAACGCACCGTGACGGAACGACGAGCTCTCCCCCGCACCGCCCTGGATGCCACCACCCACCGTGATCCCCGGGAACTCCATCACGACCGGCGGGACAAGGCCGTGCTCCAGCGTCTCCGCGACCAGCGCGTCCATCGGCACGTTCGGCTCCACCGTCACGGTCATCGCATCCCGGTCGATGTCCAGGACATGGTCGAGATCCCCGATGTCCACCTCCCGGTCGTCCCGCTCCGCCTGCGGCCGGGTCGAGTTGGTGCTGCCGTGCACGATACGCGGCGTCTCCCCTGCCTCGCGGAGCGTCCGGACACGGTCGGCGATCCGCTCCACACGTGCCGCATGGCCCCGCTCCATGCCCCGAACTGGGAACCCCCACCATTTAAAAGAAATGTTCCGAATCTGACCGTCAGGGGTCCGTGGTCTAGCCTGGTCAGGACGTCGCCTTGACGTGGCGAAGGTCGGCGGTTCAAATCCGCTCGGACCCATCCCATCATCTCGGCGGATTTGATCGAAGAAGACCGGAGCGGTCTTCGACTTCAAATCCGCTCGGACCCACTTCTACGCGAAGTTTTGAGTGGGGATACTACCCGCGTCAGAACTCGTCCGCCGCGGCTTCCACCCGGTCCACGAACGTGAAGTCGCGGTCGGTGATGCCGCCGGCGTCGTGGCTGGTGATGGCGAGGGTGACCGTGCTGTAGTCGTGGAGGGTGATGTCGGGATGGTGGTTCAGCTCCTCCGCGATCTCCCCGACCGTGTTGACGAACGCCAGCGCCTCCGCGAAGTCGTCGAACTCGTACGCGGTGACGAGCCAGGCGCCGTCCTGCTCCCAGCCCTCGACCTCGGCGAGGCGTTCGATGATGGTCTCCTGGTCGAGCGTGTCGCCCATCGTCACGTGAACCATGTGCGCTCCCGGTTTAAATCCGTTGGCCTCGAGCCGGGTACGCGCGGATATCCGGGCCGCGGCGCAGCACACTTAAAGCTCCCTGCAGCACGTTCACACATGGAACTCGAGGGCAGGGTCACGTCCGGGTTCGGACGTGGCAGCGACTACGTGGGGATGGACGCGTACCGGGAGCGGTTCCGGGACGCGGTCGGGTTCGACCCGTTCCCCGGCACCCTCAACATCGAGACCGACCCGGAGGCGAAGCGCGCGCTGCAGGCGGAGGCCGACCCCCGGGAGATCCCGTCGTTCTCGGTGGACGGCGAGGAGTACAGCGCGGTCACCGCCTACCCCGTGACCGTGGACGGGGTTGAGGCGGCGCTGCTGGAGATGGCTATCACCGACCATCCCGACGCGATCGCGGAACTCATCGCCCCGGCCAACCTGCGGGAAACCCTGGACCTGGCGGACGGGGACGTGGTGACATGCCGGACGATCTGACCGGGACGGTCGTCGGGGTGGCGGACACCATGTTCGCCCGGTACGACATGGCCGACGTCGCGCTCGACGTGCTGGACGGGACCGGCGTCGAGGTGGAGCGGTACACCGTCCCCGGGTTCAAGGACCTGCCGGTCGCCGCGAAGAAGCTCATCGAGGAGCACGGCTGCGACACCGTCATCGCGCTCGGGATGGCCGGCAGCGCGGACGTCGACAAGCGGTGTGCGCACGAGGCGTCGCAGGGTCTCATCCAGGCGGAACTGGCCACGAACACGCACATCATCGAGGTGTTCGTCTACGAGGACGAGGCCAAGTCGCCCGGCGAACTGCGGGAGATCTTCGAGGACCGCGTCACCAAACACGCGGAGAACGCGCTGGAGCTGCTGCAGGGGAAGGAGGCGCTCACCCCGCGGGCCGGCCAGGGGGTGCGGCAGGGTCACACGGACGCCGGCCCGCTCGGTGATGCGGAATGACGTCCATCGGCATCGTCAGGGCCCGGTTCAACGCGGAGTACACCGCGGAGATGCGTGACGCGGCGGAATCACGGGCCGCGGAACTGGACATGGAGGTCGCCGCGGTCGTGGAGGTGCCGGGGACGCACGAGGTCCCGGTCGCGGCGAGCGAACTGTTGCAGCGGGACGACATCGACGGGGTCGCGGTGGTCGGCGCGGTCATCACCGGGGCGACGGACCACGACGAGGTCATCGCGCACAACGTCTCCAAGCAGCTGCTCGAACTGTCCGTGGACCACGGCAAGCCGGTCGGCTTCGGCATCATCGGGCCGGGCGTCTCCTGGAGCCAGGTGGAGCAGCGCACCGTGGACTACGCGGAGGGCGCGGTCGACGCGGTGGCCGAGACCGTGGATGCGCTTGACGGGATATAGACCATGTTCATGATCGGTATCGCCGGCGGGACCGGGGCGGGCAAGACGACCGTCGCGGAGGAGGTCGCGGACCGCATCGGTGAGGACGCCGCCATCGTCCCGCTCGACAACTACTACCGCGACCGGTCGGACCTGTCCCTGGAGGAGCGGCAGGACATCAACTACGACCACCCGGACGCGTTCGAGTGGGACCTGCTCGTCGACGACCTCGACGCGCTGGCCGGGGGCGACCCGGTGGAGATGCCGCAGTACGACTTCTCGGTGCACAACCGGACGGGGGAGACCGAGCGGGTCGAGCCCGCCAGTGTCATCATCGTGGAGGGCATCCTCGCGCTCCACCACGACCGTGTGCGGGAGCTGCTCGACCTGCAGGTGTACGTGGAGACGGACGCGGATGAGCGCATCCTCCGCCGCATCCAGCGCGACGTGGTGGACCGCGGCCGCGACCTGGAAGGGGTCATCCGGCAGTACCGGGAGACCGTGAAGCCGATGCACCGCAGCTTCGTGGAGCCGACCAGGCGCCACGCGGATGTCATCATCCCCGAGGGGATGAACCCGCGGGCGGTCGACCTGGTCGTGGAGCGGGTGCGTTCCGCCATCTGAACCCGAACAGTTTTATATAGTTACTGGCAAGTAGTTACACATGGACGTGGATGTGCTGGTGTCCGCCGACGGGGTCACGGATGACGCCGGCGACGCAACGCTCGAGGACCTGCTGTCTGACGACCGCCGGGACGATCCGGTTGATCCCCGCGAGTTCGACCGGGACGACATCCTCGAACCGTACCGGACCATCTCAGACGCCGCCGTGGTTGGCCGACTCACCGGCCGGTACGACCTGCGGGACGGAGTCCTTGTCGGTAGCGTGGACGGGACGACGTCGGCAGATATCGACGGATCGGTGGTCCACGGCGACCTGGCCGGTGGCGGCTCGCTGAAGCGGAGCGAGATGACCGGGATCATCGATGGAAGGATGTGGGCGGCAGATTCGGATATCACCGCTCACATCCACGCACCCGCCGTCTCGGTCTCGGACTCCCTCGTCCGGTCCGGACACATCCACTCCCGGGACGGCATCTCCCTGGATGGGGACGCCGCGGTCATCGCAGACCGCATCGACATCGTCGAATCCGGCATCTCCCGGCAGGGACGCTACCGCAGCGACCTTGAGGATGGACCGGTCGTCCTGGCGCAAGACCTTGCTTACGGCCCCGGCCTCGGCGACCGGGCGGTGCAGGCGCTCGGCCGGTTCGGCTGGACCAACCTCTCCCGCGATGGACTTGACCTCATCCCGGTGAACACAGCCATCGCCGGGGCGATGGGGATCGGGGACATGGCCGGAGTGACGTTCGATACGCCGGGGACCGCGGACGACGTGCCGGTTATCGTCCCCGGCGAGAGGCCGGACGGCACGGTGACGTACCGCGGTGACTGGGGCCGTCTGGTCGAATACGTCGAGGATGCGGCACCGACAGGCATGTTCGCGTTCGCGAACCTCTTCGACCTCGATGATACCTACGATACGTTCGACCGGCTCCGCACCGATGTGGAACGGCTTGACGGGATGTACGAGGAGGTGCGGGCGTCGTACGGGGAGTTCCGCCGCCACGACGGCCGGTTCGACCTGGACCCGCTCGACGGCGACGCGGACGACATCCACGGACGGCTGACCAGGTTCGAATCCCTCTCTCGCGGTCGCCGCGACATCACCGCGGTCCGGGACCCCGCCGAGCCACACCACCTCGTGCGGTTCGATGCGGGACCTGTCATCGCCTACACCGGCGAGTGGGACGACCTCGAACGGTTCGTCACCGACCTCGACGAGGAACGGTTCGATGCCGTGAACGACGCCCTGGCGGTCTTCGATCTTGATGACGTGTACGACACCGTCGCGGACCTGGAGCAGGACGCGGAACGCATCGCGGCGTGGTACGACGAGGTCGAGGAGGGCCACCTCTTCTTCCAGCGACACTCCGACCTGCTCGGCCTCGAACTCCCCGGGGACGACCGTGAACGACGGGATTACCTCGCGGATATCGAACGGCACGCGCGCGAGGCGGTGATGGAGCGGCTCGGTGCGAGCGAGACGGCCGCAGACCGGCTCCTGTCCAGCGACAACCTCGATTACTTCATGGAACAGCTGGAGTCCGAGGGCCTCCGGGACCGGGCGCGGCGGCTGCTCGGCCGTGGGACGGACGCCGGTGCGTTCGTGGACGCGTTCTTCGGCGGGGACCCCGCGGAGTACGTCGTCAACCCCGGCTTCGAGCGGACGTACGGCATCCACCCGGAGCGTGAAGAACTGACGGACGATCTCGATGCGACCCGGGATGCCGCGTACGATGGTGGGCTCGCTCTCCTCCGGGACATCCGACGGAACGCGGTGAGCGTCGACGTGGATGGCGCCGTCGACCACGACCGGCTGGAGGAGCTCGGGGAACTGATCGGGGAAGCGGCGCGTGCCGGCGACCACGAGCGCAAGGAGGAGCTCATCGCGGAACGCGAACGGGTGAAGGCGGCCGCTCCGTCCGCGACGGACGAGGTCGACCGTTTCTTCGACAGGCTGGAGGGGGATTACACCGGGCTGCTCGAGAGGGAGGATATGGAGCCCGACGAGGTGCAGTACGCGCTCAACCAGGCGGCGCAGGAGCTGCTTCCTGACGACTCGCCGGTGGCGGCGAAGGCCACGCAGTATGCCGAGGCCATCACCGTCCGGCCCGACCAGGTGACGGCCGAAGCCGTGCAGGTACGACTGTGGGACAAGAACCCCGAGACCGCACCGACACAGGCCGAATCACGGTGCTGCGCGTTCCTGGGCGGGGTGAACGAGCACGCGCTCATCGACTATATGGCCGACGATCACACCCAGATCATGGAGATCAGGACAGGGGATGATGTCGGATACGCGACGATGTGGGAGGCCACCGGTCCTGTCAGGGACTATCTCGTCGTCGATACGCTCGAATCCCGCAGCCACATGTTCCACCGGCGGAACAGCGAGGTGGTCGAGGCGGCACTGGACGGCATCGAGGAGTACGCGGCGGAGGCCGGTCACGACGCGGTCATCTACAACGAGAACGGACGGAACAGTGCACCGCGCGAGTTCATCGAGACGCTCGAGACAGCGTTCGGTGACCGGTACGCGGAGACAGGGGTCATCGCCCGGAAGCGGGGGCCCTCGGTCTACGATGAGACCGGTCCTGGCGTGCGCATCCAGGGATACCGGCGCGTCCTGGACGAGGGCCTGTTGAGCCGGGCTGGCGATGCGGTCGACCGGTTCACGGCGTCCCTTCCCGGCCGGAACGAATCCTCCTAGTATCCCTGTTCGACGAGCCGCGCGAGGACGGGCATGGTGTACGCCGCGTAGAAGTACCAGTCGACCTCGCAGTAGTCCTCCGGCGCGATCCAGTCGTAGCCCATGTGCTCCCGGGACAGCTCGACCTCACCGGACTCGGGGTGGCACAGGTAGTACTGGCAGTCCGCGTCCGGGCCGTCCGGCCGCTTGACGATGACCCGCTCGATGGGGCGCTCGACCTCGACCTCCAGCCCGGTCTCCTCACGTACCTCCCGTTTGACAGCTTCCTTCTCGTCCTTGTCGTGGTGTTCGACGAACCCGCCGGGAATCTCCCACTTCTCGCGGGCGTAGTCCTTCGGGTCGTCGGCTGCGTTCTGCAGCACCAGGATCTTCCCGTCGTCGTCCATCACGACGGCACGGGCGATGTCTGCACTCATGCATGACGACGCCACGCCGAAACTTATAAACCCCGCGCGCATCCCGGGATGCACGGCGCAGCGGTGTCATGGGGACAGGAGCGGGTGTGGGGCGGCCTACCCGTCTGCCCACGGCCGCACCAGCACCTTGATCTCCTCCCGCCGGTGCATGGCCTCGTAGCCGTCCGGGACGCCGTCAAGGTCGGTCTCCATGGTGAAGATGGGGGACGGGTCGAGCGTGCCGTCCAGCACGTCGTTCATCAGCTCCTCGATGTATGCCCGGACCGGTGCCACCCCGCCCTGCAGGGTCAGGTTCTTCCGGAAGTACGTCTCGAGGTCGAGGTCGTCCTCGAGGTGCGGCACCCCGACGTAGCCGACCGTCCCGCCCGGCCGGCATACCTGGGCGGCCTCGTTCAGCGTCTCCGCGAGACCGACGCACTCCATGACGTGGTCGGCGCCACCGTCGGTCAGTTCCAGCGCCTCCGCGACCGCCTCCTCCGGGTCGGAACTGATGATCTCGTCCGCCCCGAACCGTTCCGCGACGGCGAGCCGGTCGTCGTGCTGGCCCATGGCGATGATGCGCTCCGCCCCGAGGCGCCGGGCAGCGAGGACGCCGCAGAGCCCGACGGCGCCGTCACCGATGACGATGACCGTGTCGCCCTCGCCGACATCCGCGCTGACGGCGGCGTGGTGGCCGGTGCACAGCACGTCGGTCAGGGGAAGCAGCCGTTCCAGCATCTCCTCGTCGTCCGCGTACCGGTCGGGGACGCGGACCGCGTTCGCGTCCACGTGCGGGCACCGGACGTACTGGCCCTGTGCCCCGCCCCGGTCCCCGCCCCAGAACTGCATCTCCACGCAGGACGTGTAGAGGCCCTTGCGGCAGAACTCGCACTCGCCGCAGCCGAGGGAGAACGGCAGGATGACCCGGTCACCCTCCTCGACCGAGACGACGTCGTCCCCGGCTTCCTCGACGATGCCCATCGGTTCGTGGCCGATGGGGGTGCCGGGCTCCTGGTCGCTCAACCCGCGGTACGGCCACAGGTCGGAGCCGCAGATGCAGGTGTGGGTCACCCGGATGACGGCGTCGTCCGCCGCCTGGAGTTCCGGTTTTTCGACCTCGTCGATGGATATGTCGCCCTCGCCGTTGAAGCGTGCTGCGCGCATGGAGCGGTGTTGCGGGGTGAGGCTGAAAAGGATGCTGCCAAGATGCGCCCCGGACGTGGAGATGATACCTGGAGAGTGGACCCGCGCGGATTTGAACCCGAGCTTCTCGGCAGAGATGCGAGGAGACGAATCCGCCGAGAGAATATGCGGCGGAAGTGGACCCGCGCGGATTTGAACCGCGGATCTCCACGTTATCAGCGTGGTGCTTTAACCTGGCTAAGCCACGGGTCCAGCACGCGTGAATCGCGCCGGAAACATTTTATACGTGCCGGGTGGCCCGGTTCCACGGCCGCGCCGCCAGTTCCCCGAACAGCACCGTCTCCGCGAGGAGGAGCAGGTTGTAGGTGACGGACGCGTTCACCCCGGTGAGGAAGAACGCGGGCTGCGCCGGGAGCTGGTCGACGATGACGAGCGACATGCCGACGGTGCCGAGCGCGGCGACGAGATGGATCATCGAGGCGACGACCATCTCCTCATCCTTCAGGTTGCTCACGGAACCGAACATCGCCCCGTACACCGCCACGGCGAGGAGTCCGAACCCGACGACCGCGCCGAGGATGTAGAGCATGACCTCGGTCGCGGCAGGGAAGCCGAACGCGTTGATGAGCGAGGCGCCGGACCCCCAGATGGACAGGGTGTAGCCGTACGCCTTCGACTCGTCGGTCAGGTTGATCTGCAGGTGATCCATCAACCGGTAGCCGAGCGCCATGGCCGGAGGTTCCCGCCGCGCCAATAAATAGCTTTTCACGCGCCGGAAACGTCGTCATCGATGCTGTCCCGGTGCTCCCGGGGGATGCCGCCGTCCCGCAGGATGCTGGCCAGCCGGTCGTCCGTCGCGGCCAGGTCGGCGAGCTGGTCGACCTGGTCGGTGTCGATCCGCTGCTCGACGGCGTCGCGCGTGTAGTGCAGGAGGAGGAGCGTCAGCAGGTGGTCCGGGTCGCAGCCGTGCAGCCGTTCCGTGGTCTCCGGGTCGAGGTCCAGTTCGTCCTCCATCAGCCGGGCGATGGTCGCCACATCTCCGCCGCCGTCCGTCCCCCCGCTCACCAGGCGGGACGCGTGGTCGCGGAGCAGCCGGCTGCGCTTCGCGGTGCGGACCTCGTGTCCGTCCCCGGTCACCTTGAACGCGATGATGAGGTCGCGGTTGATCTCCCGCGGCGAGATGATGCAGGATTCGAGGTAGCCCCGGTCGTGGAGATCGTCCACCCGTCGACCAACCGTCTGGACGGAGATGTCCTGCACGTTCGGCAGGCCGCCCTCCGGCAGGTTGCGGTGGATCTTCTTCTTCCACATCGGTGCGCCGTGGCTCGCGATGACGTTCAGGATGGAGAAGTCGACGTCATCGATGTCCATGCGGTGCACCCCCGGTTCCACCTTCACTCGACTCGTTTAAAAACTTTGTAACGTGCGTCTCCCGGCGGCACAGCATCGTTCCGGGCATACCGCGCCATCCCGGCCGGGAATTATTAAACGGGGATAAAACAACAGGACGCATCATCCGCTCAAATAGTATCAGCCACAGTGCCGATGGAAACAGTCAATGGCCGGTCAGGAGGTCGTGGGCGTGGGACAGGAGGTCGCGCTGGTTGTCGTGCGTCAGGATGTCCCGCGCATCCCGGTAGTTGAGGAAATGGCCCTTCGCATGCTCCTCGTGCGGGTTGGCGGAGACGTCGATGTACGTGTCCTCCGGCACCTCGACGAGGAACGAGTCGCACGTGACCGCGACGGTCTCCCCGTCCTCCGTGTAGGTCCAGCCCGCGTCGAAATCAAGCCGCTTGATGGCGGTGACCTCCTCGATGCCGGTCTCCTCCGCGAGTTCCATGCGGACCGACTCCTCCGGCGTCCCCTCGACGTGACCCTTCGGCAGTTCCCAGCCCTCCCAGTTCAGTGTGCGCCGCAGCACGGCGTACCGGGGATGGCCGTCGACCATCTTGTACAGGACGATGCAGACCCGGTGTTCCTCGGGCATCCGCTCACCCGGGGTCCGGCCGTTCGTCCAGGACGAGCTCGACCTCCAGCCGGGTCCCGTCCCGTATGACCGTGAGCGTCACCCGGTCGCCCACGCTCGTTTGTGTCGCAAGGTGGTTGAGGACATCGTCGAGCTGCCGGACCGGGGTGTCGTCGATCTTGATGATGACGTCCCCGCCGACCTCCAGTCGCTGGCCGCTCACGGTGACGTTCCGGTCACCGCCCTGGAGCCCGGCGCTGTCGGCCGGCGACCCGTCGACGACCGAGGTCACCAGGAAGCCACGCGTCGAGTTGAGCCCCATCTCGTCCCGGATGTCCGGGGTCACGTCCACGCCGGACACCCCGATCCACGGGTGACTGTACCGGCCGTCCCGGATGAGCACCGGGACCACCCGCTTCACCGTCGCCACCGACACCGCGAAGCCGACGCCGGAGAAGGTGCGGCTGTTCGACGAGATGGCGGTGTTCACCCCGATGACCTCACCGTTCCGGTTGAGCAGCGGGCCGCCGGAGTTCCCCGGGTTGATGGCGGCGTCGGTCTGGAGGACGCCGGGAACCGAGAACCGGTCCTCCACCCGGAGCAGGCGGTCGCGCTGCGAGACGATGCCCGAGGTCATCGTGCCGCTCAGCCCGAACGGGTTGCCGATGGCCGCGGCCGGCTCCCCGACCCGGACGGACGAGGCGTTCCCGAGCGGCAGCCGCCGGAGGTCGTGCCGCGGATCTATCTTCAGCACCGCGAGGTCGGTGTACGGATCGGTGCCGACGATGTCGGCCTCGTACCGCTCCCCGTTCGGGAAGGATGCTGTCACCGCGGTCGCTCCCTCGACCACGTGCTCGTTCGTGATGAGGTAGCCGCGGGCGTCGTAGACGAACCCGGAGCCCTGCGCCCCGCCGTCAGGCCCGTCCGTCCTGATGGAGACGACGGAGTCCTTCACCGCGTCGAAGATGGCCGGGAGCGGGGAGGACGCGTTTCCCTCCACGGTGATGGTTGTCGAGGGTCCGGCCCCGATGGAGTCCTGGAGCCGGAGGCCGTCCTGCCCGACGGTCGCTGGCTGCATGAACAGGATGCCGAGGGCGATGCCGACGAGCAGCACGAAGAGGTAGAAGAACCCCTTTGTTTCGCGCATGCCACCGATGTCGGGCTGCAGTTTAATATAATCTGTGGCCGGATGGAGCGGGACGCGGATGGTCGGTGGAAGAATCCAGGAGATGGGCCCGATGGGATTTGAACCCACGACGACAAGGTTAAGAGCCTTGCGCTCTGCCAGGCTGAGCTACGGGCCCGCTCGGCCTGTTGGAGATGCCGTCCATATGTTTAAATATCCTTCCGGGAGGCGCCGTGCAGGTCACAGCCAGGTCTCCGTGAGGCCGTAGTGGGCGATGAGGTAGCCGATGCCGGCGATGAACACGGCGACGTTGGTGGCGAGGATGTCGTTCCGGGCGACGCTGAGCGGGAGTCCGGTGCCGCCGACGAGGATGAGGATGATACCGGCGGTGCTGAGCAGCTTCTCCATCGAGTCCATCGGGAACAGGTCGCCGTCCCCGCCGCCCTGGTGGAGGAGCAGGCCGGTCGCCTCGTAATGGGCGAACAGGTAGCCGATCCAGAACAGGAACGCGGCGAGGTAGACCCGCAGCGTCTCGCCGCGGAGGACGTAGTATATCCCGAAACTGACCGCGGCGGAGGCGATGCTGAGCCCGATGGCGACCCCGATCCCGCGGCGGGTGTACTCCAGCACGCGGTCCGGATCGTCGAGGAACCGGTCGAGCCGGTCAAGCCACGATTCCAGCCGGTCGTCCAGCCGGTCGAGGAGCGACACTCAGACCACCGTCTTGTTCACGGCGTAGTGCGCCATGGCGTAGCCCAGGAACATGAGGAGTGCGGCGAGCGTGGCCCGGAAGATGTTCGCGGTCTCGATGCTGCCGAACAGCATCACGAACCCGTAGGTGATGGTGCCCGAGCCGACGATGACCATGAGGACGTCGACCGCCCAGGCCTGGGCGAGGATGTCACGGACCGTCTCCCGGAACGGTGGTCGGTGGCCGCTCCGGACGCTGATCTGCGAGAGTTTGTAGCCGAGGATGAACAGGATGAACCCGAGGAATACCCCGATGAACGACCGTTCCGATGCCGAAAGCGCGGAGAGACCGAGCCCGGCGGAGAGGATGACCGTCCCCGCCACGAGTTCGGCGGTGTCCCGTGCCCGTGCGAGCCGCATGTAAAGAATCCGTGGGCGCGTGCCTAAAATATGTGTCGTCTGCGGGTCAGGACTTGCGGTCCTTCTTCCAGTTGAAGTCCCGTCGCTTCTTGGACGTGCCGAACCCGCAGGAGGCACATTCCTTCTTCTTCAGGTGGAACGCCTTCTCCCCGCAGCGCCGGCACTTCCCGTGCGTCTTCTTGTTCCGCTTCCCCTTCCGCAGCTTGCCTTCTACCATATCAGTTCACCTTCTATTCGGGTGTGATGACGATGACGTTGTCGCCGCGGACGAACAGCTTCCCGTAATGCGTCTCCGCGTCGTCGGTTTTCAGTGTAGCGTCCTCGATCCACATGTTGAGATGGCGGTCGAACGCCCGGAGCGTCCCCGAAACCGTCTCCACGTTGCCGCGTCCGCCGCTCGGCTTCAGCCGAACGAGAACCTGGTCGCCTTTTGCTGCATCGAGCTTGTGTAGCGGTCCGTTTTCTCCCATTATACCACGTACACTGTGTTCCCGGTATTATGTTTATAAATATGCTGCCCGAACGGTCCGACATAGCCTGAACGGTGGATATCATGTCGAAGCGACAGACACGATCACGACGCAAGACGACCGGGGGCCGCTATCGCGACAGCCGGAAACCGAGGAAGTCGGAGCAGGGCGGCGAGTTCTCCGCCACGACTCCGGGTGATGCGGACGTGCGGACGAAGGACGCCCGGGGCAACCGGGAGAAGCAGGTCGTGAAGCGGACACCGACCGTCAACCTGTCGGTCGACGGCGAGGCCGTCGAGGCCACGGTCGAGAACGTGGTCGAGAACCCGGCCAACCCTGACTTCGTGCGCCGGGACATCCTGACGAAGGGCTCCGTCGTCGAGACGGACCAGGGCCGTGCCCGGGTCACCTCCCGTCCCGGCCAGGACGGCACGGTCAACGCGGTCCCGGTCGATGACGAGTAGACGGGTCCGGGAGGATATCTCCTGGCCCCGTTCTCTCCCTGTTCTTCTCCCGATCCGTCACGGCGCGTAGGTCCCGTGGAGCTCCGTGGATGCAAGGATGTGGCCCTGCATCGCCTGCTCGAGGTCGTCCGTCGTCGCACCCGGCTCCAGGTCGAGCGTGGTGTCGAGCGCGTACAGGGTGAAGACGTACGTGTGCTCCCGGTCCGGCGGGTTCGGTCCGCCGTACCCCACCTCACCGTAGTCGTTCGTCCCCTCCACACCAGGCACGTCCATGTCGGCCGTGATGCGGCGGGTGTCGGCGGGGATGTTCCAGACCACCCAGTGGTCCCAGACCTTACCGGCCGGCTCCACCGCGTCCGGGTCGTCCATGACCAGTGCAAGGGTGGCGGTTCCCGGCGGAACGTCGCTGACGGCCAGCGGCGGTCGCGCGTTTCGCTCCGTGTATCCGTGCTCCCGGGGAATCCGTCCCCCGTCGTCGAACGCCGGACTGGTGAGACGCATGGATACCGGGTGGCGCGTACCGCATAAAAATCTTGGCCCCGCACCCCGGAACATGGTTCTTGCGGTCGAGACGGACGACCTGCGGAAGGCGTACGGCGACGTCCAGGCCCTTGACGGGGTGGATGTCTCCATCGAGGAGGGCGAGTTCTTCGGCCTGCTCGGCCCGAACGGCGCGGGGAAGACGACGTTCATCAACATCCTGGTCGGCCTGGTGCAGAAGTCGGGCGGCGAGGCCCGGGTGTTCGGCCACGACGTGGAGGAGGACTACCAGTCGGTGCGGAACAGCATCGGGCTGTCCCCGCAGGAGTTCAACGTGGACCGGTTCTTCCCAATCCGCGAGGTGCTGATGCACAAGGCCGGCTACCACGGCATCCCGCGGGCGGAGGCGGCGGAGCGGGCGGACGAGGTGCTGAAGACGGTCGGTATCTACGACAAGCGGGATACACGGTTCGACTGGCTGTCCGGCGGGATGAAGCGCCGGTTCCTGCTGGCGCGGGCGATGGTGACGGAGCCGGACCTGCTCATCCTGGACGAGCCGACCGCGGGGGTAGATGTCCAGCTGCGCCACGACCTGTGGGATCTCATCGAGGAGCTCAACGCGCAGGGCACGACCATCCTCCTCACCACCCATTACATCGAGGAGGCGGAGCGGCTGTGCGACCGCGTGACCATCCTGAACGAGGGGAGCGTGGTCACGGACGCGTCGCCGGAGGAGCTCATGAAGACGGGGACGGACACCATCTCGGTCCGGCTCGCCGAGCCGCCCGCCTCCCTGCCGGAGTTCGGTCTCGACGACCTGGAGTCGGTGGAGATGGACGACGGCTGGCTCGTCGTGAAGGTGGGGCGTGGCGGCCGGGACGCCCCGAAACTGTTGAACGCGCTGCAGGAGCAGGGCCACGAGATCCTGGACATGGAGATCGAGCGGGCGTCGCTGGAGGAGGTCTTCATCGACCTGACCGGGGGTGACGCGTGATGGTGACCACACGGTTCGTCGCGCTGTTCCGCCGGGAGATCGAGCGGTTCGTGCGGCGGCCGCGGAACACGTTCCTGCCGCCGCTCATCACGAACGTGCTCTACTTCTCCGTGTTCGGGGTCATCCTCGGCACGCGTATCGACGAGATCGCCGGCTTCTCGTACATCCTGTTCATCCTGCCCGGCCTGGTGGTGCTCGGTGCCATCTCGAACGCGTTCGAGAACGCGTCGTTCTCCATATTCCACGGCCGGTGGAACGAGTACATCAACGAGGCGCTGACATCGCCACTGTCGTACACCGAGATGGTGCTGGCGTACATCGGTGCAAGCCTGGTCCGGGGCATCCTTATCGGTATCATGATCGCCATCATCGGCGCGTTCTTCACCCCTGTCGGCATCGCCCACCCGGTCTACCTCGCCGCGTTCATGGTCGTCGTTCCGCTGCTGTTCGGGTCGCTCGGGGTCGCGGGCGGGCTGTGGGCGCGCGACTTCGACTACCTGTCCGTCATGAACCAGTTCATCATCCGGCCGCTGGTCTTCTTCGGCGGGGTGTTCTACTCGCTCGACATCCTTCCCCCGCTCTGGCAGCAGGTGTCGTTGCTCAACCCGATGGTCTACATGGTGAACGGGGTGCGGTACGGGATGCTCGGCTACACCGATGTCAACCCGGACATGGCGCTCCTGGTGCTGTCCGCCGCGACGGTCGCGGTCATCCTGGTCGACATCGAGCTGTTCCGCCGCGGCTACGGGCTGCGAGAATGAGTCGGACGGTCGTCATTCGCCCTGCCGTGCGCCGTCAGGCGGGTTGAGCGCGTCCGCACGGTTCATACGCGGCCCCTCCGTCTTCAGGTTGCGGGAGCCACAGCTCGGGCACCGGAAGTACTCGAGTCCCGCCTCGGGACCCTGCCACCCGCACTCCTTGCAGACCGCTACCATGGGAACATACAGCACTGGAGCCACAAATTTTTAAATTTTCCGGCCGAAATGCGACGATTGGCAAGCATCTCCCGGATGGGCGGGGTGTGATGCGCGGCGACGGGTTTTTATATCCTCCGGCGCACACGTCCACATGACAGGGATACCGCGGTTCGCGGACCTGGAGGAGGAGCTCCGTGATGCGCACGGGGCGCCGGGTGACCGCATCATCACCGTCTCCGGCTTCACCGGGGTCGGGACGTCCACCATCGCCGCGTTCCTCGCCGACCATTACGACCTTGAGCACGTGGATGCCGGCCAGTTCTTCCGTGAGAAGGCGGCGGAGCACGGCATGACAATCGAGGAGTTCGATTCGGAGGCGGCGCGCATCGAGGAGGAGCAGGACATCGACTTCGACCTGGAGTGGGACCGCACCGTGCTCCGGACGGCGTTCCAGGAGGACGGGCTCGTCCTCGAGGGCCGGCTGACCGGTGTGTTGCTCGACGGGATCGCCCCGGTCCGGGTCTACGTCGAGTGCGACCCGGCGACCATCGCGGAGCGGATGCAGGGCCGCGAGTCGGCGGCCGAGTCCATCGACGACGACGCGGATGTCCGTGCGTACGTGGAGGAGCGGAACCGGAAGCAGCTGGCGCGGTACCGGGAGAAGTACGGTATCGACCCGCGCGACCATGACTTCTACAACGTGGTCATCGATAACAGCAGGGATCTGGCGGCGGTGCAGCAGGAACTGGTGCGGCGTATCGACCCGTTGCTCTAGATGACCTCGACCCCGCCGGCGACGACGATGAGCACGATACCGATGCCGATGAGGAGGAGCGCGTCCGTGGTCACCGCCCGCTTCGGGCCGGGGTCGACGTCGTCGTACAGGTCCGCCTCGACCCGGTAGGAGAGCAGCGCCCCGGCGATGCCCGCGATGACGTACGCCCCGATCTCGAGGACGCCGTGCGGCACGTAGAACAGGGTGATGTACGGGATGTGCAGCGCCGTGTTGGCGAGGGCACCGATGAGCACGCCGAGGACGGACGCGTTCCACACCAGGATGAACAGGATGCCGGACGACAGGAAGAACGTCAGGACGAACGTGATGAGGAACACCCACAGGTTGTTGGTGACGATGCCCATGAACGCGCCCTGCAGTGTCGCGCCACCGGTCGGGCCGCGGATGGACTCGAGCACCGAGAACTGCACCTGGAAGAACGACTCCGGCACCAGGAACGTGGCGACCGCGAAGGAGAGGGTGACCGCCAGGAAGAACACCATGTACAGTTCGATCTGCTCGGCATGCCGGTGCAGCAGCTTCTTCTCCGACCAGCGCTGCGCCAGTTCGGCCTGCTCCTCCTCGATGAGGTAGCGGACGAACGGGTAGGACACCGCAAGCGAGGTGAGCAGGACCGCGACCAGTCCGCCGAGGTCGATGACGTCGAGCCGGAACACGACGAGATGCTGGACCAGGAGGATGGAGAGGATGGTGAAGAACCCGGACAGCAGGAAGACATCCAGGTAGCTTTCCGAATCGCTCAACTCGAGGACCAGCCGCTCGAACATATGTCACGCTTCCCCGGGTTCGCCTATAAAACTATCGTCCGTCCCGGGCGGCGCGGTGGTCCGAATCGTCCTTCTGCGACCGGTGGGACTTCATCGCGCCCCGCGATGGGAACAGCTCGCCGCAGACGCTGCAGGTGCGGCGGATGATATCCTCCAGTGCTTCCCGCGCGTCACGCAGATCGACCTCGGCCTCGTCGCACTTCTCCCGGATGATCTCGATGGTCTCCTTCCGGCCGTAGCCCGACATGGTCCCGGTGATGAGCGGGGAGTGGACGATGTTGTTGCCGTGTCGGTCGAACTGGTCCACCACCTGGTTGTACTCGCGGACATCCCGGTACGCGGCCGCGACCGTGTCGAGGACGTCGCCGTACTCCTGCAGCGATCCGCCCGCGATGAGCGAATCCCAGATATCGGTGTGGAACCGTTGCAGCGACACGCGCTCCTGCAGGTCGCCCTGGAGCATGTCCCGCTCCCGGTCGATCATCCGCTTGGTGGACGACGCCGCCTCGATGTTCCGCTCCACCTCGTCCCGCAGCGCGGTCAGCAGCATGGACACCCCTGCGCGTTCCTGGTTAAAAAGCCCTCCGCATTTAAAAGGTTGGCAGCGCTCTTCCCGGGCATGTACTGCGGCATCGTCCTCACCGGCTCCACCGACGACCCGTGCGGCGTGGCGTTCCTCGACGACGACACGACCGTGACCGCGTCGGCCAGCACCAACGACGACATCATCGCGCTGCTGCAGGAGCACCGGCCGGACGTGGTCGCGCTCAACGCCCCGCCGGAACGGGAGGAGCGGTCGGACTTCCGGCCCGGCGAGCAGGACCTCGTGGACGGCGGCCACCGGCTGCTGCCGCACGGGATGCGGGACCGGCAGGTGCTGGAGCGGGCCGCGCACCTTGCCCGGCAGATCGAGGCCGCCGGCATCGGCTGCCGCATCATCGAGTCCGACCCGCACGTGGTCGCCCGGATGCTGGACATCGCGGACGACGATGCGCTGGCGGACCAGGGCATCGTCCCGGACGACATCGGGTCGGACCGCGAGTTCGACGCGGCCGTCCTCGCGCTGGTCGCGAAGATGGAGGCGGACGAGGAGACCGAGCACCACGACCTCGTCGTCCCGGAGGGCGCGACCGAGCAGGAGGATGTCACGGACCGGGACGAGGCGGAGCCCGAGGTCACGCGGGACGAACGGTTCCTCTGACCCGCCCATCCCGCGTCCCTGCCGGTTTTAAGTCTCGCACCCCACCTGTTCTCCATGGATACCGACACGACCACCCTGGAACTCTACCAGTTCGAGCAGTGCCCGTTCTGCCAGAAGGTCCGCACCAAGCTGTCGGACATGGGCCTCTCCTACATCGCGCACAACCCGCGGAAGAACGAGGACCGGATGGACGACCTGATGGATCTCGGTGGCGAGGACCAGGTCCCGTTCCTCGTGGTCCGCGACCAGGACGGCGAGGTCGTCGAGACCATGTACGAGTCCGACGACATCGTCGAGTGGCTGGACACTGAGTTCGGTGAGTAGCCCCTCACCTGAAATCGCCGGAGTACCCGGCGCAGACACCGGTGTACAGGTCCAGCCCGCTGCGGTGCTCCTGGTGGGTCCATGACCCGTCGAACCGGTCTATCTCCCCGCTGTTCGAGACGTAGAACGTGCCTCCGGTAGCGGTCGCGCCGTGGTTGTCCATGTTCGAGTCCGCGGCGTACGTGCGGTCGAACGTCGCACCTGATCCCGTGAGTTCCCACCGGACGACCCCGGTGGAATCCGAGTCACGCTCGGTCTGGTAGATGTAGCCGCCGTGACGTGCAAGGCCGGCCACCTCGTCCGGTCCGTGACCGCTCGCGTCCCACCACGTATCGATGGCAGGACTGCTCCAGTCGGATACGTCGATGGCGTAGATACGGTTCCCGTTCGCACCGTAACTCCCGCTCGTCCCGACGTACAGCCGGTCACCGACCATCGTTATCCCCTGTCCGCCCCAGCTGAACCCGGTCAGGGCGTCCATATCGATGCACTGCTTGGAGTTGTTCGCGATGCTGTTCCGGCACACCTTCCCGTTCCGGTTGTTCGTGTACAGGTACCGGCCATCGGTGGTGCAGCCGATGGGTTCGTCGCCGAGCGACTGGTCCATCGGGGAGACCTCGTTGAAATCGGTATCGAACGCGGACCACTGCTTGTTGCTCCAGTCGACGGCGTAGAACCTGTCGACGAGGGAGCCGTCCTCCACGGTACATCCTGCTTCAGCCCCATGCGACCCATCCGAGAACCGGAGCTCCGCCCGGTAGCGCTCCCCCGTTTCGAGGATGTAGTCAGTATGGACCGGGAGGATGTCGAACCCTCCCGGGTCCAGGAACGCCATCCCGCTCACATCGACCGACCGTGCCGTCACGAGCGTGTCCCGGGAATCATAGATGTACAGGCTGGCCGATGTCGTGGTGATAGCGGTAGTTCCGCTGTTCTTGAGCGATACCTCGACCGCTCCCCGGTCGCACCGGAAATCCTTGACCTCCATCTCCGTCGCCAGCCCCTCGCGGGCATCCGCCTGGGCCGCGCCCTGGATCTGCGACATCCAGGCGTACGCGCCACCGGAGACGGCGACGGTCATCCCCAGCAAGATAACAACGGCCACGACCGGCGTGACACCGCTCCGGAGCATACACGTCCATGTGTGTCAGCGTATTAAATGTTGCGGGGCGGGGCCGTCGGTGCGGCTCAGCGCCGCTTCACGCGGAACCCGACCGGGATCTTCATGCCCGCACGCTCGAGCGCCTTCCGCGCGTCCTGCGCGTCGCCGCTGGAGAGCCGGACCTCGATGATCTCCTGGCCCTGGTCGCACAGCGCGGCGCGGCCGGTCGGCCGGCCGAACGGCTTCCGCATACCCTCGTAGTACCGGTCCGCCTGCGCCACACCGGCGAGCGGGTGGTACCGCAGCACGTGGTGCGGGTAGACGCGGACCTTGAGATGGTAGTCCTCGACCCCGACCTCCTTCCGGAGGTGGGAGTTGGCGGCGATCCGCGCGGATTCGAGCGCGTTGCCGCGGATGGCGCAGTCCTCCTCGAGGGTGAGGACGACCCGCTCCTCGTCGTCGAACTCCTTGCCCCTGGCACCCGTCTCGAAGATGGAGATCTTCGGGGCCGGGGCACCGGAGATGTAGTTATCGTTCTCTCGCTTCTGCGACATCCGGGTGTACGGCTGTCCCGGCTTGTCCCTGTAGATACGTGCGGGTCGTAGCGCCATCTGTATCGCCTCTCTACCCACTTACGGGGAAAAATACTTTTATAAACCTGAACGGTGGGTGGCGGGTCACCGCCGGACCAGTCGCTGGAACAGGTCGAACGTGTCCGCGGCGTCGCCGCCGTAGAAGTCGCCCCCGCCCATCGGGAACGCCTTCATCAAACCGAAGTACGAGGTGGATTCCTCCTCTTCCTCCTCCCAGTACGGCTTGAGCTTGTTCGGGATGGAACTGGTGGCCTGCTTGCTGTTCGGGACGCCCGCCGTGTTGCCTACCCCGACCAGGAGGATGGAGTCCGCGTCGCTGTCCCGGACCTGATCCTTCACCTTCTCCACGGTCTCGGGCACGGCCTCGTAGATCTTGCTGTGCATGGGCCGGGAGGCCTGCGGTCCGCTCTGCTTGACGATGTAGCCGTCGAGCGGGATGTCGTGGTCCTCGGCGATCTCCTCGATCTTGAACTTCTCCACGCCGGGGCCGCCCATGAGGACGCCGGTGCCGTCGACGACGGTCCCGGTCTCCTCGCCCTCGTACCGCATCCCGGCATCGACGAATATCATGTGTTCCACGTCCTCCTCCGCGACGACCCGGTCGATGGCGTCGCCGTACTTGCCGAGCCGTGCACCGGGCCCGTTCGACTTGACGACGTGGAGGTCGGTGCCGTCGACCTCGGTGTGGCCGACGACCACGTCCTCGGCGGCCTCCTCGACCTCGCCGTCCAGGAACTTGGCGGCGACGAGCGGGCCGACCGCGTCCCCGATGGGGATGCCGTTGACGAACGCCTCGGTCGCCTGCTTCTGGGACTCGGCGATCTCCTGGTAGAGCGGCAGCATCATCTGCAGCATACCGGCGAGCTGCAGGCTTTTCGTATCTTCGATAAGGAGCTTCAGGTGGCGGATAAGCACGTAGATCTGGTGGGCGCCGTACAGCCCCTTGAACCCCATGGTCAGGTCGGCCTTCTCCCGGTCGTCGAGGTCGCGGTCCACGAGGTCGTCGACGAACCGGCCCATCTTGTCGTCGGACGTGTCGAGCACCAGTTCGAGCTTGTCGACGAGACCGGCGGGGTCGATACCGGTCGGCGGGGAGACGACCATGTTCTTCATCGGCTCCAGCCGCTTCTCCAGGTCGGGCGTGGCCGCACCGGCGACCGCGTCAAGGAATATCTGCTCGGTCTCCTGCGCGTTCTCCTCCATCGCGTTCAGCGACTTCCGGATCTTGTACATCGACTGGAAGACCATGATGCGCGGGAAGAGCATGAAGAACGCGATGAGCAGCACCATCTGCAGCACGAACTGCATGATACCGCCGTCGCCCATCCCGGGGAAAAGCACCATTACGTGTCATCACCTAGTCTATCCTGCACGTCGCTGAACAGGCCGCAGAGCAACCGGTGCTCGCGGCGTGTCACCGTCGCCCGGCCGAGGACGTTCCGGAAGGCCCGCACGGTCTTCTCCCGGCGCGTCCCGTTCCACTCAAGGCTGTCCGCCACACCTTTAAATAGGTTTTCGAGCACCGCGCGGTCCTCCCGGGAGGCCAGCTCACCGTCCCGTTCCGCCCCGTCGCGGGCCTGGTACAGTTCGTACAGGACGACGGCCGCGGCGTGCGACAGGTTCATCACGGGGTAGTCGGGGCTGGCCGGGATGGACACGGTGTAGTCGCACCGGTCCAGTTCGTCGTTGGACAGCCCGGTCCCCTCCCGGCCGAACACCACGCCGGTCCGCGCAGCCGGGTCCAGGTCGTCCGCCATCTCCCGCGGGGTGGTGCCGTGCCGCAGCACGTTCTCCGTCCCGGTCCTGATACCGGTGGTGCCGACCGCGACATCGAGATCGTCCAGCACCATGTCGAGGTCGTCGACGATCCGGGCCCGGTCCAGCGTCTCCTGCGCGTGGCTGGCGCGGTCCCGTGCCTCCCCGTCGATGTCGCACTGCGGCGACACGAGGACGAGCTCGTCGACGGCGAAGTTGTCGGCGAGCCGGGCGACGAACCCGATGTTGCCCGCGTATGCCGGCTCGTGGAGGATGGCGCGGAGCATGGATAGTTTTAATACCGTCCGGGACCACCCTTAAATCACTATGGACACGCGCGTCCTTGCCGCGGTATTCATCTCCCTGTTCGCGGTCGCGATGGGGATGCAGTACGGCTCGCTGAACGTCGACGGCTTCATGGATTCGCTGGACGACTTCCAGGGGCTCACCCCGACCGATGTCATCGACCGGGGTGGCGGTGAGGAGGCGAACACGACCGTGGACGCCACGGTCTCCACCGCGGAGCCGGTCAGCGTGACCGTCTCCGGGACCGACCTGTCCCTGCCGGTGCATCCCGGCACGGTCGCGACCATCGACGACTTCACGGTGAACGGTAGCGGCACGGTCGCGCTCGGCGGGTTCAGCGGGACGGTGGAGATGACCCCGGACAACGTGACGGTGGATGGCAGCGCGACGCGGGTGGCGACCGGCGGCCTCTCCCTGACGTCCGATACGGAGAAGGCGGTGCATATCGTGGCGGACCGTGACACGCTCACGCTCGGTATCGACGGGCGGACGGTCACGTTCCACAACGCGACCGGCGAGGTCTCCTACCCGGACGGCGGTACGACCACGACCTACACCCGGCCGCGCACCCTCGCGTTCGCATGGTTCAACGGCACGGTCACCGCGATGGGCGGGGCGGAGTACCGGGTCGAGGGTCGTACACACGGGGACGTGCAGGACTGACCTGCGGCAGCGATATGTTCGCGTTCAGTCGTCCAGCCGCTCCTGCGTCCCGTCCGGGAACACCCTGACGACATCCTCGAACGTGTTCAGCAACTTCTTCGAGACGACCACGGGTTCGTCCTCGTCCTCCGCCTTGGCCTCCGCGACCACCAGCGCCTTGTACAGGTCGTCGTAGGTCGCCTCGCCGTGCTTGAGCTTGAATACGTCTCCCATCGGTCAGTCCTCCTTCAGCTCGTCGAGGACGATCTCCCGCTCCTTGCCGCCATCGTCGTCCCCGTCCCCGCCGCGGTGGAGCCAGCCACCCATCCTGCGGAGCGCACCCATCAGCGTCGTGGAGGTGCGGATGACCGTGGCGATGGTCGAGTAGAGGATGAACAGACCGGTGCCGAGCACCATGAAGAACAGGAACCGGTTGACGGTGACTGCCGGCCCGAGCCCGACAAGGTCGAGGACGACGAGGAAGACGCCGGACAGGACGGCGACGATACCGGTGTTGATGACGGCGCGCAGCACCTTGTACGCGACCACGAACAGGACGACGAGGATGATGAACAGGACGATGTTGCTTCCCTGTACCTGGCTGATGATGACATCCTCGAGGGCCATACCGGACCATTGGCGGCGCCTCCTAAAAAATGTATCTCCCCTAGAATCCCTGGGGTGACTCGGCCGGTCCCGGGCCGTACCCGGACTCCCCTTCCTCGTCCTCGGGGACGATGCTCAGGTAGAGGATGGCCCCGATGATGGCGACGATGACGATGAAGACGACGATGGGGATGATGGGCAGGCCGATGCCGCCGCCATCACCGCCGTCCGTGTCCGAGGACTCGAGGTCGGTGAGCAGCTGGTCGGCGGACTGCCGCAGCTGGTCCGCCTCCTGGTACCGGGTCTGCGCCGTGCTGTAATCCCCGTTGTCCCATGCCTCCTGCCCTTCCTCGATGAGGGTCTCGGCCTGGTCGAGGTCGTCCTGCACCGCACTCCGGTTCTCCGCCGACGCGGAGACGTTCGTGAGCCGGTCACGGAGCACCCCGATATCGTTCTGGAGGAGGGTGAACCGGTTGCCGTAGTTCTGGTAAGCGGTGAGGCTGACCGACGCGGTGTCGGCCGCTCCCGACGGGGTGCGGACCGTGATGTCGACGGAGGTCTCCCCGTCCACGGCCGGGGCGGTCCCGGTCACCGAGACCGTCGTGGTGTTCCCGGGATCGAGGTCCACGTCGCGTGACTCGTCGATGTCGAGCCGGCCGCCGACGATATCCACCGAATCGAACCGGGAGTCACCGGTGTTGGTGATCTCCAGGTCGATGGGCACCTCGTCGCCCTCCACGAACGTCCCCAGTTCGACGACCGGGGCGGTGACGGAGACATCGCCGACCGACGTGTTCACCGCGACGCTGCCGGGCAGCGTGATGCTGGCGTTGTCCGTGGTGAACGAGACGTTGCCGGTGTACGTCCCGGTCTCCCCGGCCGATGTGGTGAAGCCGAGGGCGATGTCGGTCCGGTTGTCGGCGGCGAGGCTGATGGTGCGCTCCGCCAGGATGTCGGACAGGTTGCCCTCGTACGTGATGGACAGGGAGGCGTCCGTCCCGGTATGGACGGCCGAGGCGGTGAGGTTGAACGAGCCGACCGTCCCGACCGACCGGTCCAGGTCCGTGCTGACGAGGCAGAGGCTGCCGTTGAGATAGAGGCAGTCGTTGTTCACCGTCAGGTTGACAGGGAGGCTGAGGTTGTAGTCGTTGACGAACGAGCCGTGCACCTCGAACACCATGTCCCCGAGGTACGTCCCCTTCTCCGCGAGCGACACGTTGACGTGGACGTTCTTCAGCTGGTTCTCCGAGAACGAGACCGGGACGTCCTCGTGGAGCGACGAGATGCCGGACAGGTCGCTGCGGAAGTGCGGGGTGACAAGCGCCGGGACGTCCGCCGTGTTGTTGAGCAGGACGGTGATGCTCTTGTTCCCGGTCGTGTTGTACGTCCGGTTGAACCGGGTTATACCGGTCTCCCCACCGGCCCCCGCGATCTCCACCACCGGGCCTTCCGTCCCGTCCTCCAGGACGTCGAACGTGAACGACAGGTTCTTCCGCACCCCGAACACGTCCTCCACCCGGGCCTCGACGCTGTACTCCCCGGTGTCGACGTTGGTGGCGACCGGCCACCGGTGGGAGAACATCCGCGTCCCCTCGTCGTAGTCCTCGTCGTCGAACGGCGCCTCGATGACGGTCTCGTTCACGATGTGTCCCGACGTGTTGCGGACCGTCAGGTCCACCTCCGACACGTTGTCGCGGGGCAGCGGGAACTCCCGGAACGGGG